>JBEDUQ010000364.1:0-3977 GCA_040414855.1 Actinomycetota bacterium
CAGCGTGCGGGCGTCGCCCAGGCGCAGCTGTAGCGGGACCGGTACTGCTCCGGCGGCAGGTGCGCCTTGACCGCGTGGTAGCCCATCCACCGCGCGATGGCCGCCGCCGGCGCGGAGTCCCCCCCGCTCGCAACCTCGCCGCCGATCGCGGCCAGCCACAACCCCCATCGAGCAGGCTCACGCCCGGTGCGCGCATGCGCTCCACCGTGCCCCTCCTCCGGCCACTGCTCGGGGTCGCCACCAGCCGAGGATCACAAGGCACCGGTACGAGGTCGGCACGAGATCGTTACGACCCACGAACCGCTTCCCCGTCGAAGGCGGGATCAGCGGCTCATGGGCGGCCGCCGTGGAGCAGGGCGGAGCCCAGAGCCGTTCGTCGGTAGCGGACCTCGTGGCCATGCCGTGCGGCGGAGACGAGGCCGCTGTCGCGCAGGGCCAGGAGATGGCGCGATGCTCCCGCGGCGCTCAGCTCGAGGAGCGCGGCGAGCGCGGTGGTCGACAGGGGCTGGTCGAGGCCGGCCAGCACCAGCGCGCGGGTCTGGCCGAGCAGGCGTGCCAGCGCATCGGGCGGTGTGGTCGGCGCGCGCCACAGCTCGGCGATACCGCGGGCGGGGTAGGCGATGGTTGGCTGCCACGGCTCGTCCACGATCGCGACGACGTTTGGCCACAGGTAGGCGCTCGGCATCAGGATCAGCCCGCGCTCGTCCACGTTGACGGTGCGGCCGCTGCGGTCGGCGACCGAGAGACCGCGTTTGGTCCAGCGGATCCGTGGGTGGAGCTCGTCCAGGACGCGGCGGAGGCCGTGGCGCGCCAGCGTCCGGGAGCGCTGCTCGATGTCGCGGTCCAGGAGCGTTCGCACGCGGATCCAGAACGGCGCGACCAGCCCGCTCCAGACCTCGTGCACACGCGCGGCGAGCAGGTCGCGCGCCCCCGCGGGATCCGCCAGGAAGGAGTCGACCAGGCGGAGGTACTCCTTGTCGCCAACCGTCTCGCGACACCGCTGGAGCTCGTGCGCGACCTGCGCCGGCGGCGTCGCGCGGATCTCGGCGAGCTGGTCGCGCAGACGTGGCAAGGCCATTCGCGGTGGCGGCGTCAGGAAATCAACGGTGAAGCCCCGAGGCGGCCCGACCGCGTGCAGCGGCGCCAGGTCGAGCCGGGCCACGCGCTCGCGGACGAGCCGGTGCCAGGGCTCGTGGTAGGAGCGTGCACGCTCGTCGACGAGCGTGCGGACCGCGGCCATCGTCTCCCAGGCGGGCGAGCAGGCAAACCGCACCGCCATCAGCGAGTCCTGCGTCCGCAGCGCAAGCAGCGTCATTCCACGAAGATACGCTCTCGCGCGAATCATTCGCGCCGGTTCGCTCGTGTGCGGAGGCTGACAGGCATGAGCAGCCAAGCCACACAACGGATCGGCTACCGCCAGGCGCTTCAGTCCCGCCAGTTCCAGGCGCTGTTCGCGTCCCAGCTGGTTTCGATCAGCGGCAGCAGCATCGCCGCGGTCGCGCTGACCATCCTCGTCTACCGCCGGACGGCGTCTCCCCTGCTGGCATCGCTGACCTTCGCGCTCGGATTCCTGCCCTACCTGGTCGGCGGGGGACTCCTCTCGGGCGTCATCGACCGCGTCCGGCCGCGTCAGCTGGTGGCGAGCTGCGACCTGGCCTCGGCGCTGCTGGCGGCGACCATGGCCTGGCCCGCGATCCCGGTCCCCGTCCTGCTCGGGATGCTGCTGGCGATCGGCACGCTCGCCTCGATCTCCAGCGGCGCCCGGGTGGTCCTGGCGCGCTCGGCCGTTCCTGAGGACGCGTACGTCCCGGCACGGTCGCTCTTGCGGATCGCCGGCCAGGTCGCGCAGCTCGGCGGCAACGCCGGGGGCGGCGCGCTGCTGATCGTGCTCACCCCGAGCGGCTCCCTGCTGGTGAACGCGGCCACCTTCGCGTTCTCGGCGGCGGTCGTGCGGTTTGCCGTCGCCGACTACAACAACGCCGGCCAGGCAATCCAGGCGGGGTTGCTGCGAGACTCGCTCCGAGGCGCCCGCACGATCTTTGCGCACACCGAGCTACGCCGGCTGCTGCTGGTGGGCTGGCTGGTGCCGATGTTCTCGGTCGCGCCGGAGGCGGTGGCCGCCCCCTACGTCGCCGCGCACCACGGCTCCTCGACCCTGGTCGGCTGGTGGCTGGTCGCCCTGCCCGTCGGCATCATCGCCGGCGACATCGCCGGCGTTCGCCTGTTGACCCAACGACAGCAGCGACGCCTGGTCGCGCCCGCCGCGGCCGCGGGGTTCCTTCCCTACCTCGCCTTCGCGTTCGACCCGTCGATCCCGATCGCCCTGGCCCTCCTGGTCGCCTCCGGCGCCTCCGGCTTCTACATGCTCGGCCTGGACGCCCGCACGCGCGACGCGGCGCCGCCCGAGCTGTTTGCGCGCACCATGACGCTGAACTCGGCCGGGCTGATGACCCTGCAAGGCGTCGGATTCACCCTCGCCGGCGCCATCGCGCAAGGTCTGGGCCCGGCCATCGCCATCGCGATCGCCGGCATCCTCGGCCTCGTCGGAACGATCGCGCTGCTGCGATCCGACCTGCGGCCGCGCCGAACGCCTATCGAGGAGCCGACACGGCGCCGCAAGCCGCCCCGTGCCAGCGCGCCCACCGGGTAGGAGTGTCGTTCCCGTTGCCCCGGTCCGGCAGCGCAACACCGGCCCGGAGGTGGTGCGCCGCCGGTGCACGTCCACTCCCGTTGGGGTTCCGAGCTCAGCCGGCGGTCTCCGCCTCCGCCTCCGCTTGCCGGCTGCGCCAGGCGCGCTGCTTGGCGCGGTTGCCGCAGACGCCCATCGAGCACCACTTTCCGGACCGCGCTCGGGACTTGTCGTAGAACGCCCACTGGCAGTCGTCGTTCATGCACGCCTTGAGCCTCGGCCAGGTACCGTCGGCCATCGTCTCGATGACCACTCCCAGCAGCCGCCCGAGAGCGCCGTCCACCCCGCCCGTCGCCGGCTCGACCGTCCACCGCGCCACGGTGGCGACGGAGAAGCTGGGCGATAGCGCCGCCCGGCGCATGGCGCCGTTCAGGACCCGCACCGCCTCGGCCGGCGCTGGCCGGTTGTCATGGTTGGCGAGCAGCAGCGCCCGCAGCCCCTCGCGTACCTCGACCGCGTGCGTGCGGTCGGCGGCGCCGACGGGAGGTTGCGGAGGTTGCGTGTCCGCATCCAGCAGGCCGGCGCCGCGCAGCCAGGTTTCCAGCCCGATGGTCGTGGCGAGGGTGTCGCGGTTCGCCTCGATGTCCCGGGTGTTGACGAAGCGACGGACCAGCTCGAGCCGACCCGGTGCCGCCGTCGCGGAGCTCACATCACTCATCGCACCAGTGTAACCGGCATTGCCATGAGAAGGGTTATGTCATAACCTCTCTGGCCATGACTCAGGTTACGCAGACGGGTACGACAGTCGACGCGTCGGCCACGCGGAGCGCTTGGGGCAACCGCGACTTCCGGCGGCTCTGGTTCGGGTCAACCGTCTCGTGGTTCGGTTCCCAGATCGGCGAGCTCGCCCTGCCGCTGCTGGCGATCGTCACGCTGCGTGCCAGCCCCGGCCAGCTTGGCATCCTGCGCGGAGCTCAGTTCCTGCCGTTCCTGGTCGCGACGCTGCCGCTGGGGGTCCTGGTTGACCGGCGCCGGCGGCGGCCGTTGATGATCGGCGCGGACGCCGGCCGGTTCCTGCTCATCGGCGTGATCCCGGCGGCCGTTTGGGTCGGCCTTGCAAGCATGGAGCTGCTCTACGGCCTGGCGTTCGTGGCGGGCATCCTCACCGTGCTCTACCAGCTCGCCGACTTCGCCCTGCTGCCGCGAGTGGTCGACGACGACCAGCTGGTCGACGGGAACGGGCGGCTCGCGGCCTCCCAGGCCGCCGCGGAGACCAGCGGCAAGGGCCTCGGCGGCGTGATCGTCCAAGTGCTGTCGCCGCCGGTCGCCGTGATGGTGGACGCCGTCA
>JBEDUQ010000365.1:0-2189 GCA_040414855.1 Actinomycetota bacterium
CCTACCGTGACAAGTAGGTCCCGTCCCATGGCCTTGTGCCTGCCGACGGCGCGATGATGAATGCCGTGGCCTTCATCGGACTGCTCGTCCTCTACACGATCTTCGTCTTGTTCGCGCGGCGCGTGGCGCTCTTGCTCTGGCGCCGGCTGCGCGGGCAAGATACCAGCGCGCTGGTCATCAGGGTGCCCCGGCTGCGCGACCTCGGCTGGGGCGTCGCCCTGCTTCCGGTGACCTTCGGGTACCTGGCGGTCTTCGGCGCGTTCTCGCTGTATACCCAGTCAGGGTCGGCGAACCTGTTCAGCGCGACGACGCTGGCCGGATCCTACGGATTCTGCCTGCTCACCATCGCCCTCGTGGCCGCCTACACCGTCGCGCAGCCGCGGCGCGCGGGGTACCTGGCGGCCGTCGGGCTGACCGGCCTCGGCGCGTGGGTGCTGTTCGAGAGCGCGGCCTTCGGCCACTACACCTATGACCTCGAGTGGTATGGCTGGCTTCGGGATCAGCTGTACATCGAGGAGCTGGTCTTGCTCGGGGCGGCCTGCCTGACCGGCGGGTTCGTGCTGTGCAGGCGCACGATCGTCGCCGACGTCCGGGCGCGCAGGAACGGGCTGACCGCTCAGGTGGAGCGGCTCACCAGAACACGCGCCGAGGCCGTCGACTCGGCAGCGGCCGAGCTGCGCCGCCTGGAGCGAGACCTGCACGACGGAGCGCAGGCGCGGCTTGTCGCGCTCGGCATCAACCTGCGCACCGCCGAGAAGCTCATCGCAACAAGCCCGGTCGAGGCCACCGCCTTGGTCGCCGACTGCCGGAATACCGCCACGCTTGCCCTGTCCGAGCTTCGTGACCTGGTCCGTGGCATCTACCCGCCCGTTCTCGCCGACCGGGGGCTCGGCGAGGCGATCAAGGCGCTCGCCCTGGACTGCCCGATCCTGACGCTGACCGACATCCAGCTCCCCGGACGGCCGCCCGCGCCGGTCGAGTCGGCCGTCTACTTCGCGGTCGCCGAGGCGCTGAACAACGCCGCCAAGCACGCCGATGCCTCGACGATCCTCATCCGCGTGACCCACGAGAACGGGATGCTCCGCGCGCTGGTCGATGATGACGGCGTTGGCGGCGCCGACCCGGCGAGCGGGACCGGGCTCGCCGGGACGGAGCGGCGGCTGGCCACGTTCGATGGCATCCTGGCCGTGAGCAGCCCCAGCGGAGGCCCGACCATCGTCGTGATCGAGGTGCCGTGCGTGTTGTCCTCAGCGCAGACCGCTAGCGTGAGCGGCTGACAGGTTCGGCTTCCTCGGGCACCTCTTCGAGCTCAACGGCTATGGCGCGCTCGGTGTGGACAGTGTGGATGCTGCCGAAGTCGTAGGCGGTCTCGGCGTGCTGCGTGATGTCGACTCCGGTCACCTCGTCCTCCTCGGAGACCCGGAAGCCCATCGTCTTGTCGATGATCTTGCCGAGGATCCAGGCGATGGTGAAGGAGTAGAGGCCGACCGCGACCGGGCCGAGCGCCTGCACGCCGAGCTGCTCGATTCCGCCGCCGTAGAACAGCCCCTTGCGCTGCCCGGAGAGCAGCGGGTAAGCGGCCAGGAACCCCAGCGATAGCGCGCCGAACGCGCCGCCGACGAGGTGCACGCCCACCACGTCGAGCGCGTCGTCGAAGCCGAGCCGGTGCTTCAGCCCGACCGCGTAGCAGCAGACGGCACCGGCCGCGCCCCCGAGCAGGATCGCCGCCCATGGAGCGATAAACGCGCACGCGGGCGTGATCGCGACCAGCCCCGCGACGGCGCCCGAGGCGACCCCCAAAGTGGTGGGCTTGCCGTCACGGAACCGCTCCACCAGCAGCCAGCTGCCGGCCGCGGCGGCGGTCGCGACCTGGGTGTTCAGGAAGGCGAGGGCGGCGGTCCCGTCCGCCGCCAGCTCGGAGCCCGCGTTGAAGCCGAACCAGCCGAACCACAGCAGCCCCGCGCCGAGCAGCACCAGCGTGAGGTTGTGCGGCCGCATCGGGTCCTTGCCCCAGCCTCGCCGCTTGCCGATGACGAGAGCGAGCGCGAGCCCCGCGGCGCCGGAGTTGACGTGGACGACCGTTCCGCCGGCGAAGTCCTCGATCCCGAGGCTGCTCAGCCAGCCGCCGCCCCACACCCAGTGGGCAACAGGGAAGTAGACCAGCGTCGCCCAGGCGACGGTGAACACCG
>JBEDUQ010000366.1:0-26555 GCA_040414855.1 Actinomycetota bacterium
CCCTCGGCATGCTCGGCGAGCCAGGTGTCGAGGATCGGCCCGAGCTCCGCGACGGATCCGTGCAGGACGGGGCGGCCGCTGCCACGGATGGACGTCGGCACGTTGGCATCCGGCAGCGCGGCCAGGATGACCGGCTCGGCCTCGGCCATGACCTCCTTCGGGGTCCGGTAGTTGATGGTCAGCGAGGCCAGGGTGATCCGGTCGATGCCCACCCGCTCGAGCCGCTCCTCCCACGACTCGAGGAATCCGTGCCGGGCCTGTGCACGGTCACCCACGATCGTGAAGCTCCGCGACGGGCAGCGGAGCAGGAGCATCTGCCACTCGGCGTCGGTCAGCTCCTGGGCCTCGTCGACGACGACGTGCGCGAACGGGCCGGCGAGCAGGTCCGGCTTCGCGCGGGGCACCGCGGCGTCCGAGACCAGCGCGTCCCGGAGGTCCCGCCCGCGCAGCATCGACATCACCCGCATCTCGGAGTCGTCGGTGGCGACCAGGTGCTCGACGACCCGGTCCATCTCCTCCCGTTCGGCCGCCAGGGCGGCCGCTCGCCGGCGCTTGCGCCGGGACGCGTCCGGGTCGCCGACCCGCTGCCGTGCCGCGTCGAGGAGCGGGAGGTCGGACACCGTCCAGGCGTGCGCATCGTCGCGCTGCAACGCCAGGACGTCGTCGCGGCTGAGCGACGGAGCGCACTTCCGCAGGTAGGCGGGGACGGTGAACAGGTCGCCGACGATCTCGGTCGGCTCGAGCAACGGCCAGGCCCGGTTGAGCGCCGAGCGCAGCTCCCGGTCATGCAGCAACGACCGGCGGAGCTGGTCGGATGGGACGTCGTCCTCCGCGCCGTTCTCGAGGCCGTGCTTGTCCAGGAGGATCTGCACCAGCTCGTCCATGATCTGTTCGCGCGCCTGGTTGTGCGGCGTCACGGGACCGGGCGCCTCGAACGCCTCGGCCCAGTCGGCGGCGGTCACCTGGACGTCGAACCACGGGGTCGTGACCGTCGCCTCCTTGGTCGGCGGCCGCTCATAGAGCCTGACCGCCGGCTCGATCGCCTTCACCAGCTCCGCGGACGCCTTCAGCGACGCCACCCGCGGATCCGCCTCGGGCGCGGCCGTGGCTCCCTCGGGGACGAGATCCCGCAGCGTGCAGGTCCGCACGCCCTCCTCCCCCAAGCTGGGCAGGACGTCGGAGACGTAGGCCAGGTACGGCCGGTGCGGACCGACGAACAGCACGCCGCCGCGGTGGTGGCCGAGGCGGGGGTCGGAGTACAGCAGATACGCGGAGCGGTGCAGCGCGACCACGGTCTTGCCCGTGCCCGGCCCGCCGTCGACGACGAGCGCACCGGCGGATCCCGCGCGGATGATGGCGTCCTGGTCGGCCTGGATGGTGCCGAGGACGTCGCGCATCCGCGGCGACCGGGTGCCGCCCAGGCTCGCGATGAACGCGGACTGGTCGTCGAGCGCGGCGGCGTGCCCCTCGAACTCGTCCGCGGTGAACACCTCGTCCCAGTAGTCGCTGACCCGGCCGCGGCTCCAGCGGTATCTGCGCCGGCTGGCCAGCCCCATCGGGTTGCCGTGCGTGGCGCCGAAGAACGGCTCGGCCGCGGGTGCGCGCCAGTCGACCAGAAGCCGGTGGCCCTGCCTGTCGGTGAGGCCGAGCCGCCCGATGTACACCGGCTCGGCGCCGTCCGCGCCGACCACGCGCCCGAGGCACAGGTCGAGACCAAAGCGGCGTAGGGTGCGCAGGCGAGCGGTCAGCCGGTGCACCTGCATGTCCCGGTCCATCGCGGCCTGGCCCGTGCCGCCCGGCGCCCGGCGCGTGGTCTCGAGCCGGTCCGACAGCTCGGAGATCGAATGCTCGAGACTCTCCGCGATGGCCGCGAAGTGCTTCTCGTCGGCGGCGATCAGGGCCGGGTCGGCCTTGGCCGCGAGGCGCTCGGGAAGCTCGAAAACGCTTGTGCTGAGGGAGTTCACGCCAGCCTTCCGGGCTCGAGCAACAGGTTCGCGGCCACCGTCGTGCCGTCGGTTCGGATCTCGCCCGCCACGGCGCCCGCTCGTTCACGGGTCGGGGAATCCAGGGCCACCTTGAGCGCGGCCGACAGCGACTCGGTGGTTGGGACGGGCCCGTCGTGCGCCGCGCCGATGCCCAGCGCGGCCACGCGTGCGGCCGTGTACGGCTGGTCCACCACCTGCGGCACCACCACCTGCGGCACGCCCGCCCGGGCCGCCGTCGCCGTCGTACCGCTCCCGCCGTGGTGTACCACCGCGGCCACGCGGACGAACAGGGCCTGCTGGTTGACCTCGCCGATCGCGAGACAGTCGTCGAGGTCGTCGATCGGCGCCAGGTCGGCCCAGCCTCGGGAGAGGACGACACGATGGCCGTGCGCGCGGACCGCCTGGATCGCCGCCCGGTTCACGCCTTCCGCGCCCCGGAGGGACATGCTGCCGAAGCCCACGTACACCGGCGGTTCCCCGGCGTCCAGGAAGGCCACGAGCTCGTCCGGGAGCGGGCGCTCGTCCGGCAGGATCCACGCGCCGGTCTGCACGACGTCGAGGTCCGCCGGAGTCCGCCACGGGCACAGCAGCGGATCCGCCGCCAGCCATGGGTGATCGGTGAGGACGTGATCGCGGACGTTGTCCACCGGCGGCAGCCCGATCCGTGCCCGATGGTCGTTGAACGCCTTGCCGAACAAGGCATTCATGTTCTCGACGTCCAAATCCCAGAGCACCCGGTTGTCGGTCACGTCCGCCGGCAGCGGCCGCCCCGGCCACTCGAACGGCCGGCGGTACGGCGAGGGCAGCGCCACCTGGTGAAAACTCGCGTGCACGTAACGAATTCCGAGCGCGTCGCTCACCGAGCGCGCGGCGGCCGAGGACGGCATCGAGCCGGTCGCCACCAGCGCGTCACATCCCTCGGCCGCCGCGACCAGCGTGGAGTGATGCGTCTCCATCATCACTCCAACGCGCGCGAAGAAGTCCCCCGGCTTCGCCTCGGCCACCATCCGCCGGATGGGCTGGCCAAGCGGCACCAGCGGCACCCCGGCACGGTCGAACAGTTCCGCGAAGTCCGCCGGCGCCGCCACCGCCACCTCCGCGCCGAGCTCGCGCAACCGCATCGCGAGCCCCGCCATCGGTTCGACGTCCCCGCGCGATCCGTACGTGGACAACAAGAAACGCAATTCGCGACCCCCTGGTCTGTCAGATACGGCCGCGATTTTGCGCCACGACGGGGGCCTTGCCGCAAGACCCCCGGTGCGATATATATTAATAGTGGCGAGGAGAAGGAATTCCTCGCTTTCATTTTGCCCTGGTTGGGGCGACCCGCGCGTCGCCGCCCGCCCTGGCGGGACCGGCGCCGCCGCGGGACCCTGTCACCAACCTGACGGCCGGATCGGCCGGATCGGCCGGGTAGACCTAGCTCGCCGGGCCGGTGGGGCTGGCGGTCGGGCGTAGGTCGATGCGGCGGAGGAGCTGCGCGTTCAGCGCGACCACGATGGTCGACAGGCTCATCAGGACCGCGCCGACCGCCGGGGCCAGGGTGATCCCCGCCCAGGCGAGCACGCCGGCCGCCAGCGGCACGGCGATCAGGTTGTAGCCGGTCGCCCAGCCGAGGTTCTGGAGCATCTTGCGGTAGCTCGCCCGTGACAGCCGGATCACGCCGAGCACGCCGCGCGGGTCGTCGGAGGCGAGCACCACGCCGGCCGACTCGATCGCCACGTCGGTGCCGGCGCCGATGGCGATGCCGACGTCCGCCCTGGCCAGCGCGGGGGCGTCGTTGACGCCGTCGCCGACCATCGCGACCTTGAGCCCGCGGTGCTGGAGCTCGGCGACCTTGGCGTCCTTGTCCTCGGGCAGCACCTCGGCGAAGGTCTCGTCGACCCCGAGCCGCGACGCCACCGACTCGGCGACCTGCCTGGCGTCGCCGGTGATCATCACCACCCGCTTGCCGAGGCGGTGCAGCCCCTCGACGGCCTCCCTCGACTCCGGCCGGATCTCGTCCTCGAGCGCCATCGCGCCGGACACCTCGCCGTCGCGCGACACGTAGAGCACCGCGGCGCCCTCGGCCCGCCAGCCGGCCGCCTTCTCGGCGAGGGCGTCGGGCTCCGAGAGGCCGAGCTCGCGCAGCAGGGCCGGCCCGCCAACCGCGACCTTGGTCCCGGCGACGGTCGCCAGCACCCCGCGCCCGGTCATTGCCTCGAAGTCGGAGGCTTCCAGTGCGCCGCCGGCGCGGGCGGCCGCGGCCACGATCGCCCGCGCGAACGGGTGCTCGCTGTCGGCCTCGACCGCGCCGGCGAGCCGCAGCAGGCCGTCACCGTCGCCGTCGACGGCGGCGACGCCGGTCACCGCCGGCTGGCCCCTGGTGAGCGTGCCGGTCTTGTCGAACAGGACCGCGTCGACCGTGCGCATCCGCTCCAGCGCGAGCCGGTCCTTGATCAGGATGCCGTTGCGGGCGCTCAGCGCGGTCGAGATCGCGATCACCAGCGGGATCGCCAGGCCGAGCGCGTGCGGGCAGGCGATCACCAACACGGTCACGGTCCGCTCGACGGCCGCGTCGGCCCGGCCGAGCCCGAACCAGACCAGCAGCGTCACCACCCCGGCGCCGAGCGCGAACCAGAACAGCATCGCGGCCGCGCGGTCCGCGAGCGCCTGGGCCCTGGATCGCGAGGCCTGCGCCTGCTCGACCAGCCGGCGGATGCCGGCCAACGCGGTCTCCTCGCCGACCGCCTCGACCCGCACCCGGACCGCCGAGTCGGTGACCACCGTCCCGGCGATCACCTTGGCACCCTCGCCCCTTGGGACCGTGCGCGACTCGCCGGTGATCATCGACTCGTCGACCTCGGCCTGTCCGGTGACCACCACGCCGTCCGCCGGCACCCGCCCGCCCGGCCGGACCAGCGCGAGGTCGCCGAGGGACAGCTCGGCGGCAGGCACCGTCCTGGTGCCCGCGGGCGCCGAGGGGTCGACCAGCTCGGCCTGGTCGGGGAGCAGCGCGGCCAGCGCGTCGAGCGCGCTGGATGCCTGGCCGAGGGCGCGCATCTCCAGCCAGTGGCCCAGCAGCATGATGTCGATCAGCAGCGCCAGCTCCCACCAGAAGTCGAGGTTGAAGGCGCCGAGCGCGGTGGCGGCGCTGGCGGTGTAGGCGACCGAGATGGCCAGGCCGATCAGCAGCATCATCCCGGGCCGCCTGGCCCGCGCCTCGCGGACCGCGCCCGAGAGGAACGGCCAGCCGCCGTACAGGAACACCGCCGTGCCGAACGCCGGCGCGACCCAGCCGGAGCCGGGGAAGCGCGGGGCGGTGAAGCCGAGCAGGTCCTGGACCATCTCGCTGTAGACGACCACCGGCAGGCTGAGCGCCAGGCTCAGCCAGAAGCGGTCGCGGAACTGCGCCACGTGGTCGCCGTGCCCGCCCTGGTGTCCTCCATGGGCCGCGTGGCCAACCTGGCGCCCCTGCTCCGCCTGCTCCGCCTGCTCCGCGTGCTCCGCCTGCTCCGCGTGCTGCGGGTGCTGTGCCTGCTGCGCGTGCTGCGCGTGCTGTGCGTGCATGTGGTCCATCGGTGCCCCTACCGGACGACGGTTCGTCGACCCGACCTTAATACCCCCATGGGGTATCTGCCAAGACGCCCGCTCGGACCTGGTTACCGCACGGCGGTCGGGGTACGCAGGCTGAGCTCGCAATTCACCCAAGGAGACTGTGATGGACGACACCAGCGGAGCGCGCGAGTTCAACACCGAGCCGGTCGACCTCGAGGAGATCGCGGACGCGCTGCGGGACGACGACGGCGTCGACACCCGCCGGGTGCGGCTCGCCATGCACGACGACGAGCTGGTGATCGGCGGGTACGTGGCCAGCCCGGAGGAGGCGGACCGGGCCCTGGACATCGCCGAGCAGTCGGGACTGCCGGTGATCAACGAGCTCCAGGTGGACCCGGCGCTGCGGGAGGGCATCGAGGACCCTCACCTGACCGAGGGCGACGAAGAGGATCTGGACGAGGACGAGCTGCTGGTCGGGGACCTCGACCTGCCGCGCGACCGGGACGAGGACGCCGACGAGCTGACCGACACCTCCGACGACGAGAACGAGCCGTTCGACCCGCCCGACGAGCCCCTGTTCCCGCCCACCCGCGACGAGCAGGAGGGCGGCTTCTCTCCGGTCGAACCCGGGCCCGACATCGACGCCGACGCCGAGGAGCTGGACGACGACGAGCGGCCGGCGGCGGCCGACCTGACCGCCGAGGACCTGCGCGGCGCGGAGGAGGGCGGTGGCCTGCCCTCGCTCGACCCCGACCTGGACGCCACCGCGGAGGACCGCGATGCCCGCCGCGGCCTGGAGGACGCCGCCGGCGAGCTGGACGACACGGAGCGGTAGCGCCGTCGCGCCGTCCCGCGATCGAATCGGTACCGGCCGGGCGGCGGGCGCGGCGGCGCCGGCGCCGTGCCGAGCGGTGAGAGGAGCCGGGTGGGCCGCCTGGCGGGGGAGGAACCGGGGCAGTACCGTGCAGCTGTGACGCGTCGGTACATCCGGGGAGAGACGGCGTTTCCGCGCGCGTGTTACTGTCCGTAGCGGTATGAGCCAGCCTCCGCCGTCAACGCCGCCCGAGCCGCCCCCAGCCGCCCCTGACGGGCGCGGCCGCCCCGGGGGTGTCGTGATTCTGAACTGGCGCGACACCGCCAATCCCGAGGGCGGCGGCTCCGAGCTGTTCGTGGAGCGGGTGGCGGCCGGCCTGGCCGCCGGCGGCCGTCCGGTCACGCTGGTCTGCGCGGCGTACCCGGGCGCGCCCGCCGAGGAGGTCGCCGGCGGGGTCCGGGTGCTGCGGCGCGGCTCGCGGCGGACCGTCTACCTGCGCGCCTTCCTGCTGCACCTGTCCGGCCGGCTCGGGCCGCACCGGGCGGTGATCGACGTCCACAACGGCATGCCCTTCCTGTCGGCGCTGTGGTGCCGCCGGCCGGTGGTGGTGCTGGTCCACCACGTCCACCGCGAGCAGTGGAGGGTCGTGCTGCCGGCGCCGCTGGCGCGGCTCGGCTGGTGGCTGGAGTCGCGGGTGGCGCCGCGGGTCTACCGCCACGCGCGCTACGTCGCCGTCTCGCGGAGCACCCGCGACGAGCTGATCGGGCTCGGCGTACGCGAGGACGCCATCACCGTGATCCACAACGGCGCCGAGCCGCCGCCCGCCGCGCCCGCCGCGCCGAAGGCGCCGGTGCCGACCGTGTGCGTGCTCGGCAGGCTGGTGCCGCACAAGCGGGTCGAGTACGCGATGGAGGCGCTCGCCGGCATCCGCGAGCGGCTGCCGGAGGCGCGCCTGGACGTGATCGGCCGCGGCTGGTGGGAATCGAGGCTGCGCGAGACCGCCGAGCGGCTCGGGCTCGGCGACGCGGTGCGCTTCCACGGCTTCGTCGGCGAGGTGACCAAGCGGGAGCTGCTCGCCTCGGCATGGGTGCTGGCGATGCCGTCGATCAAGGAGGGCTGGGGCCTGGCGGTGATGGAGGCCGCCGCCCAGCGAACGCCCGCGGTCGGGATGCGCTCCGCCGGCGGGCTGGCCGAGTCGATCGTCGACGGCGAGACCGGGCTCCTGGCCGACGACCGCACCGGCTTCGCCGGGCTGCTGGAGCGGGTGCTGACCGACCGGGACCTCCGCGGCTCACTGGGCGAGGCGGCCAGAAGGCGCTGCGCGGGCTTCACCTGGGAGCGGGCCGCCACGGACTTCGCGGCCGTGCTGGACGGCGCCGTGGCGGCGGCGGACGCCGCCCGCGCGGGCGCCGCCGGGGCGCCCGGCGAGCCGAGCGCTCAGCGGGCTCCGTAGACGATCAGCGGGCGTTCCGAGGTCGTCTGGCTGCTCGAGGCCGTCACCAGCGTCAGGGAGGCGGCGAACGCCAGCAGCAGTGCGCCCACGGCCAGGGCGACGACGACACGTGCGGTCGGGCTCAACGGCGGCTCCCCTCTTGTGCTCGCCCGGAGAATACCAGCCGGCGGCGGTAGGGGGCTACCGCGGGTAGCACTCCGGTGCACGCCCATGCGACCGCGCCGACCGCCAGCAGGTCCGTGGCGATCACCGGCGTCGCCGGAGGGCCTCGGAACCGCACCGGCGTGACAGCGCCGGGCACCTGGTACAGCGCCAGGTCGGGGCCGTCGAGCACCCGTGCGGCGCCGGCGAGCCGCGGCTGGAACGACGCCCACTCCGCGACCTTGAGCACCAGCACGTAGCGGATGCCCTGGGCCGGCAGCGCGGGGGCGAGCGGCGCGCCGCCGCGCACCAGCGGGCCCAGGCGGCCGCCGTAGGGGTCCTCGCCTGGCACGGTCAGGGTCGGCAGCTCGAGGTCGTCGTTGCCGACCGCCCTGCGGGTGAAGTAGCGCTGCGCGGGGTCGAGCACGACCCGGTCGCCGTTCCACGGCAGCCCGAGGTACAGGTGCCACGGCAGCACCAGCATGGCGCCCTCCGCCGGGTCGGCGGCCATGATCCGGCGGGCCGCCTCCCAGTCGGCCGGGTAGGGCGCGGTGTGCAGCCGTCCGGCCGCGCCGAGCGCGAGGCCGGGCAGCAGCAGGACCGGCGCGACCACCAGCGCCGCGGCCGCCAGCGACCGCCAGCGCGGCGCTTTCAGCCTCGCCAGGGCGAGCTCGGCGCCGACCCCGAAGCCGACCGCCTCCACCAGCGCCAGCGGCGCGATGAACTTCTGCGAGTCGCGGATCATCCCGCCGCCGGGCACTCGCGCGATCACCAGGTCGACCGCCGGCCGCAGCGCCGGGACCGCGTAGGCGCCCGCGATCGCCAGCCCCGCCCCCGCAGCGCACAGCAGCCCGATGGCGCCGCCGCGAGGCGGGTCGCCGCGGTGGAGGATCGCCCACCAGCCGGCGGCGGCGAGCGCAAGCACGACCGCGAACGCCGGCCACCAGGCGAGCGAGCCGTGGCCGGGCGGGACCACCAGGGAGCTCCAGATGCCGCCCAGGCCGAGCAGGCTGCCGAGGGTGCCGAGCGGGCCGTCCGGGCGCGCCGCGAAGGCGGCGGCGCCGGCCGCCCGGACCGGCACCCCGCCGGGGTGCAGCACGCTCGGCAGCAGCCACGGCGCGTTCACCGCCAGCGCGGCGGCGAGCACCACGGCAGCGCGACGCCACGGCCGCCCCGCCACCACCGCGAGCGCGGTGCCCGCGGCGATCGCCGCGCCGGGCGGGCTGCCACAGGCCGCCACCGCCAGCGCCGCCACCAGCCCGTGCACCCTGCCGGTCCCGGCGCGATAACGGAGCGCGGCCGACACCACCCACGGCAGCGCCGCGTACGACACCAGCAGCGCCCAGTGCCCGATCAGCAGGCGCTCGTAGACGTGCGCGTTCCAGACGAACAGGCTCGCCGCCGCGGCCCCGCCGGCCGCGGTCGCCACCGGCGCCAGGCGGGCGGCCCCCCAGCCGCCGCCGACGAAGATCCCCGCCAGGATGAGCTTCTGGACCAGGTCGGCCGGGGCCAGCCGCGAAGCCAGTGCGACCAGCAGGTCGCTCGGGACCGCGCGCGCGACCGAGGTGCCGAGCCCGAGCAGCTCCCGCGTCAGCGGGATCCTCGGCACGAACACCATGTCGTAGGCGAGCACGTAGCCGCGGCCGAGCAGCGGCGCCAGCGCGAGCGCCGCCAGCGCCAGACTCGCGACCAGGCCCGCGCGCTCAGCGCGGACGGAGCGCCCGGCGCGATTGCGGGTGTCGCTCAGACCGCGTCGGCCGGGCGTGACTCCGCTGGCTCCTCGGACGGGCCGGCGAGGTGCCTGCCGGAGGGGTGCCTGCCGATCAGCACGACCCCGATCAGGATCGCGATCACCCCGACCACCAGCGCGCCGATCGGCAGCACCCACTGGATGGCGCGGAGCTGGCTGATCGCTTTCTTGGCGTCGTCGGCGTTGCCGTTCACGGTGTTGGCGTCGTAGACGAGCTGGGCGTTCACGACCGTCAGCAGCTGCTGGCCGTCATCGGTCTGGAGCACCTGGCGGACGTCCTGGCCGGCCTTGACGATGATGCCGGTGCGCGGTTCGACCCAAAGGGTCTTGACGTTGCCGTAAACCACCGTGGCCGGCACGGTCGCGACCCCGGGCTGGCGCGCCTGCGCGCCGCTGACCTCGACCGTCTGGAGCCGCACGTTGTCGAAGCGCTGCTCGAAGCGGTAGGTGAGCAGGCCGTTGATGCGCTCGGTGCCGGTGAAGTTGGCGGGGAACGCCTGCTTGGCGGTGGTGTCCCAGAACGAGTACGTCCGCTTCTGGGTGTTGAACGGGAACTTGAAGGTCAGGCCGCTGTGCGGTGGCGTCTCACCGCAGCAGTGCTTCGACTCGCCGGTGACCCGGTCCATGGCGACGCGCTCCTGGTCGGCGGTGAGCAAGCCGCTGATGGGGAGGCCGGCGGGGATGCCGAGGTCCTTGGTGACCGACCAGCTGTCCCAGACCGCCGTGGTGGCGTTGCCGGCCTTGGCGTCGCCCTTGACCACGCGGATGTTCTGGAGCTGCGCGCCGGTGACCTCCTTGAGCGTCTCCCGGTTGAAATAGGTCCCGGTGCCGGTCGCGACCGGCTGGGCGTACTGGTTCAGCGGCGCCTTCTCGAGCCTGGGGTACGCGTAAAAGCGCACGAACAGGGACGAGAACACCAGAAAGAACCCCAGGAACACCAGCACGAACCCAATCCGACGGGCCACATCGTCCTCCAGGAGCCGGCTGCGCAGCAGGCCTGCGTCAGGTCTGGCCGAAGACTACACATATATTTGCGACGAAAATAGACTGCCCGGATCAACCACGCGGGGGCATGCGGGTTAGGCTGTTCGCCGCCAAAGCAGACTACGGGGGGCTCGGAAGGGGAGCGATGCTGCTCGACGAGTTCCGCCGTGCGCTGCCAAGCGCCTTTGGGGGCGACCTGAACGCCCCCCACCCGGTCGACCGGCGCTTCCGCGCCGTGGTCGACGACGTTCGCGGCATGGCCACCGAGTCGAAGCTGGCGCTCCTGAACCTGGCCGCCGCCAGCCTCGAGCCGGGGGAGAGCTACCTCGAGGTCGGCAGCTTCAAGGGCCTGTCGCTGGTTGGCGCGATGCTCGGCAACCAGCGGTCGCGCTTCTACGCGATCGAGAACTTCCTGGAGTTCAACCTGGACGCGGGAGCCACCCGGGCGGAGCTGCTCGACAACCTCGACCGCTGGGTCGGCCGCGACCGGCTGGATCTGCTGGAGGGCGACTGCTTCCGGCTGCTGCGGCGCGACGGGCTGCTGCGGTCGCCGGTCGGCGTCTACTTCTACGACGGCGCCCACGGCCGCCTGCCCCACTACCTCGCCCTCGGCGTGGCCGAGCGCTGGCTCGCCGACCGCGCGCTGGTGGTGATCGACGACGCCTCCTGGCCGATGGTCGCGACCCAGACCGACCGCTACCTGGCCGCCCATCCCGGCTACGAGCTGCTGTTCGACCTCGCCGCCGAGCGCCAGGACGACCCGCGCTGGTGGAACGGCCTGCGGGTGTACGCCTTCACGCGCCCGCCGGGCGCGGCCCCGGCCCGCCGGCCGAGCTTCGACGTGGCCTGGCGGCTGCTCGCCTACGATCTCGTCTACCAGCCGTCGATGCGCCTGGCCTGGAAGACCCTGCCGCAGCATCCGCGCCTGACCGCGGCCGTGCTCAAGGTGGTGCCGCTGGCGTCGCGGCGCGTCCAGGGGTGCGGTTGAGTGTCGGGGGCGCCGCCGGCCGAGGCCGCCACGCCGTTCGCCGCCGAGCCGTCCCTGCCGCGGGCGGGGCTCACGATCGCGCCGGCGATGGCCGCCGCCAACGCCCTGAACTACGCCTTCAACCTGGTGATGCTGCGGCTGCTGGGCCCGGCGGCCTACGGCGCGCTGGGCGCGCTGCTCGCCCTGCTCCTGATCGGTAGCGTGCCGGGCTTGGCGCTCCAGGTGGTGGTCGCCAGGCACACCGCCCTGCGGGTCGCCGGCCGCGGCGAGGTCGCTGGCCGCGGCGAGGTCGCGGCGCTGTGGTCGCGCACCCTGGTCGCGGTCTCGTGGGTGAGCGCGGGGCTCGGCCTGCTGGCGCTGGCGGCGGCCCCGGCGCTGGCGGCGTTCCTGCACCTCGGCTCGCTGGTGCCCGCACTCTGGCTGGCCGCCAACCTGCTGCCGCTGCCGCTGGTCTCGGCGCTCCAGGGCATGCTCCAGGGGGTGCAGCGGTTCGGCGCGCTCGCCACCGCGCTGCTGGTCAACGCCGCGGCGCGGCTGGCGGTCGGGATCGCGCTGGTCGTCGCCGGCGGCGGCGTCGCCGGCGCGCTGGCGGCGTCGGTCGCGGGCTCCGCGCTCGCGGTGGTCGTCCCCCTCGTGCTCATCCGCCCGGTGCTGGCCGCCCGCCGCCGGGCCGGGACCACCACCGGCGGCGACCTCAGCGCCTCCGCGCTCGGCCGCGAGGTCGGCACCGCCTCGCTCGCCTTGCTCGGGCTGCTGCTGCTGACCAACGTCGACCTGCTGCTGGCCCGCCACTACCTCGACCCGTCGGCGTCGGGGCTGTACGCGGCCGGAGCGGTGGTCGCCAAGATCGCCTATTGGGCGCCGCAGTTCGTGGCCACGATCGTGTTCCCGCGCCTGGCGCGGGAGGTGGCGGCGCGGCGGCGGCTGCTCGCCGGCGCCGCCGCGGTGGTCTCCGGGCTCGGCGTCGCGCTGGCGGTCGCGGTGGCGGCGGCGCCGGAGCTCGCGGTGGCGCTGCCGTTCGGGACCGCCTACCGGGGGATCGGACCGGACCTGCCGCTGTTCGCGCTGCTCGGCACCGCCCTGGCGCTGGCCCAGCTGCTGCTGTTCTCGGGCATCGCCGCCGGCGACCGCCGCGTCCACCTGCTGCTCGGCGCCACGGTCGCGGTCGAGGTGGCCGCGATCGCGCTCGGCCCGCACGGGTCGGTCACCGGTGTGGTGGCGACCGCGCTGGCCGTGGTCGGCGCGCTGCTGTGTGCCGGCTTCCTGCTGGAGCGACGCCGGCCGGTCGAGGCGGCCGGATGAGCGCCACGGGCCCGAGCAGGGAGCTGGTCCGGATCGACGCCGGGCCTCGCGCCGCCCCGCCCGAGCGGCCGCGGCGGCGTCCCGTCGACTGGGCCGAGCCGGCCGCCTACGTGGTGCTCGGCGCGCTGGTGCTGGCCGCGCTGCTGCTCACCGACTGGGGCCAGATCACCCCGGACACCAGGCCGGAGCTGTACCTGGCGCCGGCGCGGACGCTGCTCGGCGCGCTGTCCTCCTGGCGTCCCAACCCCTACCTCGGCCAGCCCAACTTCGACACCGGCACCGCGCCGGTGGCATTGGCGGTGCTGGTGTTGCGCTGGCTCGGCGCCGAGCCGTGGCTGGCGGTGCGGCTGTGGCGCGCGATCCTGCTCGGCGTGGCCGCCTGGGGCGCGGTGCGGCTGTTCGGCGAGGTGGCCGGCGGCGGCGACGCGGCCACCGGCCGGCGCTCCAATCCGCCCGGACGCGTGACCGCGGCGATGCTCTACGTGGCCAACCCGTACGTGGTGGTGGCCGGCGCGACCAACCCGATCCTGCTGCCCTACGCGCTGCTGCCGTGGCTGCTGCTGTTCTTCGCCCGCTCGGTCCGCGAGCCGAGGTCGTGGCGCTGGCCGGCGGCGTTCGCGCTGGCGTTCCTGGCCTCGGGCGGCACCAACGCCGGCGTCGTCAGCCTGTTCATGCTGCTCGGCGTGCCCTGCTACCTGCTCTACAGCCTGGTCGCGCTGCGGCGCCGCTGGCGCCGGCTGGTGGCGCCGACCCTGCGCTGCCTGGTCCTGGCCGCGCTGCTGTCGCTGTACTGGGTGGTCCCGGCCGTGCTGGCCTCCGGCACCGGCCAGTCGATCGCCGTCAGCACCGAGCAGCCCGGCGACGTGGGGGCCATCTCGTCCTACGCCGAGACCTTGCGGCTGCTCGGCCTCTGGACCCTCTACGGGCGGATCGGCGACCGGCTGTTCCTGCCGGGCTTCGCCGCCTACCTGACCAGCCCGCTGGTGGTGGTGGCCTCCTTCGCCGCGCCGGTCGCCGCCGCGGCCGGCGCGCTGGCCTCCCGCGCGCGGGCTCGGGCGCTCGGCGCGATCCTGCTGGCGGTCGCGGTGCCGGTGATGGTGGGGCTGTTCCCGACCTTCGACCCGTCGCCGTTCGGGCGCCTGCTCCAGCGCGCCTTCGCCCAGGTCCCCGGCGCGATCGCCTTCCGGACCACCAACAAGGCCGGCGCGCTCGCGGCCTTGGCGATCGCGCTGCTCGCGGCGCTCGGCGTCGCCGAGCTGGCGGCGCGGCATCGCGGCTGGCGGCTGGCGGCGCGCGGCCGCGCCGGGACGGTCCGCTCCGTGGTCGGCGTGGCGCTGGCCCTCGTCCTGGTGGCGCTGGCGGTGATGCCCGCGTGGACCGGCGGGCTGGCGCTGGAGCGGTTCAAGCTGCCCGACTACTGGGCCCAGGCCGCCGCCGACCTGAACCGGGACCCGGGAGGCGGGCGGGTCCTGCTGCTGCCCGGCCAGGTCCAGGCCAACTACCGCTGGGGCTGGCAGGGTCCCGACGACGTGCCGGCCTCCTTGCTGGCCCGCGACTCGGTACTGAGGTCGACGGTGCCGAACGGCTCGCCCGAGCAGTCGAACTTCCTGGCGGCGCTCGACGAGCCGCTGGCGGCCGGCGTGCCCGACCGCGGCGCGGTCGCCGCCATGGCCCGCTACCTCGGCGCCAGCCAGGTGCTGGTCCGCAACGACGTGGTCTGGGAGGAGACCGGCGGCGCCGGCCCCACCTCGCTCGAGGCCGACCTGCGCGCCGACCCCGACCTCGTCCCCGACGCCAGCTACGGGCGGCCTGGCGAGAACACCGTCGCGCCGGCCGGCGCGGCCGCCGGCGACGCCGCGCTGCCGCCGCTGCGCCGCTACGCGGTCGCCGACCCGCGCCCGCTGATCCGCGCCGAGCCGGCGGCGGGCACCCTGCTGGTCGACGGCGACAACTTCGCGCTCCCGAGCCTCGCGCGCCTCGGCCTGCTCGACGGCCAGCCGCCGTTCCGGCTGCTCGGCGACACCAGCGCACAGGACCTCGAGCTGGCGCTGGACGACGGCGCGCGGATCGTGCTGACCGACACCAACCGCCGCCGCGCCTGGCGGGTGCAGCGCACCGGGCAGAGCTTCTCACCCACCCTGCCGGCCTCCCAGCCGCTGGACCCGGGCAGCCCGACCCTGAGCCTCTTCGGCGACCCCGTGCAGCAGGCCACCTCCGAGCTGGTCGGCGCCGCCTCGGTCACCGCCACCAGCTCCGGCACGGTGTTCGGGCTGGCGCCCTACGGCAGGCCGTCGTTCGCCTTCGACGGCGACCCCACCACCGCCTGGGTCACCGGCGACTTCGGCGCCGCCGTCGGCCAGTCGATCACCCTCAGGCTGGAGCGGCCGGTCGCGGTCTCCAAGCTCACCCTGCGGCCGATCCTCGGCGGCCCGGTGCAGATCGCGGCCGTGCGGATCGGCCTCGACGGCCGCAGCCTCGACGCCGAGCTGCCGGCGCGACCGTCGGTCGAGGTGCCGGTGCCGCGGACCACCACCTCGACGGTGACGGTCCAGATCACCGGCACCCGCGGCGGGCCGGGCCTGAACCCGGTGGGGTTCTGGGAGATCGGCGTGCCAGGGGTGCGGGTCACCGAGCGGGTGCGCCTGCCGGCCCGCCTGGCCCAACTGCTCGGCGGCATCGACGACCGCGCCAGGCGGCGGCTGGCGGCGACCCCGCTCGACGTGGTGCTCGCCCGCGCCGAGGGCGACCCCGCGCGGCTCGACGACGACGAGGAGCGGGCCCTCGACCGGTCCTTCTGGACGCCCGACGCGCGCTCGTTCGCGATCCAGGGGGTCGCGCGGGCCGGCCCGGCGCTGCCCGAGCCGGTGGTCGACCAGCTCGCCGGCGCGCCGGCCAGCATCGTGGCGCGTTCGTCGTCGCGGGCCTTCGACGGCATCGGCGTGCGCGCGTCGCAGGCGCTGGACGGCAACCCCGACACCGCCTGGGTGCCGGGCGGCAGCGCCGTCGGGCAGTGGATCGACCTGCGCTTCCCCGCCAGGACGCTCGACCACCTGACCGTCACCCAGGAGGTCCCCAAGGGACTGGCCGGAGTGGCGACCGCGAGCGCCGCCGAGCTGTCGCTGGACGGCGCGCCGCCGGAGACGGTGCGGCTGCGGCCGGGGACCAGCCGGATCGACTTCCCGGCCAGGGAGGTCTCGCGGGTGCGTTTGACCCTCACCAAGGTGAGCGGGTCGGGCCAGGTGCGCATCAGCGAGATCGGCGCCGGCGTGCGGGTGCCGTCGCCGGCGGGGTCCAGTCGCCTGCGGGGCTGCGTGCCGATCGCGGCCGTGGACGGCGTGCCGCTGCGGGTCGCGCTCGGCGGCACGCTCGACCAGCTCACCCGCGGCCAGACGCTGCCGCTGCGGCCGTGCGGCCCCGAGCTCACGCTGGCCGCCGGCGACCACCAGCTCGACAGCGCCGCCGGCTGGCTGGTCGACCTGCTGGCGCTGCGCTCGGACCCCGCGGGGGCTCCCGGCGCCGGCGGCGCCGCCGGCTTCGCATCGCCGGAGGCGCCGCGCCTGACCGTCGACTCGTCCTCGCTGAGCGGCGCCTCGCTCACCACCGAGCCGGCGCGGGAGCCGTTCTACCTGGTGTTGGGCCAGGGCTACGACCCGCGCTGGGTCGCAACCATCGACGGGCAGCCGCTGGGGCCGCCGCGGGTGCTGGACGGCTACTCGGTCGGCTGGCGCATCAGCGATCCGCGCGGCCACCGGATCACCGTGTCGTTCGGCCCGCAGCGCTGGGCGACCCTGTCACTGCTGGCGTCGCTGGCCGGACTGGCGCTGGTCATCGCGCTGCTGCTGGCGCCGCTGTGGTTGCGCCGGCGGCGACGGCCTGGGAGTGGCGGACCGTGAGCCGCCGGCGGCTGAGCGGCGGGCGGCTCGCCGGCTGGGCCGGCGTGCTCGCGGTGCTCTGGTTCCTGGGCGGCCGCGGCGGCCTGGCCGTCGGCGCCGCGATCGTGGTCTGGGACCTGCTGCTGGCGCCGGCGCCGAAGGTGCTGCTGCTGGGCTCGCTGCTCGCGTTCGTCGCCGTGCCGGTGGCGGTGCTCGCCCGCGGGCTGCCCACCAGGGCGACGCTCAGCCCCGACTTCGCCGCCGGCAGCCTGCTCCCGCACCTGCTCGCCGGCGCCGGCCTGGCGCTAATGGTGCTGGGCACGCTGCGCTCGGTGCGGGCGAGCCTGCCGCCCGACGGGGCCCGCGAGCTCGGTCCGCGTGAGCCCGCCGACCCGCGCGCCATCGCCGCGCCCGAGACCGCGACGACAACCGGGAGGCCCGGGACGCCCGGGAAGGCCGGCGCGGCGGACGCGCCAGAGGACGCCGAGGCGGCCGAGGCCGCCGGGCGGGCCGGGTCGGGCACGGAGGCGTCCGCGGAATGAGCGGCGATACGGCGCTGGTGTCGGTGGTGGTGCCGACCAGGAACGCCGCCCGCACCATCGGCGCCTGCCTGCGCGCGGTCCGGTCGCAGACGCACCCAGCCATCGAGCTGATCGTGGTCGACAACTGGAGCGACGACGGCACCTGGGAGCTGGCGCTGCCGCTCGCGGACCACGCGGTGCGCCAGGGCCCGGAGCGGGGCGAGCAGCGCAACCACGGCATCGCGCGGGCCCGCGGCGAGTGGGTGCTGTGGCTGGACGCCGACATGGAGCTGGCTCCGGCCAGCGTGGAGCGGGCGCTCGAGGCGGCTCGCGCGACCGCGGCGGTGGGAGTGTTCCTGCCCGAGACGAGTGTCGGCAGCGGCTTCTGGACGCGCTGCCGCACGCTGGAGCGCCGCTGCTACCACGGCGAGCCGCGCATCGAGGCGCCGCGGCTGCTGCGGCGGCGGTGGCTCAGCGACGCCGGCGGGTTCGCGAGCCTGATCGGCACCGAGGACGCCGACCTCCGCAACCGCCTGCTCGCCGAGGGCGCGACCCTCGCCTGGGCCGACACCCTGGTCGCCCACCACGAGGGCCGCATCGGGCTCGGCCAGGTCGGCCGCAAGCGCTTCTACTACGGCCGCAGCATCCCCGACTACGTACGCGGCAACCCCGGCGCCGCCCGCATCCAGATGGTCGCCACGCTGGGCGCGCTGTGGCGGCACCGCCGGCTGCTCGCCGCGGACCCGGCGCACGCCGCCGGACTGGTCGCGCTGCGCGCCTGGGAGGTGGCCGCCTACCTGGCCGGCGCGCTGGCGGCAACCGCCGGCCGGCTCAGGCGTCGCTGAAGCGGCGGAAGACCTCGCCGAGCCGCTCGCACTGCCGGCCGAGCTCGTGCCGTTCCAGCACCATGGCGCGGTTGGCCGCGCCGACCCGCGCGCGCCGCGCCGGGTCGCCGAGAAACTCGAGCAGGGCCTCGGCGAGCGCCTCGGCGTCGTCGGGCACCCGCAGGTTCGGCTCCCTGACCGCCTCGTGGTTGGAGCCGCACACGGTGGTCACCACCGGCAGCCCGCTGGCCATCGCCTCGACGTAGGCGAGGCCGAACTGCTCGTTCCAGACCGGCGTCGGCCGCGGCGCGGTCACGAACACCGCCGCGCCCCGGAATGCCTCGGCCACCCGGCCGCGGTCGCCGGCGCCGAGATAGCGCACGCCCGAGCCGGCGCGCTCCGCCTCGGCGCGCACCAGTCCCTCCAGCGTTCCGCGGCCGAGCACCTCCAGTCGCGCCTCGGGCAGTCGCCGCCGCACCAGCCGGTGCGCCTCCAGCACCCGGTCGATCCCCTTGTTGGTGGCCAGCGGCGAGGCGAACAGCGCCACCGGCTCGGCGACCGGCGCCTCGGGCGGGTGGAACAGCGCGGTGTCCACGCCGGGGAGCACCACCGCGCAGCGCTCCGCGTCGATGCCGAGCTCGACGCAGTGCTGGCGCGCCGCCTCGATGAAGCAGAGGAACAGGTCGGCCGAGCGCGCCCGCGTCAGCGCCCGCCGGTACGGCGGCAGCCGGTACAGCGGCGAGCGCGGGTCGTTGGCCCACACCAGCACCGCCTGGCGGCGGCCGCGCCGCCGGGCCAGCCGGCTCACCTGCCCGGTGACCAGCGAGCACAGCTCCAGCGACGCCAGCCATCCGCCGGCGTCCGGGACGCTGTCGAGGCCACGCAGCCAGGCCAGCGCTCCCGCCTCGACGAAGCGGCTGGTCGGCTGGAGGTACGGCAGCTCCACGAACCCGACCGCCTCGGGCGGGCGGGGATGGCCGACCGCGGTGACGCTGGCGCCCGGCATGCCGGCGAGCCAGTGCAGCTCCCTCCATGGGCGCTGCCCCGGGAGCATGAACCAGGTGAGCGTGAGCGTCACGGCGTCCAGAGCCTCGGCGACTTGACGGCGAATTGACTTGGGTGCGAACAGAAGTGGAGAGTAGCTGGCCACGACGTGCTTTGGTGGGCGTTGCGGGGGCGTTGCGGGGGCAAGGACCCGTCGGTGGGACTCCAGCTCGTCCTGGAGGGGCGGAGAAAGTCGGTGGCATGACCTGGCGCTGGTCGGGAACCAGCCTGTTGCTGCTCACTGGATCGGGATGTCTGGCGGCATGCGCCGCATACGTCTTCCGCAACCGGAGGAGCGCCACCGCGACCTCGCTGGTGCTGGTGCTGGCGGCCACCACGCTGTGGGGCGTCAACTACGCGTTCGAGCTGGCCGCCCCCGCGCTCGCCACCAAGGAGCTGCTCGGCGGGCTCAAGTACATCGGCCTCTGCGCGCTCCCGCCGGCGGCGCTGATCTTCGTGCTCCAGTACGCCGGGCGGCTGCGCCGGCCGAGCCGGCTGCTGCTCGGCCTGCTCACGATCGAGCCGCTGCTGGTGCTCGGGTCGCTGGCGATCCCGTCGGCCAGGCACCTGTTCCACGTCTACGAGCCGGCGCCGCGCGCGGGCGGGGAGCCGTTGGTCGTCGACGGCCCGCTGTTCTGGGGCCACTTCGTCTACTTCAACGCGGCGATGTGGCTGTGCCTCGGCATCTTCGTGGTGACCTTGGCGCGCACCTCGCGGCTCTACCACCGCCAGAGCGCGATCCTGTTCGGGAGCCTGATCCTGCCGCTGGCCGCCAACCTGCTCTCGACCCTGAACGTCGGCCCCTTCGGCAGGGTGGACCTCACCCGCTTCGCGTTCGTGCTCACGGTGGTGTTCCTGGCGCTGGCGGTGTTCCGGTTCCACCTGCTCGACCTGCGCCCGATCGCCCGCAGCCGGGTCTTCCAGACGCTCGGCGACGGCGTGGTCGTGGTCGACCTGGCCGGCAAGGTGATCGACGCCAACGGCGCCGCCGAGCGGCTGCTCGGCGACCCGATCGCCAGGCTGGTCGGCAAGCCCCTGACCGACGTGCTGCCCGCATGGGGTGCCCTCTGCGAGCGGCAGCGCGCCGCCGGCGGCGAGACGCTCGACGAGGTCGCCAGCGGCGGACGCACCCACGAGATCGCCATCTCCTCGCTGACCGACCACCTCGGCTGGCCGACCGGCCAGCTGGTGGTCGCCAGGGACGTCACCGAGCGGCGCCAGGTCGAGCGCCAGCTCCGCGACAGCCTCGAGCTGGAGCAGGCGGCCACCCGTAACCTCCGCGCGGTCGACCAGATGAAGAGCACCTTCCTCCAGGCGGTCTCGCACGACCTGCGAACGCCGCTGGCGTCGGTGCTCGGGATCGCCATCACCTTGCAGCGGCGGCGGCTGGACCTGGACAGCGACGTCGCCGTCGACCTGCTCCAGCGCCTCAGCAAGAGCGCCCGCAAGATGGACCGGCTGCTCAACGACCTGCTCGACCTGGACCGGCTCGCCCAGCCGACGGTCTCGCCGGAGCGCCGGCGCGTGGACCTCGGCGAGCTGGTCACCCGCGTGGTCGGCGAGGCCAACCTGGAGCTGCTGGCGCTGCGGCAGGTGAAGGTCGACGCCTGCACGCTGCCGCTGGAGGTCGACCCGCCCAAGGTCGAGCGGATCGTCGAGAACCTGCTCGCCAACGCGGCCAGGCACACACCGCCCGGGACGCCGGTCTGGGTCAGCGTCAGGCGTCAGGACGACGGCGCGCTGCTGATGGTCGAGGACGCCGGGCCGGGCGTGCCGACCGAGCTTCGTGAGGAGATCTTCGAGCCGTTCCGCCAGGGCCCGCGTCCCGCTTCGCACGCCCCCGGGCTCGGGGTCGGCCTGGCGCTGGTGCGGGTGTTCGCGCAGCTCCACGGCGGCCGCGCCTGGGTCGAGGAGCGGCAGGGCAGCGGCGCATCGTTCCGGGTGCTGCTGCCGTTCCCCGCGCACCGCAACGGGTCGAGCTGAGCCTGGCCGCGGGCCGTCTGGGCGCCCAGGGCGCCGGCTCAGCGCGCCGCGTCGCCGCGGCCGAGCGCGTCGCGGAGCAGTTCGGCGAGGTGGGTGGCCGGGCGGCCGGCGAGCTGCTCGATTTGGGTGCGGCAGCTGAAGCCGTCGGCGAGCAGCACCGTGCCAGGCGGCTCGGCGCGGAGGGCCGGCAGCATGGCGTGCTCGGCGACCGCGACCGAGACGTCGTAGTGGCTGGACTCGAAGCCGAAGTTGCCGGCCATGCCGCAGCAGCCGGCGTCGAGCCGCTCGACCGAGGCGCCGGTGCGCTCGAGCACCCGGTCGTCGGCGTCGCTGCCGAGCACGGCGTGCTGATGGCAGTGGGTCTGCACCACCACGCGGCGCTCGACGCGGCCGGGGCTCCACGCGGGCGCGTGCCGGTCGAGCAGCTCGGCGAGCGTGTGGGTCGCCGCCATCGCCGCCCGCACCCGCTCGCCGTCGCCGAGCACCGAGCGGACGTCGTCGCGCAGCACCGCCGCGCAGCTCGGCTCCAGCACGACCACCGGCATGCCCGCGCGGACAGAGGGCCCGATCGCGTCCAGCGCGGCGGAGAGCCGCCGCCTGGCGACGCGGAGCTGCCCGGTCGACAGCCAGGTGAGCCCGCAGCACACCGGCCGGTCGGGCAGCCGCACCCGGAACCCGGCGGCCTCCAGCACCTCGACCGCCGCCCTGCCGACCTGTGGCGTGAAGTGCTCTGTGAACGTGTCGACCCACAGGAGAACCTCGCGGCCGCTCCCACCGGTGCCGCCCGGGCCGCCGCTCCCGGTTGGCCGCGGCGGCCTGGAGCGACCTGAGCGTCGCCACCACGCCCGCAGGGTCTCGTCCGCGAAGCGGGGCAGCGGGCGCGCTGGCGCGATCCCGCCGAGCCTGCGCAGCGCGGCGCCGCTCACCCGCCCGCCGGTCAACCGGTTGGCCAGACCGGGCGCCAGCGCGGCCAGCCGCACCCACAACGGCAGGAACCCGAGCGCGTAGTGCGAGGCCGGCCGGACCCGGCCGCGGTAGTGCTGGTGCAGGAACTCGCTCTTGTAGGTCGCCATGTCGACCTCGACCGGGCAGTCGCGCTTGCAGCCCTTGCAGGACAGGCAGAGGTCGAGCGCGTCGCGCACCTCGGGCGAGCGCCAGCCGCGGCCGACCACTCCGCCGGCGAGCATCTCCTGGAGGGTCCTGGCGCGGCCGCGGGTCGAGTCGCGCTCGTCGCGGGTGGCCCGGAAGCTCGGGCACATGACCCCGCCGCCCGAGGCGCGGCACTTCCCGATGCCGACGCAGCGGCGCAGCGCCAGCCCCAGGTCGCCGCCGTCGTCGGGATAGCGCAGCGTCACCGGCAGCCGCCTGCCGGGCGCGGCGGGGCCCAGGTCCTGGTCGATCCGGGCCGGGCGCACCAGCACGCCGGGGTTGAGCAGGCCGCCCGGGTCCCAGATCGCCTTGAACCGCTGGAACAGCTCGATCGCCTTCGGGCTGTACATGCGGGGGAGCAGCTCCGAGCGGGCGCGGCCGTCGCCATGCTCGCCCGAGAACGAGCCGCCGTGCGAGGCGACCAGGTCGGCGGCCTCCTCGACGAAGCGGCGGTAGCGCGCCGGCCCGCCGGGAGCCTGGAGGTCGAAGTCGATGCGCACGTGGACGCAGCCGTCGCCGAAGTGGCCGTAGAGCACGCCGTGGCGGCCGTGGCGGTCGAGCAGCGCGCGGAACTCGCGCAGGTAGGCGCCGAGCCGCTCCGGCGGCACGGCGGCGTCCTCCCAGCCGGGCCAGGCCTCGCGCCCGTCCGGCAGACGCGTGACGAGGCCGGCGCCGTCCTCGCGGATGCGCCAGAGCGCCCGCAGCGCCGACGGGTCGGTGACCGCGAGCGCTCCCCGGGCCCCGGCGCGCCCCTCCAGCTCGCGGGCGAGCGTCCCGGCGCGGGCGGCGGCCTCGGCGGCGGTTGCGCCGCCGGTCTCGACGTACAGCCACGCGCCGCCGGGCGGCAGCGCCGGCACCGCCCGGCCCCGGCGCCGCAGGGTCTCGACGATGCCGAGGTCGATCGCCTCGACCGCCAGCGGCCGCCGCTCCAGGATCGACGGTGTCTCGTCGGCCGCGGCGGCGAGGTCGTCGAAGCCGACCAGCACCAGCGCCCGCGCCGGCGGCGGCTCCACCAGCGCGACCGTCGCGCCGGTCACCACCGCGCAGGTGCCCTCGCTGCCCACCAGCGCCCGCGCCAGGTCGAAGCCCCGCTCGGGCAGCAGGTGCTCGAGCCCGTAGCCCGAGACCTGGCGCCCGAAGCGCCCCAGCTCGGCGCGGATGGTCGGCTCGCCGCGCTCGGCCAGCTCGCGCAGGGCGCTGATCAACCCGCCGACGCGCCCGTCCGGCCCGCCCGGCGCCGCCGTCCGCCCCGCCGGCCCGAGCGTCAGCGGCGTGCCGTCGTCGAGCAGCAGCTCGAGCCCGACCACGCTGTCGGCGGTCCGGCCCCAGGCGACCGAGTGCGCCCCGCAGGCGTTGTTGCCGATCATGCCGCCGATCGTGCAGCGGCTGTGGCTGGACGGGTCAGGACCGGCGTCGAGCCCGTGGCGCGCCGCCGCCCGGCGCAGGTCGTCGAGCACCACCCCGGGCTCGACCCTGGCCAGGCGCCGCTCGGGGTCGAGCTCGAGGATCCGGTCGAGGTGGCGCGAGCAGTCGACCACCACGCCAGGCCCGACCGCCTGGCCGCCGATGCTGGTCCCGCCGCCGCGCAGGGTGAGCGGCACGCCGGCCTGGCGGCACACCGCCAGGGTCGCCTCCAGGTCGCCGGTCGAGCGCGGCAGCACCACGCCCAGCGGCACGCTCCGGTACAGCGACGCGTCGCTCGAGTACTCGGCGCGCCTGCCGCCGCCGAAGTCGACCTCGCCCTCGACCGCCGCCGACAGCGCCGCCTCCAGCTCGCGCGAGCGATCGCGCGAACGCTGGTCGCCTGGCATCGGCCCTCCCGCCGCATCCGTCCGGGTTGCGGGCACCACGGTAGCGCCGTCGCGACCGCGGGCGGTCCGGGGAGGGCGCCCCACCAGCGGGGGTACAGGCCGCCTCCGGAGCTGCCGACAGCAACCTCCATGCGCGGACGGGGAATGATCGTGGTCTCCGCCGGCCTGCTGGCACTGATCGGCGTCTCGGTGCTGCTGGTCCGGCTGGTGACCCCCAAGGCCACCCAGGCGGACTCGTCGCCGGGCGTCGAGGTCAACGCTCGTCCCCGAACGGTCAGCACGGCCGGGGCGGGCGGCAAGCGCGGCGGGGCGCGGGACTGTGACCACTGGACCCGCACGCTCGGCCCCGGCGCGCGCGGCGCGGACGTCGCCACCCTCCAGACCCGCGTCGCCGGCTGGGCGGCGATCCACGGCGACGTGCCGGTCGACGGCGTCTACGACGCCCCCACCAAGGCCGCGGTGGCGCGGTTCCAGGCCGGCTACGGGCTGCCGGCCACCGGCGTCGCCGACAACCGCACCTACGCCCAGATCGCCAGGATCGAGAACCGCGACTGCACCCCGGCGCACTTCTCGATGGCGCAGTTCACCACCGACCAGAATTGCGGGCACGACCTCAACGCCGGCAAGGTCCCGCGCCGCAAGATCGAGGCCAACCTCGGGCGCCTGATGTGGAAGATGGAGGCGCTCCAGCACAAGCTGCACGGCGCGCCGCTCAAGATCACCTCCGGGTTCCGGACCGTGCGGTGCAACCTTCAGGTCGGCACCGCCACCAACAGCCAGCACATCTACGGCACCGCCGCCGACGTGATCTCGCCTTCGCCCAAGCTCTCGCTGTGCGAGATCGCCCGCGCGGCCCGCGACGCGGGCTTCAGCGGCATCATCGGGCCGGGCGCCCCCGGGCACAGCAACCACGTCCACCTCGACAGCCGCGCCGAGAACAAGGACGACGGCATGCCCGACACGTTCTACTGGTCGGCCCCGGACTGCGGCATCCCGACCTCGCACGGCACCGCCAGCGGCGACTGAGCCCGTGCCTGGCTGAACCGCGACTGAATGGTCGAGCCCATCTTAGAACGCCGGTCATGTATCTGTGTTTGAGGGGATTGCCTTGGTCGCCCAGGGCGGCGCGCAAGCCGCGAGGCTGTACCGACTGCTCGACGCGGCATGCGTCGCCGATACATGACCGGCGTTCTAGGCCGACTGCGTGCCCTGGCGCCGGGGTAGGCTGACCGCATGCATGCCGGCGTGACCCTGAGCCTGTTGGTGGCGACCTTCGCCGCGGCCTTCGTCGAGTTCGTCGAGGCGCTCACGATCGTGCTCGCGATGGGCTCGACCCGGAGCTGGCGCTCGACCATGTGGGGCGTGGCCGCGGCGGTCGGCGCGCTGGCCGCGTTCACCGCGGCGGCCGGCTACGCGCTCACCACCTGGCTCCCCGAGACGCTGCTCCAGCTGGTGATCGGCAGCCTGCTGCTGGTCTTCGGGCTCCAGTGGCTGCGCAAGGCGGTCCTGCGGTCGTCGGGCCTGCTGGCGACCCGCGACGAGGACGCCGCCTTCGCCAGGCAGACGGCCGCGGCGGCGGCGGGGGAGTCCCGCACCTGGATGGGGCTCGACTGGCTCTCGTTCGTGGTCTCGTTCAAGGGCGTGTTCCTGGAGGGCGTCGAGGTGGTGTTCATCGTGATCACCTTTGGGCTGAACGCCGGCAACGTGCCGGTCGCCGTGATCGGCGCCGCCGCGGCCGGCGTGGTGGTGGTGACCGCCGGCGCGCTGGTCCACCGGCCGCTCGCGCGGGTCCCGGAGAACACCCTCAAATATGGCGTCGGGCTGATGCTGGCGACCTTCGGGACCTTCTGGTCGGTCGAGGGGCTCGGCATCGTCCGCGGCGGCCACAGTCTCGAGTGGCCCGGCGGCTCGCTGGCGCTGGTGGTGCTGCTGGCGGTCTGGTTCGGGCTGAGCCGGCTGCTGGTGCGGGCGCTGCCGCGGCTGGGCCCGGCCCGGGCGGCGACCGGTGCGGGCGCCGAGGGCGCCACCGGCGCGGCCAGGAGGGCGGCGCCTTGACCGTCCTCAGGGCCTTCGCCCGCTTCTGGTGCGACTTCGTCATCGGCGACGACTGGAAGATCGCGGCCACGGTGGCCGCGGTGCTACTGGCCGGCGCCGGCCTGGTCGCCGCCGAGGTGCTGCCCGAGCGGCTCACCCCCGTGCTGATCGGCGCGGGGATCCTGGCCGCGTTCACGGTCGCGATGGTGGTCGACGCCCGGGCCAGGAGCGCCGGCGACCGCTGAGGGCCTAGCTTTCGAGCCCGCCCGCCTGGGTCGCCAGCACGTCGATCAGCAGCGCCGCGGTCCAGCTGAAGCCGTCGGTGCCGTAGCCCTGCCCCCCCAACGGGTCGAAGTACTCCCG
>JBEDUQ010000367.1:0-12613 GCA_040414855.1 Actinomycetota bacterium
CCGCCTCCATCATCCGGCGGAGCTTCCCGCGGATCGGGTCGTTCAGCTTCGCGAAAAGCAGCACGACGTCAGCCTTGCGCTTGGCCTGCTTCTCGGCGCGAGCCAGGTTGACATCCAGGTTGCGTTCGTCGACATGCAGGCCAAATTGGTAGGGCGTTCGCAGGCGTGCAGGGCTCGACCCCGGACCGATGTCGCAGCCAGCGACAACTGTCGCAAGGCCGCCCGCCAACACACCACGGAGCAGAGCCCGACGTGACCAGCATTGATCGATGTCGACCGCTTGATCACCCATGACGCCTGTGGTCACCGCTCCCCCCCGGGACGATTTCGACGCGACCCGAGAAGCTTATCGAGATCGCTGATTTTGTGACGATCGGCCGTCGGTCCAGCGCCGATGAGGCCGATGGCAGCCCGCGTCGGCTGGTGGTCGTGGTTCGTGGCTCACCCCGCGGGACTACGGTCATCCCCGGGCGGTAGAGCGGGGCGACGGGTGCGGTAGGGCACGGCACCACCCTCGGTGGATGCGCAAACGCGCAGGTGCAGGCAGGATCTCTTCGGAGGTCGGCATGCAGACACCGCAGACACCGCGGACACCACAGACACCAAGGATGCTCAGCACCGTGCGCAGGGCCGCACCGGTCCTCACCGATGCCGGTGTCGGCATCGGGGTGGCGGTGCTGTTGCTGGTTGCCAGCTCGACCGGCTTCGGGCCCCCGTGGATCCTCTACCCTCGTCCACTCGACGCCGTGGCGGTCGCACTGGTTGCGGTCGTGGCCGGCGCCCTGGCGTTGCGCCGGCGCTACCCGATATCGGTGCTGATCGTCCTCAACGCGGTCGCCCTGGTCTGGTCTGCCGCCCACTATCCCGGCCGTTTGATCGTGGGGGCCCCGCTGATCGCCTGCTACACCCTGGCGACCCTGCGGGGGTGGCGGTGGGGGCTGGCCGGCGCGGTGGGGACCGCGCTCATTGCGCTGGTGGCGATCCGCGTGGCCTTGGGGGGCAATGAGCCGGACGGGACCTCGTTCAACGCCGTGCTGACGGCCGCCACCGCCGGCGCCGCCGGCACTGCCGTCGGCTACTACCGGGCGCTGCTGGCGGTCACCCGCGCGCAGCTTGCCCGCGAGGCCGAGACCCGCGAGGAGCATGCGCGCCGCCGCGCGGTCGAGGAACGGTTGCGCATCGCGCGCGAGCTCCACGACGTCTTCGGCCACACCATGGCCACCATCAGCGTGCAGGCAGGGGTTGGCGTTCACCTCCTCGAGACGCGACCCGCCCAGGCCGTTGAGGCGCTGACCACGATCAAGCAGATCAGCGACCAGGGCCTGACCGACGTCAAGAGCATCCTGGGCATCCTCCGCACCGACAACGACCCGGACGAGCCTCGCACCCCGCGAGGGGGCCTCGACCAGCTCGGCGCCTTGCTGGACCCGGTTCGGGCGGCAGGGGTGCAGCCCGAGCTGACCGTCCACGGCAGCGCCCGGCCCTTGCCCAAGGCCGTCGACCTTGCCGCCTACCGGGTCATCCAGGAGACCCTGACCAACGTCCTTCGGCACGCACGCGCGCGCACCGTCAAGCTCGACCTGCGCTACGAGCCCTCGCGGGTGGTCATCCGGATCCTCGACGACGGGTCGGCGGCCAGCCCCCGCCAGGCTTCCAGCCCGGGCCAGGCCGGCACCAACGGCGAGGGTGGGCACGGCATCAGCGGCATGCGGGAGCGGGTCCTGGCGCTGTCTGGACAGTTCACCGCCGGCCCGCACCCCGACGGCGGGTTCCAGGTGCGGTGCGCGTTACCCACGCCAGACCAGGCATGATGACGACATGCGCCCGCACGTGAGCTGCCATCCCGTAGCCCGGAGGACCGGGAAGGGCAGGGACCGGCGACCACCGACGTCACCGGGCGGTTGGCCGTGACCGAGCCGATCCGGGTCCTGATCGCCGACGACGAGCGGCTGGTCCGCGCCGGGTTTCGGGCCCTCATCGACGCCGAGCCAGGGATGGTCGTGGTGGGCGAGGCCGCCGACGGCGCCGCGGCCGTCGACCTGGCACGACAGACCCGGCCCGACGTCGTCCTCATGGACATCCGCATGCCAGGCGTCGACGGGCTGGACGCCACCCGCCAGATCGCCGAGGCTCCCGAGCTTGCGCACGTGCACGTGCTGATCCTCACGACCTTCGATCACGACGAGTACGTCATCGAGACGCTGGGCGCCGGCGCCAGCGGTTTTGTGATCAAGAACACCGATCCCGGCCAACTGCTGCAGGGCATCCGGGTGGTGGCGGGCGGCGAAGCGCTGCTGTCTCCCGGCCTGACCCGCCGGCTGGTCGCCCGGCTTGTCGACCGGGGCCGAAACCGACCGGTCAATCCTGGGGCGCTGGCCCAGCTCACCGAGCGGGAGCGAGAGGTCGCCGGGCTGGCCGCCCATGGCATGAGCAACGACGAGATCGCCGCGACCCTATCGATCAGCCAGGCCACCGCCAAGACCCACATCAGCCGGGCCATGGTCAAGCTCGGCGCCCGCGACCGCGCACAGCTGGTCGCGCTGGCATACCAGCATCGCCTGGTCGAGCCGCCTGACCCTGCGTCACCGGACGTTCCCTAACCCCGCGGAAGCGGTTGTTCGGCCGGCTGTTCTTTTCACGATAACGGCGAGCCGGTGGCGTCACCGGCTCGCCGTCGTGATCCCGGCTCTCGGGCCGAATCGTCGTCACCGCAGCTTGCCGGCGGCGCTGGCGCGGGTGCGCTGGGCGGCGTACAGGACCAGGATGCCGCTCAGCAGGATCAGGTTCTTGACCACGAACTCCCCCTCGGTCGTCAGCAGCAGGGGGTTGCCCTCCTGGAAGGTGACGTCCGGCTGCGTCACCAGGGTGAGGAACGTGCCGGCCAGATGGGCGAAGAGCAGCGGCAGGACCATCCGGAGGCCCTTGCCGAGGATCAGCGCTCCACCAAGGACGACCTCGACCACCCCGAGGACGATCACGAACCAGGAGCCGTCGACCAGCGGGAGGAAATTGACGGTGTTGGCCACGAAGTCGGCGACCGGCGTGTCGTTGGTGATCTTCAGGGCGCCGAACCAGACGAAGGTGAGGCCGAGCGCCGCGCGCATCGCCGGGATGCCGAAGCGGCGGGCGAGCTGGATGGCGACGCCCTCCAAGCGGTCCAGCCGGGTTCGAAGGCCCGCCGGCGCTCGCGGCGCGGAGGCGTGACGGGGCGTGAGGGCCGGCGCCGCGATCTCGCGGGGGCGCTCGGATTGGATCGTTGCCATCGGGAAGCTCCTCTCGGTCGAACTGGGGGTCGATCGGTGGTGCTGCGTTCGATGGCTCGATGGTGGGCTGCACGGAACCCTCCCGCGTCTGCCGTGGGGAGGCATTCGATCCGCTCAATCCGCGGCAGGTCATCGGCGGCCCGTACTCCGGCGAGCGACCCGACCATCCGTCTTCCGTGGCAACGGTGGGAGCGCGCCGTACGGTCGGGGATGCCCGTCGCACCGCGCTCCCTGGCACCGTGTCCCTCACGGCCAGCCGTTCATCCAGGCCACCAGGCGTTGACCGCGGCGACGATCTCCTCCGGCGCGTCCTCCTGGATGTAGTGCGAGGCTCCACGCAGAATCACGGTCCGGTGATTCGGGAAGGTGCGCTCCCATCGCAGCCGCTGCGGCTCCTTGAAGGCCTGGTCGCGGTCGCCCCACACGATCAGGGCGGGGAGATGGGACAGGCGGGGCAGTCCTCGCTCGACCTCCGAGAGCAGCTCGCCGGCGGCCAGGATCTCTCTCGGCATCACGTGGACGGGGACCCGCGAAGCGGGTGTGGGGTGCGGCCGCCGGTACATTTCCATCTCGGCCTTGGACAGCTTCTTGCGTTTGATCCCACCGGGAACGAAGACGCGCGTGAACACGTCCAGACGCTCGACCAGGAAACCCCCAGGGAAGGAGCTTCCCAGCAGCTTCGAGAACCGCTCGAAATTCTTCTCCCCCCGGACCGGCCACCCGAAGGTGTTGCCGATGACCAGGGCCCTGAAGCGCTCAGGGTGTCGCACGGCGACCGACAGGCCGATGGGCCCGCCCCAGTCCTGGACCATCAGGGTGACGTCCTCGAGCCCGAGCCGCGTCAGGAACCCCTCCACCACCTGAGCGTGCTCGGCGATGGTGTAGCGGTAGCCCAGCGCAGCGGTGGACAGACCAAACCCCGGATAGTCCAGGGCGATGCACCGGAACCGGTCCCTGAGGCCGGCGACGATGTGGCGGTACAGGAAGGACCAGGTCGGGTTGCCGTGCAGTCCCAGAAACACCGGCCCCTGGCCCTCGTCGATGTAGTGCACCCGGGTGCCATCGACCTCCGCGAAGTGGCTCTCGAAGGGAAACAGCTGCTCGTTCACCCATGCGGGTCTGGTCGCCATGTCGCTCTCCCCCGATCCTGATGCGCTCTCAGTCTCCTTCGGCGATTCGTCCTCCCAGCTCCAGGACGGAGCGGCCTCGGCGCCCCGCTGCCGCCCTGCTACGCTCCGCTCGGGGTGATGGCATGCGACGGGATCCATTGATCCTCTGGGGTGCGCGGCTGGTCGACGGGGATGGCCACAAGGTTCGCGAGCGCGCCAGCGTCACCATCATGGGCGCCACGATCGTCGAGGTCGGCGACGCCACGGCCGACGCGATGCCCGACGGCGCGGTGGACCTCGGCGGCCGCACGCTGCTGCCCGGGCTGATCGACGCGCACGTGCACCTGTCCAGCGACGTCTCCCGGAGTCCCGGCTTCGGGCCGCCACCGCCGGCCAAGGGCGAGCCCTCCAGGCCACGCGAGCTGGGCTGGTTCGTGCTCGCCAACTCCGCCCGGGCGTTACTGCGCGCGGGCGTCACCACCGTGCGGGACGTGGGCAGCTACGACGACGAGGCGCTGGTGCTGAGGGAGGCGATCCGTCTTGGGCTGCTCGACGGGCCCCGGGTGCTGAGCTGCGGGCGGATCCTCTCGGCCACCTCGCCCGGCGGGCGCGTCTTCGGGACCATGTACCGGGAGGCCGACGGCCCCGACGAGCTGCGCAAGGCGGTACGGGAGCAGCTTCGCCGCGGCGCCGATTTCGTCAAGGTGATGGCGACCGGCGCCCGCTCGGTGGTCGGCGAGGACCCCGAGCCTCCGCAGCTCACCCGACCGGAGCTGCGGGCGGTGGTCGAGGAGGCCCACCGGATGGGTGTGCGGGTGGCGGCCCATGCCGAGGGCCTTGGTGGGGCGCGGCTCGCCGTCGAGGAGGGTGTGGACACCATCGAGCATGGCTTGTCGCTGCATCGCGAGCCGGAGCTGCTCGGGCGCATGGCCGAGCAGGGCATTGTGCTGATCCCCACGCTGACCACCTTCCACGACCTTGCCGAGCGGTTCGCGGTGGAATTCGCGCCGGCGCTGGTGGCGCAGGCCGAGCGGCAGCGGGAGGAGGCCTACCGCACGCTCGCGGCGGCAAGGGCGGCGGGGGTGGTGCTGGCGATGGGCCACGACAGCGGGCCGCCCGGCGACAACGCGGCGGAGCTGGTGCGCATGGTCGAGGGCGGGCTGACGCCGCTCGAGGCGATCGCGGCGGCGACCAGCGGCGCCGCCCAGGCGCTCGGCCTCCACGACCGGACCGGCGTGATCGCGCCGGGCAAGGCGGCCGACCTGGTGATCGTCGATGGCGATCCGCTGGCGGACATCGGGGTCCTGAGGGACCGGGGGTCGATCTGGCTGGTGATCCAGGCCGGCCGCCCGGTGGCCGGCCGCGCCCTCGAGCGGGTCGAACCGGGGTTGGGCCCCGGGTCTTAGGCTTAGGGTCCGGTGTCGCCGGGCACGGCCGGCGCGGCTCCCGGCGCGGATCCGGGCACGGCTCCCGGCGCGGCTCCAGCGAGCGAGGGGTCGAGGATCGCCACGGTGCGTGCCGCTCCCTGGCCACGGCGCAGACGGTCGAGGGCACCTTCTATACCGTCCAGGTCGGTGAGGTCCGAGCCCCCCACGGTGAGGTCGAGCCGGCCGTCCGCCGCGAGTCCGGCGAGCTCGGCGATGCCGGCGGCCGGATCGCCGGACCCGTAGAAGGAGCCCTTCAGCCCCTTCTCCGCGAGCAGCTCGATGCCCGGCACCGAGACCTCGATCCCGGCCGGAACGATCCCGACCACCACCGCGGTGGCGCCCGGTCGCAGCAGGTCCCAGGCGAGGCGGACGGTCTCCGGGCGGCCGACCACCTCGAAGGCGTGATCCACGCCGGCCCCGGTGAGCGCGCGTGTCGCCTCCAGCGGCGCGCCGGCCACGGCGTCCAGCGCGTGCGACGCCCCGGCCGCGAGCGCGCGCTCCAGCTTGGCGGCCTCACGGTCGACCGCCACGATCGGATGGGCACCCGCCAGGCGGGCGCCGGCGATGACCTGGAGCCCCACGCCCCCGCAGCCCACCACCGCGACGCTCTCGCCGGGCCGCACTCGGGCGGCATGCCGGACCGCGCCGACTCCGGTCACGACCGCGCAGCCGATCAGCGCCGCCTGCCACATCGGCAGCGCCGCCGGGATCCCGATCGCCGAGGCCGCCGGCACCACGCACCGCTCGGCGAAGCACGACACGAAGTTGAAGTGCTTGAGGGGCCGTCCGTCGGACAGCGAGAGCCGTGAGGTCCCGTCGAGCAAGGTGCCCGCAAACGACCGGCGGGACGACGTCCGGCACAGGTTGCGCCTCCCCGCCAGGCACTCGGGGCAGCCGCCGCAGCTCGGCACGAAGCAGAACGCCACCGCGTCGCCGGGCGCGACCCGCGTGACCCCGTCGCCGACCTCCTCCACCACGCCGGCGCCCTCGTGCCCGGGCACGGTAGGACAGCGCCCGTCCCCGAGGTGCCCCTCCGCCAGGTGGAGGTCGGAGTGGCAGACGCCGGCCGCGGCCACGCGGATCAGCACCTCGCCCGCCCGCGGCTCCTGGAGCCGGACCTCCTCGACCCGCAGCGGCATCCGCGGCTCGTGCAGCACCGCCGCACGAACCAGACGGGCCCCAGACGCCATCCCGGACTCCATGCCCGTGCTCACGCGATCCGGTAGGGGTCGAGGGCCTCCAGGTCCGGCGTGACGCCGAGGCCTGGACCTGGCGGCGGCGCGATCGTGCCGTCGGCGGCGACCTCGACCGGCTCGGGAAGCAGCCAGTCGCGGCGCTCGGCGGACCAGGCCGGCGGGTCGAGCGGGACCTCGACGTAGCGGCAGGTCGAGACCGCCAGCGCGAGGTGGAGGTTGGCCAGCAGACCGAGGCCGTTGGTCCAGGTGTGCGGCGAGAAGGTGCGGCCGCAGAGGCTCGCCAGCGAGGCGATCTGGCGGGCGCCCGCGATCCCGCCCGAGAGGACGACGTCGGGCTGGACCACGTCGACCCCGCCGCGCAGCACCAGGTCGCGTGCCTCGTGAAGATGACGGACCATCTCGCCGGCCGCGAGCCGAATCGAGGTGCGGCGCCGGAGCGTCCGGTAGCCGTCGAGATCGTCGGTCCGCAGCGGCTCCTCGAGCCAGTAAACGCCCAGCCGCTCGAGCTCGCCGGCGCACTGCGCCGCGGTCGGAACGTCCCACCGCGGCCTGACGTCCCCGGCCACGCGCCATCCCTGGTTCGCGTCGACCATCAGCTCCATCCGCGAGCCGACCGCGTCGCGCACCGCCTCGACGACCTCGAGGTCACGTCGCCAGTCGTCGTGGTGAAACCGCAGCTTCACCGCCCGTAGCCCGCGCTGGTGCAGCTCCTTGACCCGACGCACGCGCTCGTCCGGCGACACCGGCTCCCCGGTCGAGGCGTAGGCGACGAGTCGCTCGCTGCGCCCGCCGAGCAGCTGCCACAGCGGCCGCCCGACCGCCCGACCGATCAGGTCCCAGACGGCCACCTCGACGATCCAGGGGCGACCGCCGTGGAAATCCACCGTCTCGCACAGCTCGTGGACATGCTCGGTGCGCAGCGGGTCGACGCCGACCAGCAACTCCTCGAGCTGGCGGAGGTCGGACAGGTGGTCGCCACTGGCGTAGCCGGCGAGGCCGTCGTCGGAGCGCACGACCACGATGGTCGAGTCGACCGCCGCCCGCGGCACCGGGTCCCAGGCCGCGCGGAATGGCGGCTCCAGCCGGATGCGGTAGCGCCGCGCCTCGATCGCCGCGATGCGCACCTCAGTCCCCGGTGTAGTAGGGCGTGTTCGCCTGCTCCCGGCGCGAGGCGAGCGCCGCGATCCGCTCGGCCGAGGGAGGGAGCAGCGCGTCCGCCAGGGCGCTTCGCGTTGCACTCCGAGTCGCCTTGCGGACGGCGGTCTCGTCGCCGGCGGCCGGGTCGATCCAGACCGCGACGAGCAGCAGCAGCTCGGCCGCGTCGGCGGCGTCGACCAGACCGTCGGCCACCCCGTCGAGCACGCCCTGGGCGATCCCGAGCTGGGCCGCGCCCCACACGATCCGTGCCTGGTCGTCTCCCTCCAGCGCGGCCTTGTTGACGACCACCGTGGTCGGGCGCACCATCGCGCCGCGCTCCAGGCAGGCGATGAAGGGCAGGTGGCCGGGCCGGGGCGAGGCCAGCGCCGCCACGGCCTGCGCGCCCGTCGGCGAGCCGCGCCTGGCGACGACCAGGTTGATGTGGCTGCCATTCGGGTCCTCGCCAGCCCAGCCCTCGCCGACGCGGCCGTCCAGAGGATCGGTGTCCATCAGCGCCTCCTTCACCGTGCCGGCCGCGCCGGCGGCTCGCCGTCGCGGCGGAGCTGGAGAACCACCCTGCGGGCCCCGCCGGAGCGAAGCAGGTCGAAGGCGTCCTCGACCTCCTCGAGCGCCAACCGGTGCGAGATCAGCCGGTCGAGCGGGAGCCGCCCCGACCGGTACGCCGCGAGGATCGTGGGAAAGTCCCGCGCCGGGAACATGGAGCCGTAGGCGCTGCCGAGCACCCTTCGCTCGGTCCGCGGGAACGCCAGCGCCGGCAGGCGGAGGTCGGCCCCGGCGCGCGGGATGCCCACCAGGACCGCCGCTCCGCGAGTCCTGGTCGCCAGGAAGGCCGCCTCGGCGGCCTCCGGGCGCCCGCTGGCCTCGACCGCGTAGTCCACGCCGCCGCCGCTCGCCGCGCGCACCGCCTCGGCGGTCGCCTCGGGATCGCCGGCCCATTGCACGGCGTGGCTCGCGCCGAGCGCCAGCGCCGCTTCGAGCTTCTCGGCCGAGACGTCGACCGCCACCACCGGTGCGGCGCCGACGGCGGCGGCGCCGAGGACGGCGGCAAGCCCCACGCCACCGCAGCCCAGCACGGCGACACGATCGCCAGGGCGCACGGCCGCCGTGTTCCAGACCGCCCCGACGCCGGTGGCGACCGCGCATCCCACCACGGCCGCGACCTCGAACGGCACGTCCGGCCCGATCGGCACGCACGAGCGCTCGGCGACCACCGCCCGCTCGGCGAACGTCGACAGCAGCGAGTAGTGGTAGAGCGGCGCACCGTCGCGGGACAGGCGAGGCGTGCCGTCGAGCAGCCCGCCATGCGCCATGGCCTCCCAGGCGGTCCGGCACAGATGGCGGAGGCCGCGCAGGCACTCCTCGCAACCCCCACACCACGGGATCCACGAGAGCGCCACGGGCTGACCGGGCTCGAGGGTCACCCCCGGCCCGACCTCCTCCACCACCCCCGCGCCCTCGTGGCCGAGCACGGCGGGGCAGCGGGTCGGCGCCGTCCCGTCGATCGCGTTCAGGTCCGAGTGGCACACGCCGCTCGCGTGGAGCCGCACCAGCACCTCGCCAGGCTTGGGCGGCGCCAGTTCGACCTCGACGACCTCGAGCTTGGATCCGGTCGCCTCCAGGACGGCGGCGCGCAGCTGCGTCATTGGGGCGACCCGGCCGTTCCACCACCCGGGAGCAGCTGGGCCCGCCGAAGGTCGTCGACGGGGATGTGGCAGCGGAGGAGGTGGCCGTCCCCGGCCTCGGTCAGCTCCGGCTCCACCTCTTCGCAGATCGCGCCGAGCTTGCGCGGGCAGCGGGTGTTGAAGACGCAGCCCGATGGCGGCGAGGCGGCGCTCGGGATCTCGCCGGAGAGCCGGATGCGCTCGCGCTCCGCGCCGAGGAGGATGGGAGCCGCGGACAGCAGCGCCTCGGTGTAGGGGTGGTGGGGCCCGCCGAACACCTGGTCCGCGGGGCCGACCTCCATGAGCCGCCCGAGGTACAGCACCGCGATCCGGTCGGAAACGAAACGCACCACGCCGAGGTCGTGCGAGATGAACAGATAGCTGACGCCCTTGTCGCGCTGGAGGTCGACGAGCAGGTTGAGGATCGCGGCCTGCACCGAGACGTCGAGCGCCGAGGTGGGCTCGTCGCACACCACCACCCGGGGGTCTCCGGCGAACGCCCGGGCGATCGCCACCCGCTGCTTGAGGCCGCCCGACAGCTGCGCCGGCTTGGCGTCGAGGACGGGCCGGTCGAGCCGCACCGAACGGGTCAGCTCCGTGATGCGGCGCTCGCGGTCGTCACCACGGATCCCGCGCAGCTTGGCCAGCGCCCTCGCGATGATCCGGTGCACCGAGTGGCGGCGGTTGAGGGAGGAATCCGGGTTTTGGAAGACGATCTGGATCTGGCGGACCTGGGAGGCCGAACGGCGGCTGATCCTGGGATCCAGCGCCGCGTCGTCGAGCTCGACGACCGAGCCCTTGTCCGGTCCGATCAGCCCGAGCAGCGAGCGCGCCAGGGTGGTCTTGCCACTGCCCGACTCGCCCACCAGCCCGAGGACCTCGCCGCGCCGCAGGGCGAGCGAGACGTCGGCGAGCGCACGCACCTCGCGGCTGTCCTGATGGAAGGTCTTGGAGAGGTGGTCGAGCCGCACGACGATGGCGTCCGCCGCCGGCGGCGCGCCGGCGTCGGCCCGGTTCCTGACCGGCATGGGAAGGTCCTGGGCCCGGTCGTGGAAGAAGCAGCGACTCAAGTGGCCGGGGCCCGCCTCGTACAGCCCCGGTTCCTCCTGGCGGCAGCGCTCCTCGACCAGCCCACACCGATCGGCGAACACGCACCCGGGGATGGCCGCCCCGACGCGCGGCGGGAATCCCGGGATGGTGTCGAGCGGGCCGCGCTGCTTGGCGTCGCCCCACTTCGGGACCGACCGGAGCAGCCCGACGGTGTAGGGGTGGCGCGGGTCGCGCAGCAGGGGCTCGGTGGCGCCCTCCTCGACCAGCCGCCCCGCGTACAGGACCCCGATGCGGTCGCACATGCGCGCGATCACGCCGATGTTGTGGCTGATGAACAGCACGCTGGTGTGGTACTCGCGCCGGAGCCCGGCCACCAGGTCGAGCACCTCCGCCTCGACCGTGGCGTCGAGCCCGGTCGTCGGCTCGTCGAGGATCAGCAGCGAGGGGTTGGAGGCGAGCGCGATCGCGATCACCACCCGTTGCTGCATGCCGCCGGAGAGCTGGTGCGGGTAGCGGCGCATGACCGCACCGGCGTCGGCGATCTGGACCCGCTCGAGCATCGCCCGCGCCCGCTCGTACGCCTCGTCCTTGGCCACGCCGAGGACGCGGAAGGCCTCGGCGACCTGATCGCCGATCCGGATCGAGGGGTTCAGGGCGGTGCCTGGGTTCTGGTACACCATCGAGACGGTCTGGGCCCGCAGCCGCCTGAGCGTCGGCTCGTCCATGCGGAACGGATCGGCGCCGTCGATGCTGACGTCGCCGGAGACCACCCGCGCGTTGCGGGGCAGGTAGCGCATGATCGCGAACGCGATCGTGGACTTCCCGCAGCCGGACTCGCCGACCAGACCGTAGGACTCGCCGCGCGCCACCTCGAAGCTGACGCCGCGGATGGCCTCCCGGTCCACGCCGCGCACCCGGTAGGCGAGCCGGAAGTCGGACAGCCGAAGCGCCGGAACAGTCGCCGGAGGTGTCGCGGGAGCGGTCGCCGGTTCGGCGCTCATTGGGCACGCTCCGGCATGGTCGTCCGCCGCGGCAGCGCGCTCGCCGTGGCGCTCATCGTTCGAACACCTGCGCCAGCGCGTCCGAGACGAGGTTGACGCCGACCACCAGGCTGGCGATGGCGATGGCCGGGAACAGCGTCGGCCACCAGATGCCGCCGGGGAGGAAGCCGTAGTCGGTGAAGATGGTGAGGCCCCAGTCCGGCGCGGGTGGCTGGATCCCGAACCCCAGGAACGAGAGCGTGGCCACCGCGAAGATGGCGTAGCCGACCCGGACCGTGAACTCCACCAGGATCGGCCCCATGACGTTGGGCAGGATCTCCACGAACATGACGTAGGGCGCCCGCTCGTTGCGGAGCTTTGCGGCCTGCACGTACTCGAGCTGGCGCTCGGCGAGGACCGCGGCCCGCACGGTGCGAGCGATGATCGGCGTGAAGACGACACCGATCACCAGGATCACCGTGAGGTTCGAGGGGCCGAGCCCCACCAGCGCCAGCAACCCCACGATCACCACGGGGAGCGCGAGGAAGGCGTCGACCAGCCGCATGATGACGTCGTCGACCACTCCACGATAGAAGCCGGTCACCAGGCCGATGGTGGTCCCGGCGACGGTGCCGATCGCGGCGGCGAGGGGCGCGACGATCAGGATGCCCCTGGCGCCCGCGATCACCCGCGAGAGCACGTCGCGCCCGAGCTCGTCGGTCCCGAGCCAGTTGTGCGACGACGGCCTGGCGAGCCGGTTGAGCACGTC
>JBEDUQ010000368.1:0-3627 GCA_040414855.1 Actinomycetota bacterium
GCGGCCAGCGACTTCGGCTGGTGCAGGGGAGCGAGGTCGCTGAGCGCGCGCAGGCGCCGCTCGACCTCGGCGTCGATCTGGACCGGCTCGGAGAAGTCGGGGCCGCCATGGACGATCCGGTGGCCGACCGCGTCGGCGTCCGGCATCCGCGCGAGCGTGTCGCGCAGGGCGGCCTGGTCGACATCGCCGTGGGCGGCCTCGACGTCCTCGGTGGCGGCGAGCCGGTCGTCGCCGTCGAGCACGCGCAGCTTGAGGCTGCTCGACCCGGCGTTGACCACCAGCACCCGCAGCTCGCCGGCCATCAGTACGGCCAGGTCCAGCTCTGGATCTCGGGACTGTCCTCGCCGTGTTCGCGGGTGTACGCCCGCGCCTCGACCCGCTGGTCGGCCATGGCCTGGCGGATCGTCGCCGCCCGGCTCGCCAGCCCGGACACCCGGTCGATGACGTCCATCACCAGCCGGAACCGGTCGAGGTCGTTCAGCATCACCATGTCGAACGGCGTGGTCGTGGTGCCCTCTTCCTGGTAGCCCCGGACGTGGAGGTTGTCATGGTTGGTCCGGCGATAGGTGAGCCGGTGGATCAGCGACGGGTAGCCGTGGTAGGCGAAGATCACCGGCTTGTCCGGGGTCAGCAGCGCGTCGAACTCGGGGTCCGAGAGCCCGTGGGGGTGCGAGTAGTCGGGCTGCAGCCGCATCAGGTCGACCACGTTGACCACCCGGACCTTCAGCTCGGGAAGGTGCTGGCGCACCATGTCGACAGCGGCCAGGGTCTCCAGCGTCGGCACGTCGCCGCAGCAGGCCATGACCACGTCCGGGTTCTCGCCGTCGTCGTTGGAGGCCCACTCCCAGATGCCGATCCCTCGGGTGCAATGCAGGACCGCGTCCTCCATCGACAGGTAGTTGAGGGCCGGCTGCTTGCCGGCGACGATCACGTTGACGTAGTTGCGGCTGCGCAGGCAGTGGTCGGCGACCGAGAGCAGGCAGTTGGCATCGGGCGGCAGGTAAACCCTGATGATCTCCGCCTTCTTGTTGACCACGTGGTCGATGAAGCCCGGGTCCTGGTGAGTGAAGCCGTTGTGGTCCTGCCGCCAGACGTGCGAGGTCAGCAGGTAGTTGAGCGAGGCGATCGGCCGCCGCCAGGTGATCTGCCTGGTCACCTTCAGCCACTTCGCGTGCTGGTTGAACATCGAGTCGACGATGTGGATGAAGGCCTCGTAGCAGTTGAAGAGCCCGTGCCTGCCGGTCAGCAGGTAGCCCTCCAGCCAGCCCTGGCAGAGGTGCTCCGACAGCACCTCGATCACCCGGCCGCTCGGCGCGAGGTGGTCGTCGATCGGGATGCGCTCCTCCAGCCACTGCCGGTCGGTCGCCTCGAACACCGCGCCCAGGCGGTTTGAGACGGTCTCGTCCGGCCCGAACAGCCGGAAGGTCTCGGGGTTGTCGCGGATCACGTCGCGGAGCATCGCGCCGAGCACCCTGGTCGCCTCGCTGAAGCTCGCGCCCGGCTGCGGGACATCGACGCCGTAGGCGCGGAAGTCCGGCATCGACAGGTCGCGCAGCAGCAGGCCGCCGTTGGCGTGCGGGTTCGCGCTCATCCGCCGGTCGCCCGCCGGGGCGAGCTCGCGGATCTCGGCGATCGGCGCGCCCCGCTCGTCGAACAGTTCCTCCGCCCGGTACTCCCGCATCCACGCCTCGAGCCGAGCCAGGTGCTCCGGGTTGGTGCGGACCTCCGCCAGCGGGACCTGGTGGGAGCGGAAGGTCCCCTCGACCGGCTTGCCGTCGACGATCTTGGGACCGGTCCAGCCCTTCGGCGTCCGCAGCACGATCATCGGCCACGCCGGCGCGGAGACCTGGTCGGCGCCGCGCTCGCGCGCCTCGGTCTGGATCGCCGCGACCTCGTCGAGCACCTGGTCCAGCGTGGCGGCCATCCGCTGGTGCATCTCGAGTGGGTCGTCGCCGGCGACCAGGTACGGGTTGTAGCCGCAGCCGCGCAGCATCGACTCCAGCTCCCGCTCGGAGATGCGCCCGTGCAGCGTCGGGTTGGCGATCTTGTAGCCGTTGAGGTGCAGGATCGGCAGCACGGCGCCGTCCCGCGCCGGATTCAAGAAGCGGCCGGCCTGCCAGCTCGTGGCAAGCGGCCCGGTCTCGGCCTCGCCGTCGCCGACCACGCAGCAGACCAACAGGTTCGGGTTGTCGAAGGCGGCGCCCTGAGCGTGCGCGAGCGAGTAGCCCAGCTCGCCGCCCTCGTGGATCGAGCCCGGCGTCTCGGGCGCGACGTGGCTGGGGATCCCGCCGGGGAAGGAGAACTGGCGGAACAGGCGGCGCATGCCTTCGCCGTCCCGGGTGATGCTCGGGTAGCGCTCGCTGTAGGTCCCGTCGAGCCACGCGCTGGCGACGAGGCCCGGCCCGCCGTGGCCCGGCCCGATGACGTAGATGGCGTCCAGGTCCCTGCGCCGGATCGCCCGGTTCATGTGCACGTAGATGAAGTTGAGTCCAGGGGTGGTGCCCCAGTGGCCAAGCAGCCGTGGCTTGATGTGCTCCGGAAGCAGCGGCTCGGTCAGCAGCGGGTTGTCGAGCAGGTAGATCTGCCCGACCGACAGGTAGTTCGCGGCCCGCCACCAGGCGTTGATCGCGTGCAGCTCCTGGTCGTCGAGCGGCGTCCCCGGCGTCGGCTCGCTGGTCATGATCCCCCTCGATCTCGGTCGTGTGGAGCACGGCTCATGGTGCGGTCACGCTGGACGACGCGCGGTGGCTCGCCGCCCGGTCGGCAGCACAGCCTACGCGCTCGAAGCGCCGAGGCCGTGCCAGCGGCGGCCGCGCGTCGTCGGCGACGCGGGGCATCCACCCGCCGGAGGTCGGTCGGTCAGACCCTTCCTCGCCATGCGACCGCCAACGTCCCCATATCCCCGTGTCGCCATATCGCTGTGTCGCCAGATCCCCGTGTCGCCTGCCCGCAGCGCCAAGTCCCCATGTCGCCAGATCGCTATGGGGACATATGGATGTGTCGCGATGTCGCTAAATCCCCGTGTCGCTTTGTCGCTGTGTTGACGGCCGCTCGCCGTGTCGCCCCCCGCTGTGGCGATAGTATGCTGCGGTGTACCGAGGCCTGAGCGTGGTCGCCCCGACAACGGAGCTTCAATGGCAGATCAAGCAATCCACCGGCCGAGATTCACCCATGAGTCGAGCGGGTCGAGCCTCGCCCCGGCGGTGGTCGCCGCCCTGCTCGAGGTGAGCGGCCTCGCCAGCGCGGTCAGCGACGAACTGGACGCGCGCGGGCTCCGAGGCGCCGTGCCGACGAGCGTGGCGCCGCCATTGGTTTCGGGAAGCAAGGTGATCGGGCCGGCGCTGACGCTCCGCTACCTCCCCGAGCGGTCGACCGCCGCCCAGCTCAGTGCGAGCGGTTCGGCTGGGCACCTCGGCAACGCGGCGCTGGCCGCCGCTGCGCGCCAGGGCCAGGTCGCGGTCATCGACGGGGGAGCCGTGACCGAGGTCTCGCTGCTCGGTGGCCTCGCGGCCGCTGACGCGCAGGCCGCTGGGATCGTCGCGGCACTGGTCGACGGCGCGGTGCGCGACGTCGACGAGATCGTGGCCACCGGGCTTCCGGTGTGGGCGGCGGCGCGGACCCCGGCGA
>JBEDUQ010000369.1:0-7454 GCA_040414855.1 Actinomycetota bacterium
GCGACGGCGAAGGTGAGCACGAGCCCGACCACGATCACGACGGTTCGCCTGCCCTCCTCGGCGAGCGCGGTCATGCGGGCGCGGTCGCCGGGGTCGATGAGCGTCCAACCCAGCCGCAACCCCGCCGCTCCGGCGATGAACACGCTGGTCAGCTCGAGCATGCCGTGGGGCAGCACAAGGCCCCAGAATTTGGGTTGCTGCCCGACCGCGGCGAACAGACCGAGCGCGACGCCGAGGTTGGCGCCGTTGGTGACCAGCACGTACAGGGTGCCCACGCAGAGCAGGATCCCGATCGCGAAGGCGACGAACGCCACCTGGACGTTGTTGGCGAACACCGAGGTCGCGAATTCGGTGGCCGGCTCGGACGAGTAGTACGCCTCGAAGTCGTGGTTGACGTACGCCTCGCGGACGGCCGCCGGCGCGGCCGCCTCGACCGCGGTCGGCGAGTTGGCCAGCCAGATCCCGAACGCGGCCGCCGGCAAGAGGCTTACCAGCGTGGCCACGAGCACGAACCAGCGGATGGTCCAGAGCGCGGCCGGAAAGGTCACCGCGAAGAAGCGCCCGACCGCGCGGAGGGTCCTCGGCCGCGCCCCGTAGACGACCGCGCCAGACCGCGCGACCAGCCCGCTGAGCTTGGCGGTGAGCGCGGGGTCCCCGTAGTGGGTCCGCGCGTACGACAGGTGCGTGGCAACCCGCTGATAGAGCTGGACCAGCTCCTCCAGCTCGGCGGCCTGGAGCCGTCCGGGGCCGCGCTGGGCCCTGACGGTGAGCTGCCCGAGGCGGTCCCACACGGGCGCGTTGCCGGCGATGTACTGGTCGATGTCCACAGCTGGATTCTAGGTGCCACAGCCTATCCGTGGGGCCTGCCGGCACGGACTTGGAACACCGGTCAAGCATCCCGGTTCGAGGGATTGCGTTGGCCTCCCGAGGGCGGCGCGCAAGCCTCGGCGTTGTACGGATGGCTCGACGCCGCATGCGTCGCCGATGCATGACCGGCGTTCTAGGCTATGCGGCACAACCTGGCGGATTCCCGAGTGGCGAAAGGCCCTCACCATGTCGCAGCCCGACCAGCCCCGCATGGTCACGCCCGAGGCGGTGGCGCTGGAGTTCACGACCGCCAACGTGGCGTCGCGGATCCTGGGATACATGCTCGACGCGCTGATCGTGGGCGTCGTGTCGTTCCTGCTGATCCTTCCCCTGCCGCTCACGAACGCGACGCTGCCCGAGTGGCTGGTCGTCTCGATCCTGGTGATCGTCATTCCGGGCTGGTACTTCGGGTACTTCGTGGTGTGCGAGACGCTGTTCAGAGGCCGGACGGTCGGCAAGGCCGCGATGGGCCTGCGGGTGGTCACCAAGGAGGGTGGGCCGGTCCGCTTCCGGCACGCGGCCATCAGGACGCTGCTCGGGCTGGTCGACTTCGGGATCGGCTCCGGCTTCTTCGCCGTTCTGCTGGTCCTGCTGACCAGGGACAACCAGCGGCTTGGCGACATCGTTGCCGGCACGATCGTGCTCCGCGAGCGCAGCGCGCTCCCGGCCGCGGCGCCGGTCGATTTCGCGCCGCCAGCCGGTCTGGAGTCGTTCGCCGCCATGCTCGACACCAGCGCCATGACCGGCGAGCAGTACCAGGCCGTGCGCACCTTCCTGCTCCGTTCACAGAAACTTCTCCCCCAGGCGCGCGCGAGCCTGGCGCTCCAGCTCGCCGACCCGCTCGCCGCGCGGCTGCGGCCTCCGCCGCCCGAGGGCGTGCAACCCGAGCAGTACCTTCAGTGCGTCGCGGCCGCGTACCAGCGGCGCCAGCGCCCGCCGACCCTCGACCCGTCCGCCACCATGTCCCAGGCGTGGCAGACGGTCGCGCCCGCGCCGGAGGCTGGGGTGCGTCGCGCCGCCGGTCCATGGCGTGGCAATCCCCGGCCAGCCGCGGCTGCGGCGGCTGGGGCGGCGGCTGAGGCTCCGGCGGCTGGAGCAGATGGAGCCGCCGGGGCGGCGAGCGTTCGCGAAGGCGGCGGCCAGGAGCACGCGGGGTTCGCGCCGCCTGGGTAGGGGCCGGCGTTGCCGATCCGTCACCTGGCGGAGTTCCACATCCGGGCTTGTCAGCAGCAAGCGATTCGTGGACGCGCCAGCGGTGCACGCGTAACGAGCCCGGTGCGTGTGGAGCGGGGCCGGCAGTCGGTAGGATCGTGGTGTGGAGGCGATCGAGTGCATCCTGACCCGCCGGTCGGCCGGGCGGCTGGCGGAGCCGGCGCCGGCTGACGGGGACCTTGACGTCCTGCTCGGCGCGGCGATGGCGGCGCCGGATCATGGGCGGTTGCGGCCGTGGCGGTTCGTGGTGATCCGTGGTCCCGGGCTGCAGCGGCTCGGGGACGTGTTCGCGAAGGCGCACGCGGCCCGGGAGCCCGATGCAGACGCGGAGGCGCTGGAACGGACGCGGCGCAAGCCGCTGCGCGCGCCGCTGATCGTCGCGGTGGTCTCGAGCCCGAAGCCGAGCCCGAAGGTCCCGGGATGGGAGCAGGTGGCCTCTGCCGCGGCGGCGGCGCAGAACCTCACCCTGGCCGCGCACGCCCTCGGCTACGGGTGCATGTGGCGGACCGGCTGGTACGGCGAGGCGCCCGAGGTCCGCGAGCACCTCGGCCTCGGCGCCGGCGATTCGGTCATCGCGTGGGTCTACCTCGGCACCACGCCCGAGGGCGCGCGGCCCGCTCCGCGGCCGGACACCGACCCCTCGATGCTGACCGTCCTGCTCGAGGACTGACCGCGCTCACCCTCCTCCGGGCGAACAAGGGCACCGAGCGAAGACCGGCCCGCCCCTGATGGCGGGCGAGCCGGTCCCGATTTCGGCGGTCGAGCAAGTCCCGACTTCGGCGGTCGAGCGGGTCCCGATTTCGGCGGTCGAGCCGCTCAGGTGCCCTCGGTCCAGGAGTGCAGGTAGCGCTCCTGGGTGGGGGTGAGGCGGTCGATCTCGACCTGCATGGTCGCGAGCTTGACGCGGGCGACCTCGGCGTCGATCTCGGCGGGGACGTCGTGGACGCGGACGTCGAGCGTGTCCTGGCGGGCCAGCCACTCGAGCGAGAGCGCCTGGTCGGCGAAGGACATGTCCATGACCGCGGCGGGGTGGCCCTCGGCGGCGCCGAGGTTGACCAGCCGGCCCTCGGCGATCAGGTGCAGGCGGCGACCGTCGGCGGTGACGAACTCCTCGACGTTCTCGCGCACGCGGGTGACCGAGGTGGCCATCTCGCGGAGCGCCACCTTGTCGATCTCGATGTCGAAGTGACCGGAGTTGGCGAGGATCACGCCGTCCTTCATGGTCTCGAAGTGCTCGCGGCGCAGCACGTCGCGGTCGCCGGTGACGGTGACGATCACGTCGGCCTCGCGGACGGCCTCTTGCATCGGCGCGACCCGGTAGCCCTCCATCGCCGCCTCGAGCGCGCGGACCGGGTCGACCTCGGTCACGACGACCTTGGCGCCGAGCCCGCGGGCGCGCATCGCGAGCCCGCGGCCGCAGTAGCCGTAGCCGGCGACCACGAAGGTCGTACCGGCAAGCAGCAGGTTGGTGGCCCGCAGGATCCCGTCGATGGTCGACTGACCGGTGCCGTAGCGGTTGTCGAACAGGTGCTTGGTCGGTGTGTCGTTGACGGCGATGATCGGGTACGCGAGCGCGCCCTCGCGTTCCATCTGGCGCAGGCGGATGACCCCGGTGGTGGTCTCCTCGGTGCCGACCCTGACCTCGCCGAGCTGCTCGCGGCGCTTGGTGTGGAGCAGGGTCACCAAGTCGCAGCCGTCGTCCATGGTCACGTTCGGGTGGGTGTCGAGGGCGGAGCCCAGGTGGGCGTAGTAGCCCTCGGTGTCCACACCGCGCCGCGCGAAGGTGTCGATCCCGTAGTGCTGCACCAGGGCGGCGGCGGTGTCGTCCTGAGTGGAGAGCGGGTTCGACGCGCACAGGGTGACGCTGGCGCCGCCCGCCTTGAGGGTGCGGGCCAGGTTGGCCGTCTCGGTGGTGACGTGCAGGCAGGCCGCGACCTTGAGACCGTCGAGCGGCTGCTCCTTCTCGAAGCGGGCACGGATGTCGCGCAGCACGGGCATGTGCCGGTCGGCCCACTCGATGCGCAGGCGACCCTCGTCGGCGAGGGCAAGATCGGTGACGTCGTACGGCAAAAGTTCCTCCTTTGGCGGCAACCGGGGCATTCCGCGGCCCGGTGCGGGTTCGAGTCTGCCGGACTCGGTCCAGTCGCTCAAACCGCTGTCCACAGGCCAGGGCGCACTGGTGGCCCTAAGCATATGGCACCGGAGGGGTGATGCATCGACAAGGCGCGAAACGGCCTCCGCCGCCAAGGTCGACAAGGTGATACATCGGCGAGTCCACAAGTGGAGGAGGTCCGGGAGACAGCCGTGGAGACGGCACGGCCGGGGTGCCGCCTTGGAGGGCGGCGACCCCGGCCGGGCCCGCGCCGGTCGAGCCAATCAATCCGTTGGGACGATGATCACCGGGTTCAGCAACTGGACTTGTAGAGGTACTTGGCGACGTCGGGATCGTCGATGTTCTGCGCGGTCGCGACCACGAAGCCGGTCTCGATCTGCTTCTGGACCGGCTCGCCCTTGAGCGCGTGGACGGCCTGCTCGACCCCGAACTTGCCGATGTCGAAGGGCTTCTGCGACACCAGTGCGTTGATGGTCCCGGCCTTGAGGTCCTCGACCTCCTTGGGGCTGGCGTCGAAGGCGACGATCTTGACGTTGGTCGCGCCGACGTTCTTGATGCCGGTGGCCGACCCCTCCGCCGAGAACAGGTTGGCGGCGAAGATCCCGACCAGGTCCTTGTGCGCCGCGTAGGTCGCCTTCACGATCTGCGCGGCCTTGGCCGGGTCGTCGTTGTCGTACTGGACCCCGAGGTACTTGAGGTTCGGGTAGTTCTTGATCTCCTCCTCGAATCCCTGCGCTCGCTGGTCGGTGGTGGAGATGCCGGGGTTGACGTTGACCACCAGCACCGATCCGGACTTGCTGCCGATCTGCTGGGCCAGCGCCTTGGCGGACTCCTTGCCGGCCCCGAGGTTGTCGGTGGCGATCTGCGACAGCGAGATGCTGCTGTCGTTGACGTGCGTGTCGACCTCGACCACCTTGATCCCGGCCGCCTTCATCTGCTGGAGCGGCTGGATCGACGCGCTGACGTCGTTGGGCGCCACCAGCACGGCGTCGGGCTTCTTGGCCGTGACCGCGTTGATGATCGGGGTCTGCACCGGCGCGCCCCAGGTGTCGCCGCCGGTGACGCTGAGGTTGACGCCGAGCTGCTTGGCCGCCTCTTGGGCGCCGCAGGCCATCGAGATGTAGAACTCGTCCCCGCGAACCCCTTGGACGAGCGTGAGGTTGTACTTCTTCGCGGTGGAGCCGCCGGCGGCCGTGCCGCTCGATTGCTTCGAGCAGCCGGCTACCAGAAGTGCCAGACAGGCGAGCCCCACCAGGAACGACCTTGTTCGCACACGAGCCTCCTTCGTCACTCGCGTTCCTTCGACCGACGCTTGACCTGGTCCACGTACACGGCGGCGATCAGCACGGCGCCGACCGCGACCGGCTGCCAGAACGCCTGCACGCCAAGGATCACGAAGCCGTTCTGGAGCACGGCGGGGATGAAGACGCCCACGACCGTGCCGAGGATGCTGCCGATCCCGCCGAACAGGCTGGTGCCGCCGATGACCACCGCCGCGATCGCTTGCAGGTTGTCGGTCGAGTGCCCTGCCAGCGTCGTGGTGGTGAAGTGGGCGAGGTTGAGGAACCCCGCCAGCCCGGCGAGCAGCCCGGAGAGCCCATAGATCTTGATGAGCTGCCGGTCGACGGCGATGCCTGCGCGGCGGGCGGCCTCCGGGTTGGAGCCGATGGCGTAGGTGTGGCGGCCGAAGCGGGTCGCGCCGAGCGACACCGCCCCGATTATGGTGACCCCTGCGGCGACGAACACGATCCACGGGATCCGGAACAGGAACCCGAATCCGGTGAGCTGGAGGTCGCCATTGCCGATGGTGTTGCCCAGCATGAGCGGCAGCCCGCGGACGTCGACGCCGCCGGTGATGAGCTGGGCGGCGCCGAGCGCCATCCCCAGTGTTCCGAGGGTGACGATCAGCGCGGGAATGCGGCCCTTGGCGATCAGCACGCCGTTGAGCAGCCCCCACGCGAGCCCGACCACCACTGCCGCGGCCAGCCCGATGAGGATCTGACCGACGCTGCCGTTGGTGGAGTGGTCGACGCCGGCCATGACCTTGGCGGCGATCACGCCGGAGAAGATCAGCACCGAGCCGATCGACAGGTCGATGCCGCCGGTGATGATCACGAAGGTCATGCCGACCGACATCACCAGCAGGGTGGCGCCGTCGATGGCGATGTTGCGGAAGTTGAACAGCGACCCGAACTGGGTCGGCCGCGCCAGCGTGAAGCCGATCACCAGCCCGAACAGGACCAGCAGCGTCCACGAGGTGTTGGCGGTGAGCACGCGGCGGAGCAGCGAGTCGCGCTCCTCCTCCGGCTCCTCGAACGGACCGAGGTCGCCTGGCTCGGCGTCGACGGCGGCCGGGTCGAGCCCCGCGCGGAGGTCGGTGGAGTCGGCCATGCTCAGCTCACCTCCTTGGGAGATCGCACGCCGTCGGGCCGGGTGGGCCCGCCTCGCGCGGCGTCGCCTCCGGCGGGCTCGCCCGGCGCGGCGTCGCCGTTGCCGGAGATCGCTCCGGTCATGGCGCCGACCAGGTCCTCCATCGACGCCTCGGAAGCCGCGAAGGTGGCGACGCGCCTGCCGAGCCGGAGCACCTCGATGCGGTCGGAGACCTTGAGCACCTCGGGCATGTTGTGACTGACCAGCACCACCGCGATCCCGCGGTCGCGGACGCGGCGGATCAGCTCGAGCACCCGCTGGGTGGCCATGACCCCGAGCGCCGCGGTCGGCTCGTCGAGGAACAGCACCTTGGTCGCCCAGGTGACCGCCCGCGAGACGGCCACGCTCTGGCGCTGGCCGCCCGAGAGGCTCTTGACCGGCGCGGTCGTGCTCTGAAGCCCGATCGCGAGGCTCCGGAACGACTCGTCGGTGCGGCGGCGCATGGCCTTGTTGTCGAGCAGGCCGAACCAGCCGAGCACGCCGGGGCGGAGCTGCTCCCTGCCGAGGAACAGGTTGGCCGCGGGCTCGAGGTCCGGCGCCAGGGCGAGGTCCTGGTAGACGGTCTCGATGCCGAGCGAGCGGGCGGCGACCGGGCTCGGGAGCGAGACCCGTTCGTCCTCGAAGCGGATCTCGCCGGCGTCGGGCTGCATCGTGCCCGACAGCACCTTGACCAGCGTCGATTTGCCGGCGCCGTTGTCGCCGATCAGGGCGACCACCTCGCCGGGCGAGGCGGAGAAGTCGGCGGCTCGCAGCGCGTGGACGTGCCCGAACCGCTTGACGATCCCGCGCGCTTCGAGCAGAGGGCTCATCCTGGCTCCCTTTCGGTGTGGCT
>JBEDUQ010000370.1:0-15351 GCA_040414855.1 Actinomycetota bacterium
GGCCTGTTTGACTCGCTCCGCCGGGCCGGCCCGGCCGCGGAAGCGGCCACCCCTGGGGCGTCGGCGGAAGGGAGAACGCGGGTGAGCAGGAGGCTGGAGGCCCGACCGAGGACGGCGCCGCAGGCGACCGCTCTCGCGAAGTCGGCGAGGTCGAGCGGGAGCAGCAGACCGACCCTGAGGCCGATGGCGACGACGATCGCGATGGTCCCGTAGGTGCCGATGCGGCTGTCCCGCATGATCGCGAGCCGCCGGGCGGGTTCCCACGCGCCCCAGAGCCCATCGGCGGTGTCGGCGAGCCCGTCCTCGTGAAGGGCACCCGTCGCCAGGATCATGGCGGCGACGGCGGCGACGGTCGCGGCACCAGGGCCCCAGATGGGCGCGGTCGCGGCGCGGATCGCGATCCCAATCGCCGCGACGCCGAGGCCGACGAGCGGGAAGAACGCGGAGGCGCGGCGAAGATCGCCCCGGCCCATCGCCAGCCTCGGAACGGGAATCCTGGTCATGAAGCCGACCGCGACCCCGAGCAGGCGGACCTGCTCGAAGAGTTGCCCCCGCCGGGCGTGGCGCCCGGCCCCTCGGGTTGCGCGGGTGGTCGAGCCGCTCAGCCTACGGATCCATTGCTCGGCTCGGCGGCAAGCCTTGTGCAGCCACGCAGTCCATTCCATGAGGCGACGGCCCGATCGGCGGCGCTCCCGGTGCTGGGAATCGGCACACCCCCGGAGATTACCGCGGGTGTCCAGCGGGCCTTGGTCACCGCCCGCCCACGGACGGTCAAGGTCAGCACGCCGCTCTGCACGGCCGGCCCGCCGCGCGCGTAGAAGACGAAGTTGCCGAGCCCGTAGTCGACGTACGCGGGGCCGAGGTAGCCGGCACCGAGCAGGACGTGCGCGTGCGAGCCGACGACGACGTCAGCGCCGGCCTTGACCAGCTTGGGGGCGAGGTCGAGCTGGTTCCCCGTCGGGCAGTTCGACATCTCGAGGCCCCAGTGGAGGTAGACGACGACGGTGTCGGCCGAACGACGGGCACTGCGGACGGCACTCAGGAGTTGTTGGGTCTGGAAAGCGGACGCCAGTCCAGGCTTGTTGTCGCCTGCCGTCCACGCGGCGGCCAGGCTGCTGTCCAGCACCTGCGTGGCGCCGATGATCGCGATTCGCTGGCCCTTCACGGTCACCATGTAGGGACGATAGGCCTCGGCGGCGTTACGGCCGATGCCGACCACCGGGAAGTTGGCGGCCTTCGCCGCGTTGATCGAGTCGGCGAGGCCGACCTGCCCGTAGTCCATGCCATGGTTGTTGGCCATCGTGACCACGTCGACCCCACCGCCTCTGAGCGCCTGGAACGCGGTCGCCGGCGCCCGGAAGTTGAACGCCTTGACCTGCCGGGTGCCTCTGGTGGTGATCGCGGTCTCGAGGTTGACCATGGCGAGGTCGGATTGGCGGAGGATGCCGGCCACCGGTCCCATGGCGGTGGCCGGATCGCTGGTCAGCCTGGGGCGGATCATTCCTTCGAAGTGCACGTCGCCGCCGAACGAGATCGTGACCGCCGCTCCGGTCGCTTCGCCGGGCTTGGCGGCCCGTTGCGGCGGGTTCGTGGTCGTGGTTTTCGGAGCGGCGTTGTTGACGCCGACGGGATCGGTCGCGGGCGCTCCGGAGTTGGACCGGCCGCTGGTGCACGCGCCGAGGACGGCCGCGACCAGCAGGGTCAGCAGGAGGGCCATCAGACGGCGGTGGCGAGCTGCCAGGAAGCGTGACACCGGGCCTCCCAGGGTCATCGTGCCGATAGGGGAAACGCAAGGCCGGTAGCCTCGCATGCTCGGCACGACCCTGTCAGTCGCGGAGCCTCTTCGTGAGGAAATCGTGGGCTCGCCGAGACCGGCCGACCGGCCGGTCCCACCCCGGCCACCCGAAGGCCCGGGGGCACCGGGCCACTGGGTGGGTTAGTGGCCGGGGTTGGGCTTAGCCGCCGGGGTTGGGGTCAGCGGCCGGGGTTGGGGTGGATGGGACGGTGGGGCTGGGGGCTTTCGGGCCAGGTGGGGCTGATGATCGCGCCGAGGACCTCGTTGGCGACCCGCGCGACCGACCGCATCTTGGCGGTGGCGGCGTCGCGGCGGAGGATCCAGCGGCGACGGGCTCGGGCCCGGCGCGACCGGCGGATCCGGTTGCCGAGCCGGTATCCGTCGGCCTCGCGGCGCAGCTCGGCGATCCGCTCCTCGGTCGCCTCGAGGTTGAGGTCGGCGAAGTCCATGGCTCGTCCTTTCTGCTGGTCAGGTGCGTGAAACACCACTGAACACACTACGCTGGTGTTACGCCTTCCGCAACCGGTAAAATGTGTTTGCCGGTGGCGCTGGCGGGTCCCAGTGGCGCTGGCGGGTCCCAGCGGATCGGGCACACTCCGCCGGAACGGAGGCGATGGCGAGATGACGAACCTGGAGCAGGACACGGCTCCAGCACCGCTCCAGCCGATCCTCGACCTGGTGAACACGCGCGACGTCGAGACCGACATCGAGGAGCTGCGGGAGCCGGACGCGTTGCGCGACTGGCTGGTCGAGCGCCGGCTGATCGACCCGGCGGCCGGGGTGACCGCGGGGGACCTCGCCTTCACGATCGAACTGCGCGAGGCGCTGCGCGCGATGCTGCGCGTGAACGACGGGCACCCGGTCGACAGGCGGGCGCTCGGCGTGGTGAACCGGGTGACGGGCTCGCTACCGCTTCAGCTCCACTTCTCGGCCGACGGCGAGCCGGGGCTCGGCCCTGGGTCGACGGGCGTGCGCGGCGCGCTCGCCGGGATGCTGGGCGCGGTGGCGCTGGCGGAGGCGGACGGCACCTGGAGCCGCATGAAAGTCTGCTCGGAGGACACCTGCCAGTGGGCGTTCTACGACAAGTCGAAGAACCGGTCGGGACGCTGGTGCTCGATGCGCGTGTGCGGCAACCGCACCAAGACCCGCGCCTACCGGGCCAGGCAGCGCTAGCCGTCCGCGCTCGCCATCGGGGTCATTCGACCTCGACGATCGCCTCCACCTCGACAGGAACGCCGAGCGGCAGCGCGGCCATGCCGATCGCGGAGCGGGCGTGCTTGCCGGCGTCCCCGAAGACCTTGACGAACAGCTCGCTGGCGCCGTTGACGACCTTGGGCTGGTCGTTGAAGTCGGGGGCGCTGGCGACGAAGCCGGTGAGCTTGACGATGCGGCGGATCCGCGACAGCTCTCCCAGCTCCCCCTTGAGCGCGGCGAGCACGTTGATCGCGCAGCGCTCGGCGGCCTCCACGCCCTGCTCGAGCGCGAGATCGGCGCCCAGCCGGCCGACGTGCAACGGCTTGCCGTCGACCATCGGCACCTGGCCGGACACATAGACGAGGTTGCCGGTGCGAACGGTGGGGACGTACGCGGCCAACGGGGTCGCGGGGTCGGGCAGCCGGATGCCGAGCTCCTCGAGACGCTGTTCGGGCGACGCCATAGCTGATCTCCTCCTGAACGAGTTTCCCGACCCGACGCCCCCCGCGACCTCGAGCCGCCGCACGGCCGGCGGGCGGCGGCCGCGACCCAAGCCTATCCTCTCGCGCCGGTGCCGAAGAACCGCCGGACGTCGTCGATCGACCGGGTGAGCGGCGCCGGGGGCAGGCTCGCAAGCAGCCGCCGGCCGTAGGGAGCGTCGGCGAGCCTGCGGTCGAGCACGGCCATGACCCCGCGGTCCGACTCGGAACGGATCAGGCGCCCGAGGGCCTGCTGGAGCGAGACGGCGGCGCTCGGCAGCCACACTTCGCCGAACTTCGACCCGCCACGGCGCTCGATCCGCCGCCCTCGCTCGGCGAGCAGCGGGTCGTCGGGCCGCGGGAACGGCAGCCGGTCGAGCACCAGCAGCGAGAGGCTCTGGCCGGGCACGTCGACGCCCTCGAAGAAGGTCCTGGTCGCCACCAGGACGCTGGCGACCTCGTCGCGGAAGCGGGCGGCCAGGCGGCCGGGTGTGTCCTGGCCCTGGACCAGCAGCTCCCAAGGAAGGTCGGAGAGCGCGGAGGCGAACGACTCGACCGCCCGCCAGGACGTGCACAGCACCAGCGCGCGCCCCTCCGACGCCTCGACCAGCGCGCGAAGCTCGGCCTCGGCGGCCGACTGGAAGCCGTCCCCGGTCGGGGCGGGCACGCCGCGCGGCACATAGAGCAGGGCGTTGTGCCGGAAGTCGAACGGGGACTCGGCGACCAGCCCGCGAGGCGACTCGACGCCGAGCATGGCGGCGGTGCCCGACAGCTCGCCGGCGACCGCCATCGTGGCGGAGCACGCCACCGTGCTCGAGACCCGGTCCCAGAGCACGTCGCGGAGCACCTCGCCGGGCTCGACCAGCGCCGAGCGGATGGTGCGGCCGCCGTCGCGCCGCTCCTCGATCCAGACGGCGAGATCGACAGCGGCCGGGCCATCCCCGTCCGGGCCGGCCGCGCCCTCGCCGTCGGGCGGTGTCGCCACCTCGGACAGGCGCTGGAGGTCGCGGGTGAGGCCGGCGAGGCGGCGCCGTGCCGCGTGCATCCCGCCCTCGAGGTCCTCGGGCAGACCGGCGACCTCGCGCAGCGCGGCGGACGCCTCCTGCGCCTCGCGCAGCACCGGCGCGAGCGCCTCGGCGACCTGGGCGGCGGCCCTGGAGCCCGGCAGGACGGGGCCCGGTCGGAGCGTGCTGGCGCGGTCCTCCCAGCGGCCGCGCAGGCGACGGGCCCAATCGGAGCTCCTGCCGCCCGCCTTGGCGATCCCGTCGGCCGCGGCGCCGGCGCGGGAGACGCGGGCGCCGGTCACGGTCACCCCGTAGAGGTCAGCGGCGTGGTCGGCGAGCCGGTGCGCCTCGTCGATCACCACCACGTCGGTCTCGGGGAGCATCACGCCGGGCGACTCGGACATCTGGCGCAGCTCCAGCTCGAGCAGGAGCAGGTGGTGGTTGGTGACCACCACGTCGACGTCCAGGGCGCGCTCCCTGGCGCGCTCGGCGAAGCAGTGACGGAAGAACGAGCAGCCCTTTTGACCAGGGCAGTCCTCGCCGGCGGTCGAGACCAGGTCCCAGACGTCGTCGCGAGTGCCGGGCGGGGCGTCGAGGCGGCTGCCCGTCTCGGAGTCGACGCCCCACTCGACCAGGTCGAGGGCCAGGTCCTCCTGAGCGGTCGCGGCCAGTTGGGTGGCCGCGACCAGGGCGTCCGCCTTGGCCAGGCAGAGGTAGTTGCCCCGGCCCATGATCAGCGCCGAGGTGGTCCCGAACGCGCTGGCCAGGCGGGGCAGGTCGCGGTCGATGAGCTGCGACTGGAGCGCCTTGGTCGCGGTGGCGACGATGGCGCGACGTCCGGCGGCGACGATCGGCACCAGATAGCCGAGCGACTTGCCGACCCCGGTCGGGGCGTGGACCAGCAGTGGCGCCTCGTGCTGGATCGAGGTGGCCACCGCCTCGGCCATGGCGCGCTGTGCCCGCCGGTCGGTCAGGCCGGGCAGCGAGCCGAAGGCGGCGTCAAGGTCCATGGCGGCACAGTATCCAATCGGCGCGACACTCCGCTCCGATTGTCCACATCCCCCGGATGGCCGGACGCCAGCGAGAACGACACGGAAGCCGGTCGAAGGCGGGGCGAAGCGGAAAGGCGGGGCGGATGCGGGCGAGGCGGGGGCGGAGCTAGCCTCGGTGCATGAGTGCACAGAACACAACGACAGGCGGCGACGGCCGCAGGGTGCTGGCGATCGGCGCGCACCCGGACGACATCGAGTTCGGCGCGGGCGGCACCATCGCCCGCTGGGTCGACGAGGGCTGGGACGTCCGCTACGTGATCGTGACCTCCGGACAGCGCGGCGTGCAGGACCCCAACCAGGACCCGGAGGAGTTCGGCCGGCTCCGTGAGGACGAGTCGAGGGCGGCGGCCAAGATCGCCGGGGTCACCGACGTGACCTTCCTCGGCTACATGGACACCGAGGTCGTCTACTCCAAGGACCTCCAGCGCGACCTCTCCCGCGAGTTCCGGCGCCACCGGCCACACCGGATGCTGGTCCAGAACCCGGAGCACCTTCCTCAGGGAGGCTTCATCAACCACCCCGACCACCGGGCGGTCGCGACCGCGGCGCTCGACATCACCATCACCGGCGGCACGACCGCCGGGATCTTCCCCGAGCTGATCACCGAGGAAGGGCTCCAGCCGTGGTACGAGCTGGAGGAGATCTGGCTGATGGGCCCGAGCGGAGGGGACGAGGTGGTCGACGTCACCCTGTACCTGGAGCGCAAGCTGGCCGCCCTGGAAGCCCACGCGAGCCAGATCGCGCAGGTCCCGCGCAACCTTCGCGAGTTCCTCGCCAAGCGCCTGGCGGCCACCGGAGCCCCGCACGGCTACGACTACGCGGAGTCGTTCAGGATCATCAGCCGCCGGCGCTGACGCCGAGCGCGGACCGCTCAGGCCTTGGGGCGCTTGAAGAAGGCGATCGTCCCGCCCACCTCGGCGGTGTGGACGGTGACCAGCTCCCAGCCGTCCTCGCCCCAGTTGTCGAGGATCTGCTTGGTGTTGTGCGGCAGCAGCGGCACGGTGGCGTATTCCCAGGTGGTCATTGCTGGTTCCTCTCAGAAGCCGTGACTCGACACGACCGCAAAGGCTATCCCAGCTTCTGGAATGGCAAGAACCTCAGCCGGCGCGGCGTGAGAGGACCTGGCGCCGCTCGTACTCGTTGAGGCCGCCCCAGATCCCGTGGGGTTCGCGCACCATGAGCGCGTAGTCGAGACACTGCCGCAGCACCGGGCAGGTGCGGCAGATCGCCTTCGCCGCCGACTCGCGGCGCACCCGCTCGTCCTTGCGCTCGAGATGGCTCGGAGCAAAGAACAGCTCGGACTGCGGGCCCTTGCATGCGGCCCGGTACTGCCACCCGATCTGGAGGTTCCGCATCGCCGGTCCGGCCCTCCCGGTGCCCTTCACCGGGGCGGCGGTGCTGGTCGTCGTAGCCATGACGGTTCCTTCCTCGCGCCGGTCGCCGCGCGCCTTGACCTTGGCGCCTCACCGCCGCTGAACCACGACCGTCTGACGAGCCGGGCGTATCACCCGATCGAGGCAGAGATACCTACGGGCGCAGCGTAACCTTCGCGATGGTCAGCCTCAATCCCCGCGCAATAACGCTTCGGTTGCAGCCCTGGTATCTCATGGCAAAGGTCAACCCGGCATAAAGCCCGCATCGACCGCGGGAGCGGTCCACGCGTGGGCGCGGTTCACCCCGGGGAACGGTACCCACCCGGGCCGGGCGGGCGACGGATATCTGTGGCTCGCGGCTACCCGCCCGGGCCACTGGCCAAACCCCTCCGTGCCACTGGCCAAACGCTCCGGGCCAGGGGCCAAACCCGCTGTCGCCTTCAGTCGGCGCGGCCGCCGAAGCCGCCGTCGTGGTCCCGGGGGTCGCGGCGACGCCGGGGAGCATCGGAGGGCCGGCGGGGATGCTCGCCTGGGTCCGTGTCCAGCTCTGGGTCGACCGGGGGCGGGGTCTGGAACGCCGAATCCGGGGGTGTGACCGCGGGGAGCTGCGCCGTCGACGAGGGCGGCGGCTCGTTCGAGGAGCGCGCCGGCGACGAGGGCCTCGGCGCGGTGACCGCGGGCGTGCCGCCGCCGTTGTCTCCGTTGCCGCCCAGGTCCTGGCCGAAGCGGCCGAAGAAGCTGAGCAGCTCGATCGGGATCGGCATGACCAGCGTGGAGTTCCGCTCGGTCGCCACCTCGGCGACCGTCTGGAGGAAGCGGAGCTGGAGTGCCGACGGGTTCCGCGACATGACGCCGGCGGCCTCGGATAGCGTGTGGGAGGCGGTCAGCTCGGCGTCGGCGGAGATCTTCAGCGCCTTGGCGTCCCGGGTCGCCTCGGCCTCGCGGGCCATGGCGCGCTGGAGCTCCTCGGGGAGGTCGACGTCCTTGATCTCGACCGAGGTGACGCGGACGCCCCACGGCGCGGTGACGCCGGCGATCACCGCGGACAGCTCGGCGTTGATCTCCTCGCGCGCGCTCAGCATGTCGTTGAGGCTCTTCTTGCCGAGGATGGCGCGGAGGTTCGTCTGCGCGGCCTGGCTGGTCGCGAACAGATAATTCTGGATCTCGACGACGGCCTTGACCGGGTCCACGACGCGCGAGTACACGACCGCGTCGACGCGCAGGGTGACGTTGTCGCGGGTGATCACGTCCTGTGGCGGGACGTTCATCGCGACGGTCTGGAGATTGACCTTGCGGATCCGGTCGATGCCGAACGGCAGGATCCAGAAGAGCCCAGGTCCTTTTGGCGCTCTGAGCACGTTTCCGAGGCGGAAGATGACCGCCCGCTCGTACTCCTGAAGGACCCTGACCATGGTGGCCACGGCAGCCGCTGCCAGGATCAGCAGCACCAGCACGATGACGATGACGATGCCGCCCAATTTCGTCTCCTCGGAGTCTCGCCACCCGCCCGGTTTGCCGCGGGTCATCGTGGCGTCAGTCTCTCATGTGAATGGCGTGGCTACCTGGCGGACGGATCGCGGTATTTGCGTGACCACCCGTCGTGTTGCCGCCATGGTCGCCCGTATCGAGGGCTTCGTCCAGGTGCCGTTGGCACCCTGGATGTCGGGCTATGCCCTGCGAGCCGGCCTGGATGTTCGCATGCGCCGCCTGGCGGGGCGGACGGCGGCCGGGTCCTCGGCGTTGACCTGGAGGATCCCGTCCTTGACCGCGTCGACGCGGATGCGCTGTCCGGTCGGGAGCAGCCCGCCGCCGGCCAGCTCCGCGCGCCAGACGGCGTCGTTGACGGCCACGATCCCGCCGGGATTGAGCACGCTGCGCACCACGCCGCGCGCTCCGACCAGCGCCTCGGTCCCGGTCGGCGCCTGCCGCTGCGACCGCAGCAGCATGGTCATGATCACCACGAACCAGCCCACCGACCAGAGCGTGCCGAGCACGGCCAGGCGGCCGTCGACCCGTAGCAGCGCCGAGGGGCTGGAGAACAGGAACCACGAGCCGATGCCGGTCATCAAGGTCGCCAGCACGGTGGCCAGGCCGAGGCCGCCGAAGGCTGTGTCGGCCGTGAACGCGACCGTGCCGGCCACCAGCACGGCCAGTGCGAGCCAGTTGGTCGGCAGGACCACCAGCGAGTAGACCGCGAGCAGGGCGACGATCACCCCGGCGATGCCGGCGACGCCGAACCCGGGCTGGAACCACTCGAACGACAGGCACGCGGCGGCGGCGAGCAACAGCAGGTAGGCGAGGGTCGGGTTGGCGAGCCCGTGGCGGACCCGGTCGAGCAGCGACGCCGACAGGAAGCGGACCTGGAAGCCGGTGACCTCGATGGTGCCGCCGTTGGCGGGCCGGCCGTCGAGCTGGCGCACCGCGTCGGGCAGCGACTCGGCCTGGTAGGCGGTCAGGCGCAGCGCCTGGGCGCGGGCGCCGTCGACGGTGCCGCGCTCGACCTCGGCGGGAAGGCCAGAGGACGAGAACAGCGACCGCTCGGCGGAGGCGTCGCGGCCGCGTCCGAGCTCGGCCGGGAGCGCCGGACCGATGCGCGCCTGGCGGCTGGACGAGACCACGTCCGCCTTGGCCAGCAGGAAGGCGCTGGCGCCGGCGGCCTGGGCCGCGCGCGGGCCGACCCAGACGGCGATCGGCACCTTGGCGTCGGCGACGGTCGACTCGACCGTGGCGGGGTCGACGCCGAGCCCGCCGAAGCTGTCGAGCTGGATCAGCAGGGCGCGGGCGCCGCGGCGCTCGGCGCCCTTGACGGCGTCGCGCAGGTCACCGAGCAGGCTCGAGTCGAGCACGCCCGAGAGCGTGAACACCTCGACGGTCGGGCCTGGGGCGCCCTGGGCAACGGCGGCACCCTGGGCAACCGAGGCGCCCTGAGCAACAGGGACACGGGCGTCCTGGGCGCGCGCCGGGGTCGCGCCCAGCGTCGCGAGCAGCGCGACGAGCGTGGCGAGGGACGAAAGCAGGAGAGCGCGGAGGAGGCGGTTCATAGCCGGAACATTGTCTCCAGGTGCCACCGGGCCGACAACCCGAGCCGAGCGGTCTGTGGACATGGGCGGCTAGGATGGCGTGGTTATGCCCCTCGACGTGCTGGACCGGGCCCGGCTCCTGGTGGTGACCGGCAAGGGCGGGACCGGGAAGACCACGGTCGCGGCCGCCCTCGCCGTTGCCGCCGCTCAGCGCGGCAGGCGGACGCTGGTCGCCGAGGTCGAGGGCCGCCAGGGCCTGGCAGCGCCGTTCGGGCGCAAGTCGCTCGGCTACCAGGAGACCAGGCTCGCCGAGCGGGTGAGCGGGCTGGCCGTCGACCCCGAGGCGTCGCTTCGCGAGTACCTCGGCAGGTACGGCTTCGCGCCGCTGGCCAAGCTGCTGTCGTGGGCGAAGCTCACCAATTTCGTGACCGCCGCCGCGCCCGGCCTCGGGGACATCCTGCTGGTCGGCAAGGTCTGGGAGACGGCGAGCCGCCGCCGGGACCATCACACCCCCTATGACCTGGTGGTGCTCGACGCCCCGCCAACCGGGCGGGTGGTGCCGTTCCTGCGCGCGCCGGAGACGGTCGCGGAGCTGGCCAGGGTAGGTCCGATCCGGCACCAGGCCGACCGGGTCAAGGAGCTGCTCGACGACCCGGAGATGACCGCCGTGGTGCTGACCTGCCTGCCCGAGGAGCTGCCGGTGACCGAGACCATCGAGGCGACAGGCTCGCTGCGCGCCGCGGAGCTGCCCCTCGGCGGGGTGGTGGTCAACCAGGTCACGCCCGACCTGCTGGCCAGCCGCGGGAGCCGCCTGCCGTCGCTGGCAAGGGACTCGGCGCCGCTGATCGACGCCGCCGCCTCGTCGGGCGCGCGGCTCGACGAGGAGTCGATCAGCGTGCTGCTGGCCGAGGCCCGCGACCGGCAGCGGCTGGTCGCCCGCGAGCAGCGCCTGCTCAAGGAGCTGCGCTCGGCCCTCGGCGAGCTCCCGGTGGTCGAGCTGCCGATGCTCGCCGGCGGGGTGCCCGGCCCGGAAGCCGTGCGCGCGCTGGCCGCCGTGCTGGCCTTGCCGCCGGACGGCGAGGCCGGCGGCAAAGCGCAAGGCCCCGGCGGCCCTGGCGGTGAGGCGGAAGGCGGTAAGTCCCAAGGCCCCGGGCACAGCGGCAGGGCCCAAGGCGGCAAGGGCAGCGCCAAGCGGTCGCAGCCGGCCGGACTCGAGGCCGGCGGGTGAGCGACCGCGGCGCCTCGACGCTCGACGGGCTCGTCGGCTCCGCACGCATCGTGGTCTGCTGCGGATCGGGCGGCGTCGGCAAGACCTCGACCGCGGCGGCGCTGGCCCTCCGCGGCGCCGAGCAGGGCCGCAGAACCTGCGTGCTGACCATCGACCCGGCCAGGCGGCTGGCCCAGTCGCTCGGCCTCGACGCTCTCTCCAACGAGCCAAGGCCGGTCGGCGGCAAGAGCTTCGCCGGCCGCGGCCCCGGCGGGCTGGACGCGATGATGCTCGACATGCGCCGGACCTTCGACGACGTGATCGAGCGCTACGCGCGCGACGACGAGCAGGCCGAGCGCATCCTCGCCAACCGGTTCTACCAGCGGCTCTCCTCGACCCTTGCGGGGACGCAGGAGTACATGGCGATGGAGAAGCTCTACGAGCTGCACGAGAGCGGGCGGTACGAGCTGCTGGTGGTCGACACCCCGCCGACGCGCTCGGCGCTCGACTTCCTGGACGCGCCCGAGCACCTCAACGAGCTGCTCGACGCCCGCGCCTTTCGGCTGCTGGTCGCGCCAGCGCAGCGTGTCGGGCGCGGTTATCTCAAGGGCCTCAACTTCGCGACCACCACCATGACCCGGCTGGTGCGGCGCCTGACCGGCTCCGAGCTGCTCGCCGAGGTCGGCGAGTTCTTCGCCGCCTTCGAGGGCATGTACGACGGCTTCAAGGAGCGCGCCCGTCGCGTCTACGAGCTGCTCAAGCACCCCGAGACGGCGTTCGTGGTGGTGGCGACGCCCGACCGCGCCGCCCTGCGCGAGGCCGCCTATTTCTCTGGCCGGCTGGCCGAGGACGGCATGCCGCTCGGCGCGCTGGTGGTGAACCGGGTCCACCGGTCCCCCGGCATCCGCAAGGTCTCAACCGCCGCGCGCGAGCGGCTGGCGGCCGGCGGGGCCGACGCGCGGCTGCTCGCCGACCTGCTCGAGCAGCACGAGGCGCTGGAGCAGCTGGCGGCCGGCGAGCGCGACCGGATCGCCGAGCTGACCGGCTCGCTGCCCGGTGTGGACGTGGTCGAGGTGCCGCTGCTCGCCGACGACGTCCACGACCTGGCCGGGCTGCGGCGCCTCGGCGGCCACCTCTTCGACGGCGAGGGCGACTGGCGGACCGCGGCGACGACCGCCGGCCGGGCCGCCGGGTCCGGCCGAGAGCAGGCCGCCACCAGGCGCTCCGAGCCTCAGCGCCGCTAGGCACGCGGCCGGCGGCGCCGCGAGCTACATCGCCGACACCTCGTCCGCGAGCTACTCCGCCGGCACCTCGTCGGGGATGTCCCACTCCCAGTCGTCGCCGCGCCAGCCGGGTCTGCCCTCCATCTGGACACGGCCGCTGACGTGCAGCAGCAGCGCGATCGGGTTGGCCGACGAGTCGTCGCGGGAGGAGAAGAGCCCCTGGAGCACCAGCCGGGCGGCGCGGGGCTCGGGACCGCGGTCGCCTGGACCGGTGAGGTCCCAGCGGTGCAGGACGATCTCGGACAGCGCGACCGCCGCCATGGTCCGAGCCGAGAACCGGTGGTAGGAGTGCCAGACGACGTCGGTCGGCTCGACCTTGCTCAGTCCGTCAGCCAGCCGCTCGCTGGCGTCCACCAGCATCCGGGGCAGCATCGCGGGCCGGACGCCGTTGGTCGCGGCGCGCTCCTCGTCGAAGGCGGGGCGGGTCGCCTGGTCGTGCCGCTCCACGCCGGTCGCGTAGATGAGCAGCGAACGGACCACGTGGCTGACCGTGTCGGCGTTGCTCCATCCGGGGTTGGTGGATGGCAGCTCCCAGTCGTCCGCCGACCAGCCCCTGACCCGGGCGGCCAGGGTCTCGGCCTGGCGGCCCATGGTGGTCCGCAGGTCGGCCAGGGAGGGGCCCTTGATCGCGGTCATCCTGCCTTCTTCTCGTCGGTGGGCCTCGCGCCGCTGTTGGAACCTGTCAGTCCCATATTGGACTTGGCCAGCACCGCGTGGGCGGCTTCGAGCACCTCGCTGCGAACCCGTTGCAGCTCAAGGTGTCTGCGCGGGTCGACCCAGGCCCACAGCAGCAGCTCGACCTTGTCGTCGCCGAGGTCCTGCACCAGCAGCTCGGGCTCTCCGGTAACCGCGTCGACGCCGGCGACGGCCTCGAGGATCTGCTCGCGGAGCTCGTCGGAGACCTCGGCGCCCGGCACCGACACGGTCACGTCGATGCGGCGGTGCATGGTCGCGGTCGAGTTCACGATCACGCTGGTGAACAGCAGCTTGTTGGGGATCAGCACCTGCTGCCCGTCGACCGTGCGGAGCTGGGTGGCGCGCACGCGGATGTCCTCGACCCTGCCGCTGACGTCGTCCATGGCGATCTGGTCGCCCCGGGTGAACGGGTGCTCCAGCAGCAGCACGATGCCGGCGACAAAGTTGCTGAGAATGTCCTGCAACGCGAAACCGAGGGCGATGGTCACCAGGCCGAGGCTGCCGACCACCCAGCCGAGCTGGACCCCGCCGATCGACAGCGCCACGACCAGGCCGAGCAGCATGGTCGCGAAGTAGGCGAGCTTGGCGACCAGCAGGTGGACATAGGCCTCGGTGGAGGTCCGTCGCAGGCCCGCCTCCACCGCGCGGCGCACCAGCCGGGCCAGCACCACCGTGATCACCAGGAACACCACCGCCGAGATGAAGTACGGCAGGTGGTCGATGAACTGGTCCCAGAAGTGCTTGAAGGAGCCGACGAATCCCCTGACTGTGGGGGCCGGTTGGATCTGGGCGAGTACCTTCACGTCGAGCAGCAGTCTGTCGGGCCTCCACGCGGGCGGCGGGTCGATGGGTCGCCGGAGTTGGCGGCTTGAGCCATCAAACCTATCATCCCAGCTACTCCGCCCGGGGCCAGTGCACTCCGCGCAAGTGTGCTATACCCATGCCATCATGGCGGACGCCCACTATCCCCCACCGCGGCTTCCGGCCCCTCTCGGGCTCGTCGCGAAGCTCGCGGGCACCCGCGTCGGCTCGATCATCATCGTGGGCTTGTCCCTCGCCCTGCTGATGGCGCTGCTGTCGCTTCCCGTGGTGATCCCGGCCGCCGCGCTGGCGCGCAACACCGCCAAGCGCCTCGGCGACATCCCGCCGCTGCCAAAGGTGGCCCCGCTGGCGCAGCGGACCACCATCTACGCGGCCAACGGGCAGCGTCTGGGCTTCCTCGCCGACGAGAACCGCGTGGTCGTGCCGATCAGCCAGATCCCCAAGGTGGTCAGGGACGCGGTGGTCGCGATCGAGGACGACCGCTTCTACGAGCACAAGGGGATCGACGTGCGCGGCATCGCCCGCGCCGCGGTCGAGGACCTCAGGTCGGGCAAGATCGAGCAGGGCGGCAGCACGCTGACGCAGCAGTACGTGAAGCTGATCGTCATCGGCGACACCTCACAGACCTTGGACCGCAAGGTCCGCGAGGCCGCGTACGCGGTGCAGCTCGAAAAGCAGATGACCAAGGACCAGATCCTCGAGGCTTACCTGAACGCCGCCTACTTCGGCGAAGGCGCCTACGGCATCGCCACCGCGGCCCAGCACTACTTCAACGGCAAGTCGCTCTCGAAGCTGACGCTCAAGGAGGCCGCCTCGCTGGCGGCCACGATCAAGTCGCCCGAGGTGTACAAGCCGACCAGGCCCAAGGCCAACCTGCCACGACTCAACGTCGTGCTCGACCGGATGCAGCAGCTCGGCTACGCGAGCCCGGCCGACGTGGCCAAGGCCAAGAAGCAGAAGCTGCACGTCAAAGTGGTCACGACCAAGGTCTCGCGACCGTACTTCTACGACTACGTGCGCCTACAGCTGCTGGGCGACCACACCTACGACAAGGTCCTCGGCAAGGCCGGCACTCCGCAGCGTTCCAAGGCGGTGCGCCAGGGCGGGCTCAAGGTGTACACGACCCTCGAGCCGCAACGGCAGCAGCAGGCCGAGGCGGCCGTCCGCCAGCAGCTCCTGGCGCCGTCGCAGCGGCCGAGCGGAGCTGGCAAAGGTGGCCAGCTGAGCGGTGCGGGGATCGACGGCGCGCTGGTCAGCATCGATCCCAAGACCGGCCAGGTCGAGGCCATGGTCAGCGGCAAGGACTACCAGAAGTCGAAGGTCAACCTCGCCACCCTCGACGGCGGCGGCCACGGCTTCCAGTCCGGCTCGTCGTTCAAGATGTTCTTTGACGTGGCGGCGCAGGAGCAGGGGATCCCCGTCAGCA
>JBEDUQ010000371.1:0-6624 GCA_040414855.1 Actinomycetota bacterium
TGGGCGCCTACGACCAGGCGGCGGCGACGGCGCAGGTCATGGTCGCGCGGGCGCCGGGGCCGGCGAGCCTGGAGCGGCTCGGCCGCATCCGCTTCCTCCGGGGCGACTCCGCCGGCGCGCTCAGCGCCATGCTGCAGGCGGCCAGCACCGCCACCGGGCTCGCGGCGGCCGCCCCGCAGGCGCTGGTCGGGGACCTGCACCTCGGCCGTGGCGAGCTGGCCGAGGCGACCGACGCCTACCGCCGAGCGCTCCGGCTGGCGCCGGGATACGCCCCGGCCGAGGTCGGCCTCGGCCGCATCGCGATCGTCGGCGGCGACCTCGACGTGGCTGTCAAGCTGCTCGTCCCGGCGGTGGCGAGCCAGCCGCTGCCGGCCACGGTCGCCCTGCTCGGCGACGTCCGCGGCCTGCTCGGTCAGCGGGTCGCCGCGGCCAGGCAGTACCAGCTGGTGGGCACCATCGCCGCGCGCGAGCGCGCCGCCGGGGTCGACCCCGACCTCGAGCTGGCGCGCTTCGAGGCCGATCACGCTCGCGAGCCGGACGGCGACGCGGAGCCCGACGGCGACCCGGGAGACGCCGTCGAGCTGGCCGAACGGGCTCTCCGCCGGCGGCCCGGCATCGAGGCGGAGGACACGCTGGCGCTGGCGCTGCGCGCCGACGACGAGCTCGACGAGGCGCTGGGGCACGCGAGGGCGGCGGTCCGGCTCGGCACCAGGGACGCGGTGCTCTGGTACCACCTGGCCGCGATCGAGGCGGACCTCGGGCAGCTCGCGGCGGCGCGGCGCGACTTGACGGCAGCGGTCGGGATCGACCCGTTCCTGATGGGCACGTCCGCGACCGTCGGCGATCGCGCCGGCGCGCTGTCGCTGGGCGCCAAGCTGAAGATGCCACTGCCGGGTCTCGAGGCCGGCGGCGCGCCGGGATGAGGGCCATGCGCACGACCGGCGGGTCGCCGTGGTGAGGCCGTAGTGAGGCGGTTGTGAGCAACACGGTGCGCCTGCTGATCGGCCTGGCGCTCGCCGCGGGGGTGCCGCTGGCGGTGGCCACGCCGGCCCAGGCCCACCCGCTCGGCAACCTCACCGTCAACCAGTACAGCGGGCTCGAGCTGTCGCCCGACCGGATCGGGATCGACTACGTGCTGGACATGGCCGAGATCCCCACCTCCCAGACCAGGCAGCGCATGGACACCGACCACGACGGCCAGGTCGGCGACACCGAGCAGGACGCATGGCGCGCGGCGACCTGCGCGACGCTGGTCGGTGGGCTCGACCTGCGGCTCGACGGCCGGCGGCTGCGACCGGTCGTCGTCTCCAGCGGGCTCGGCTTCCCGCCGGGCGCCGGCCGCCAGATCACGCTGCGGCTGGAGTGCCAGGCCGAGGCGACGGTCCCCGGCGGTCCGCTGCGCGGGCCGCACACCGCCGCGTTCGCCAACCACGACTTCGACGGCCGCACCGGCTGGCGCGAGATCACCGCCCGTGGCGACGGCGCCACCGTGCTCACCACCGATGTGCCCGACGTCAGCACCACTGAGCGGCTCACCAGCTACCCCGAGGACCTGCTGAGGTCGCCGCTGGACGAGCGGCACGCGACGGTCGAGTTCCGTCCTGGCGGCGGCCCCGGGAGCGGGCTGGCGGCGCGCGGCGGGGGAACGGGGACCGACGTGCCGATGGGTATCGACCGGGCCACGCGCGCGTTCACCGGGCTGGTGGCGGGGGGGCGGCTCGGTCTCACCCTCGGCCTGCTGGCGTTCGCGCTGGCGGTCCTGCTCGGCGCGGTCCACGCGCGAGCGCCTGGCCACGGCAACGCGGCGATGGCCGCCGACCCGCTCGGCATGCGGGGCGGCGCGGGCGGCCTGGGCATGCGCGGCTCGCTCGGGCGGTCGCTGCAGGTCGCGCTCAGGGTCACGCTGACCCGCACCGCCGGCGTGCTGGTGCTCGGCGTCGCCCTCTCGGTGCTCACCGCGCTCGCGCCCGAGCGGGTCGATCCGTGGCTCGGCCTCGCCGGCGGCCTGACGCTCGCCGGCGTCGGCGTCGCCCTCCTGCGCCGCGCGCTCCCCTCCCTGCCTGCACTGCCCTCGCTGTCCGCCCGGGGCTCAGTCTCGATGGGCTTCGCCGGCGGCCTGGTGCCGAGCCCGTCGGCGCTGGTGGTGCCGCTCGGCGCGATCGCGCTCCATCGGGCGTGGTTCGGCGTGCTGCTGGTCGTGGCCTACGGTGCTGGCATGGCTGGGACCCTGACCGCGGCCGGCGTGGCCCCGGTCCGCGTCAGGGCGGCGCTCGACCGGCGCGCGCTCGGCACCGCCGCCGGCGCCCCAGGCGCGGCCAAGCGCCGCCTCGGCCTCGTCGCCGGTGCGCCGGGCGCGGCCCGGCGCCGCCTCGGCCCCGCCTGGATCGAACCCGCCGTGCGCTCGCTCAGCCGGGCGCTGCCGCTGGCCACCGGCGGCGTGGTGCTGCTGGTCGGCCTGTTCCTCGCCGCGCGCGGGGCCATGGGCATCTGAGGGCCACGCCGTCGTCCACGCCGGTATGCGCATGTGCGTCACGAGTTGAGCGCAACCGGGCCAACGTGCTGGTATTTCACCTGTACCCGCCGGCGCACGGCCTCCGGAGTTGACGAATGGCGCTTTCCCTACCGAAGTCGAGGCTGTCACGGTTCGGCACCGTCCTGTGGGCGCTGATCCCCGCGTGGTCGTTCGGCCTCTTGGCGTTCGTCCCGTTCCTTCACGCCGCGATCAAGCTTCGGGGTGCGCGGATGTGGGCGGTCGCGGCGTTCTACTTCGCGCTGGACTTCGTGATCTACGTTGACATCGGCTTGACCGACGTGAATGAGTCAGCCGACACCGCCTCGGGGCTCGTGACCGCCCTGTGGATCGCGTTGATCGTCGTCGCCACCGTGCACGCGCTCGTGCTGCGCCGGCGTGTCTTCGCCGTCGACCCCGCCGAGGCGCTCGAGGACGAGCCCGCGGTCGCCGCCGCCCTCGCCGCCAGGGAGCGCCGCGAGGAGGCCAGGGCGCTCGCGGCGCAAGATCCGGCGCTGGCGCGGGACCTGCGCATCGGCCGGCCAGACCTGCCGCGCGAGTTCGATGACGGCGGTCTCATCGACGTGAACGAGGTGCCGGAGCGGGTCCTGGTCGAGCGGCTCGGCCTGAGCACGGCCGAGGCGGGACGCCTGGTCCAGACGCGCGAGCGCCTCGGCGGGTTCAGCAGCGCCGAAGAGGTGCACGCCTTCGCCGAGCTGCCCGAGACAACCGTGAACGAGATCGAGGACCGGCTGCTGTTCCTGAGCGAGCGGCCGGAATCCTAGGCCAGAGGCTCCAGCGCGAAGTCGTAGGCGGCGGTCGAGAAGGGCTGGTCGAGCCCGCGCGCCGCGAGCTCGTCGGCCGCCTCGTGCCTGGTGAGCGCGACCGTCAGCTCCGGCTTCACCGAGAAGATGGTGTCGTCGTCCAGCCAGGGGTCGCCGGCCAGGTAGAGCATGGTGGTGAGCGGCCGGTGGCTGTCCGCGGTCACCTTCAGGTGCAGGTGCGCCGGGCGCCACGGGTGCCGCCCGACCGCGGCGAGGAAGCGCCCGACGGGACCGTCGTGCGGGATCTGGTAGGCGGCCGGCGCGACCGTGCGGAACTCGTAGCCGCCGTCCGCGCCGGTCAGCAGCCGCCGGCGCAGGTTCCAGTCGGGCTGAGCGGGGTCCTCGTGCTCGTAGAGCCCGGCCTGGTTGGTCTGCCAGACGTCGAGCATCGCCCCGGCCAGCGGCCGTCCGCTGCCGGCCTCGCGGACGCTTCCGCCGACCAGCAGCACCTCGCCGGGCTCGTGGTCGGCGCACAGGCGCACCGGCGGCTCCGCCAGCGGCGCGCCAGGCCGGTAGAACGGCCCCTCGACGTTGCTGGCGGTGGCCCCGTCGGCCGGGTGGTGGGTGTTGGCGTCGACCGCCACCGAGATCCCGAGCACGTCGCTGAGCAGCTGCCACTCGCCGGTCCTGCCGACCTCGGCGAGGAACTCGAGGGCGGTGCGCAGCTCGGGCTCGGTGATCTCGAGGTCGCGCACGGTCGCGTGGAGGTCGCCGAGCAGCCGCTCGACGATCGCGTGCAGGCGCGGGTCGGCTGCCCTGCCGGCGGCGGGCACGCCGGTCGGCTCGGGCCCGGTCACCGGTCCGGCCTCGGGTACCAGACCGGCATGCCGGCGTCGACGAGCTCGTCGCCGGCGAGCGGTCGGGTCCGCATCGGCACGCCCTAGAAGTCGATCGGGTTGGTCGGCAGCTTCCCGGTCGAGATCAGCTCGGGCAGGCTGCTGTCGGCGTTCTCCCAGACCAGCAGCATCGAGCGCTTCGGCGCGTAGCCCTGGTGGCGGATGTCTGCCGGCATCGCCGCCACGTCGCCCGGGTGCATGGTGACCCGCGAGCGCACGGCGCCGGAGTCGCGGTCCTCGACCTCCCAGTAGATCGTGTCGGAGAGCTGCACGAACCACTCCACGCGGTCGTTGCCGTGGATGATCGGCAGGATGTACTCCTCGGTGGTCGGGCAGTACAGGCTGTCGTTGCAGACGCTGACCACGCTCGGGTTCCAGGTCACGTCGGAGCGCGACAGGTACCTGAACAGGTTGAAGCCGTGCACGCGGTCCTCGAAGCCGGGCTCCGCCTCGATCACCGGCTCGTCCTGGGTGACGTCGGTGAAGTGCCGGTTGACGGTGAACCCGGAGTCGTCGGAGCGCAGCGGCTCGTCGCCGGGCAGCCCGACCATGCGGGCCGCGGTGACCCGCCGGCGGGTGACCGCCGCGGTGTTGTCGCCCTTCTTGGGCCCGAACGCGGTGCCGGTCTCGTCCGGGCTGGCGAACGGGTCGAAGCCCTCGTTGGTCCAGTCGGCCAGCATCCCCTGGAAGGTCGCGCGGATCAGCGGCGACGGGAAGTTCTCGACGTGGTCCAGCTCGGCCTTGCGGTAGGCGTCGTTGTAGCGGCCGGCGAACAGGTCGACGGTGCCGTAGTGGTTGACGGTGCCGACCACGCCGTCGAAGTTCACGATGCCGTAGAAGAAGTCCCAGGCCACGTCGCGCTGCAACGCCTTGAGGAAGGCGTCGGCGCTGAGCACGTGCGAGCCCGTCGGCCAGTCCACGTACACGAAATAGTCGTCACGGCGGAACTTGAACTCTCCGAGCGAGAAGCCCCGGTAGCCCGCCTCGTTCGGCTCGGTGGAGCGCACCTCGAGCTGCGCGTCGACCGCCATCACCCAACCTCCTCCTGCACCTTTGCCTGCACGTCTGCCCGCAGTTGGCCTGCAGGTGGGCCTGCACGTGGGCCGCCGGCGCTCAGCCGGTCTGGCAGATCTCCTCCCAGCGGAACACGGTGTCGGGCCCCTGGATGGTCTGAACCAGGACCACGCCGACCTCCTCGGCGAGCATCCGGTAGGCCGCTCCGGCGGGCAGCAGCACCAGGTGCCCGTGCCCGGCCGTGACCCTGCCCATCCGCGGGCCGCCCGGCGTGCCGCCGGGCAGCGCCACCGAGCCGTCCTGGTCGGCCGACGCCTGCTGGTCGGGGTCGAGCTGGCACAGCTCGAACGCCACCCGGCCGTCCATCACCAGCGCCGACTGGTCGTGGCGGCAGATCCGCCAGTCGCTGGTCCCCTCGGCGCGGATCACCTCCAGGACGTACTGGCGGTTGAGGCCGACGGCGACCTGCTCCCACGGCTTGGCGCGGCTGGCGACCTCGAACATGTTCGAGAAGGCGTAGTGGCGCGGGTCGTCGTCGACCACCTCGACCCTGCCCTTCTCGAACGCGGCGAGCGATCCGAACCGCGTCGCGAAACGAGACAACACAACCACTCCCTCCGAAACGGCGACGGAGCTCCGGCGCTCGCGCCGGGTGGCCTGCGGAACGGTCCGTGTGGGTCGTGCAAGGGCACGATTGTACGCGATACGTACACTTGTACGCGGTCGGAAAGGGCCCGCGAGCACCCCGAAGCGGTGGGCATCAATGGCCGCTCGGCGATGTGTGTGCGAGGTCATGGTGATCTGGCATGAGTCGGGGTCTGGGCAGGGCTGGGGGGTCGCGGTGGCGCCACCGCACCTGGGGTGGGGTCAGGGTCACCCGGCCGCAGCCAGGATCGTGGCGGATCCGCATGCCACCCTCGTGCAGCAGGGTGTGGTGGCGGCCGCAGACCAGCACCAGATTCTCCAAGCTGGTCGGTCCGCCGTCGGCCCAATGCTCCAGGTGATGCGCGTCACACCACGCCGGCGGCCGGTCGCAGCCCGCAACCACGCAGCCGCCGTCGCGCAACACCAGCGCCCGCCGCAACCCCGCCGGGACCACCCGGGTACTGCGCCCCAGGTCCAACACCTGGCTGGGCGCGCCGCCAAGCGTGACCGGGAGCAGCCGCATCGCCTGCCGCAGCCGGACGGCCAGCGGACCGTCCTGGCCGCGACCGTCGTGGCCGCCGCTGGGGCCGGCTTGAAGGTCCCCGTCGCTTGGTGGGTGGCGGTGCACGATCGCGCGAGTCAGGGTCGCATCACATGCCATTCGCCGCACCGTCGCCCCTGACAGCACCCCACCCCACTCGCCCACCCCACCGACACTCCCCTCACCCACCGCAGCCGCGGTGGTGGTCTGCAGGCTGGCCAGCTCCACGGTGACCGTCAACTGGGGCCGCAGCCC
>JBEDUQ010000372.1:0-5550 GCA_040414855.1 Actinomycetota bacterium
GTCGAGCCCGGTGGTGGCGGTGGTGATGTAGAGGTCGTCGAGGTCCGGCCCGCCGAAGGCGCAGGCGGTGGTGCGCCTGGCCGGGACCTCGACGGTGCGGTCCAGCTCGGCGGAAGGCGTCCAGCGCCGGACCGCGCCGCCGTCCCAGGCCGCCACCCAGACGCAGCCGTCGGCGTCGACCGTGAGCCCGTCCGGGAAGCCGGCGAGCCCGTGCAGGTCCACGAACGGGCGGCGGTTCCGCACCATGCCGCTGTCGGGGTCGACGTCGAGCACGTCGACCCGGCGGGTGGGGCTGTCCACGTAGTACATGCGGCGCCCCTCGGGGCTCCAGCCGATCCCGTTGCTGACGGTGACGTGGTCGAGCGCGACCACCACCCCGCCGTCGGGCGAGACCCGGTAGAGCCGCGCGCCGCCCGGGCCCTCGTCGTAGCGCATCGTCCCGGCCCACAGTGTGCCGGCGGCGTCCACCGCGGCGTCGTTGCCCCGGCAGCCCTCGACCGCCAGGCTCGCCAGCCAGCGGAAGCTCCCGTCCGGGTCGTAGAGCCCGATGCCGTCGCGCAGGTTCACCACCACCCCGCCGCCGGCTCGCGGCTTGACCGCGCCGACGTGCTGGCTGGTGGTGAAGTGCTCGTCGCGACCGGTCGACGGGTCGAACCGGTGCACCTCCTTGGCGAGGATGTCCAGCCACAGCAGCCTGCTGCCGGCGGGGTCCCAGGTCGGTCCCTCGCCGAGCTGCGCCTTGGCGTCGATGGCGACCTCGAGTGGTCCGCTCACGTAGGCCTCCCTCAGGCGGGCTCGTGGTGGCGGGCCGGCGTGTGGCCGAGGCGCTGCGAAAGCTTCGCCGCGCCGCCGGAGACCAGCTCGCTCCACTCCCGCCGGACCTGGTCGTTCCACCGGAAGGTGGGGACCGAGATGCTCATCGCCGCGACCATCGCGCCGGCGCGGTCGTACACCGGCGCCGCCGCGCAGTTGACCGCGTCGTTGGACTCGCACTCGTCGTAGGCGACACCACGCGCCCGCACCTCGCGGAGGTGGGCGCGAAGCCGCGACGGTGAGGTGATGCTGTTCGGTGTCATCGCCGCCAGCCGCGCCCCCGGCGGGTAGCGCGCGTCCAGCGCGTCCTGGCCGAGCCCGGACAGCAGCATCTTGCCGACCCCGGTGCAGTGCGCCGGCAGCCGCCGCCCGACCGCCGAGACCATCCGCACCGGGTGGGTGCTGTCGACCTTGGCGATGTAGACGACGTCGTTGCCGTCCAGCACCGCGACGTGGACCGTCTCGTCGCAGGACGCGGCCACCTCGTGCGCGACCTCCTGCGCCTCCCTGGCGAGGTCGAGGTGCTCGGCGAACACGCCGCCGAGCTGGAACAGGCGCATGCCCAGCCGGTACCGCGTCGGCTGGCCCACGAGCGGCACCAGGTAGGAGCGGTCCACCAGCGTGGTCACCAGCTCGTGGACGGTCGTGCGCGGCAGGCCGAGCCGCTCGGTGATGTCCGGGGCGGAGAGGCTGTCGTGGTCGAGGAACAGCTCGAGGATGTCCAGCGCGCGCGTCACCGCCGGAACCGCCCGGCCCATCGCCTCACCCCTCCAGCTCGTCGGCCCCACGGTCCCGCCACAGTCCCGCCACGGTCTCGCCAGGTGCCGCCGCCCGAAGCGTAGATTCGCCCGAGTCGCGGCGTCAAAGGGATCCGACCAGCATCCCGAACGCCGTTCGGGATATGGAACACGGACCCGAGCGGGTTCAGACGGCCTCAGAGGGCGATCAGCCCGGCCCCGGTCGGCTTGAAGCCGCACGACTCGAGGTAGAACCCCCGCAAATGCTCCTCGAAATCCACGTGCAGCCACTCGCAACCGGCGGCCCGCGCCCCCTCGACCGCCACCGCGACCAGCTCGGTCCCGATCCCGTTGCGCCGCGCGCCGTAGATGGCCATCGTGTCCAACAGAAAGGCGTGGACCGCCCCGTCCCAGGCCACGTTCACGAATCCGACCAGATCGTCGCCGTCCCACGCACACACCCACCCGAGGCTGTGCCGCTCGACCTGCCTCCGCCAGTCATCCTCCAGTAGCGCATGCTGGAACCCCTCGGCATGCAGGGCGTTGACGGCCAGGTTCTCGAACTCGCCCCGCCACTCGTACCTGACGCTCATGGGGTCATGACTCCGTCGACGTCCGCTGGATGACCCGGAACGGGACCGACGCGAGCTCGCGGTCGCCGACGCTCAGGCGTACCCGATAGCCACCGGCGTGGGCGAACTCGATGAGGTTCAGCGTCCATTGCAGGGGGATGAAGACCGGAGCGCCCGGTCGTGAGCCAGGGGGATGGCCTGCGTTGAGGGCGGCCTCCAGGCGAGGTCCGGCCGGGGTGTCGTCCTCGTCGACCAGATCGACGACGAAGCGGATCTCCTTCAGCGCCTCGCCGTACTCCACCTGGAAGATCCACGCGAACGCCATCGCGGGCTGGGTCGCGGGGAGCGTCTCGACCCAGAGCGCGTCCCAGCCCCCACCGTGGATATAGAGCTTGCCCCCCTGCACAACCGCCGCGTCCGCCAGCATCGCTGTGGTAACCTTCATGTGGTACAGTGTAACACATGCCGCCGCAGGACCGCTTCGACTTCGAGCTGTTGGACGACCAGGATCCGTTCGAGCTGGACCATGGCAACCGACCGCATCTGTTCTCGCATGGAACGCTGAGCGAAGACGACCTCTATGACGTCTGGTTCAACGATCCCCTCTTCTTTCCAGCGGCCGAGAAGGGAGATGCGGACTGGCTCATGGTCGCGGAGGTCCCCGGCGGCGAGGTCCTGATGGTGCCCCTGGCGAAGCCGAGGTCCGGAGACGTGACCAAGGCGCGGCCGATCGGCCTGTACCGGGCGGGGCAGCGGCTGCGGCAGCGCTATCTCGAGGAACGGTGGTGACGATAACGATGGATGATGCGGAGGCGTACGCGTACTACGAGGACCCAGAAAACCAGGAGCCGGCTGGCCCGGGCCGTCGACGGTCCAGGAGGCCGCTGAGCGCGCACGTTCCGATCCGCTTCCGCCCTGAGATCATCGCGAAGGTGAAGATCCTCGCGGCCCGCGAAGGCAAGACCGTCAGCTCGTGGGTCCGCGACCTCGTGGAGCACGAGGTGGCGCTGCGGCTTCCGGCTCCCCGCTCGGCTGGAACCGAGGCCAAGGTGACGCCGCTCTCCTCGCAACCCTCCACGGTCACGCGCACGACCGCGGACGCGGCGGAGCGCGTCGCCAACTACGACCTGCTCTCGGCCTGACCGCGCGTCGCGGGGTTCCTGGCAGCCCCGATCAGTTGGGCGAGGCGTTGACGATCGACTCCGCGGCCTCTTCGTAGCGGGCGAGGAGGGCGAGACCGATGGCGGCGCGGCGGACGCGCTCGCGGGCGGTGCGGACGGCGAGGTCGGCGAGGTGCTCGCCGCTGGGGTAGAGGCCAGGGGCGTTGCGGACCGTGAACTTGAGGTGGACGGGGGCGGCGACCCGTACGATCTCGGGGATCTCGTAATAGCGGACCACCCCGCCGAAGTCGTCGGCGCCCTCGACATACAGGTCGAGCGGCACGTCGACGGCCTGCCGGATCGCGGCGACCTGGGCGAGGCTCAGGTCCAGCGGGAGGTTGATGGTCGTCACGCCGAGGTCCTCCAGGACGCGGGCGCTGGCGGGGTTGGCGGTCGGCATCGAGATCGACGCCTTGATGATCAGGTCCTCCGGCAGCTCGCCGACGCGCTTCATCCGGTCGAGCACCCAGAGCTGGCCGACGTCGGACACCAGGATGCCGCGGACCCCCAGCTCGCAGCCGTGGCGGACGTCCTCGACCGCGAACACGAGCTGCTCGGTGCCGCGCAGCACGCCGGCGGCGGCGGCGCCGGAGCGGGCGGTGACCTGCACGCCGACGTCCCAGCCGCCGCGGGGGCCGACGAACAGGCAGACCTCGACCGCGCGCTGGCGGCCGAGCGCCACCATCTCCGCGATCTCCTCGTCGGTGAGCAGCATCATGCCGCTCCCCTGGCTGATCCGGTCGACCCGGACGCCGTGCTCCTCGGCGGCCGCCAGCACCGCCCGGAACGGCCCCGGGCCCTCGACCGACGGGATCTCGAGCCGGTGGCTGGCGCCGTCGGGGAAGCGCTTGGTCGAGGACGGCAGCTCGCCCGGGTCACGACCGGGCAGCCCCATCCCGCGCAGGAACTCCCTTGTCGAGCTCGCGCGCCCCGGCGGCGCGACCGAGCCGGGCGCCCAGGGCCGGGCCCTCGCCGCGCCATCTCCCTGGCCGTCGTCCATCGCCGCGCTCCCTTCTCGAAGCTACGAAATCTCGAATGGTGTTCGTGATCCTGGAGCTTACGGGATGGCGCCGCCGGACTGGACGTCGCCCGGCCGAACGCCGAGGGGCTGGACGCCGCCGGACTGGACACCGCCGGGCCGGACGTCGCCGGGCTGGACGGCGCCGGGGCGGACCAGGACCTTGATGGCGCCGCCGGAGGGCGACCGCAGCGTCTCCAGCGCCTCCGGCAGGTCGTCGAGCGCGAACCGGTGGGTGACCAGCGGCGCGGGGTCGAGCCCCCCGGTCGCGAAGAGCTGGACCGCCCACTGCCACGCAGCCCGCGACGCCGCGAAGATGCCGTAGACCCGGAGATGGCCGAGGGTGATGGTGTCGGGGTCGATGGTCGCCTTGCCCTCGCCCGAGATGCCGAGCAGGACCGCGGTGCCGCCGCGCCGGAGCAGTCCCAGCGTCGACGCCGGCCCCTCGGGGGTGCTGGTGGTGTCGACCACCAGGTCGAACCGCCCGGCCAGGTCGGCCAGCGCGGCCGCGTCCTTGGAGTCGACCACCAGGGTGGCGCCGCAGTCCTTGCCGGCCAGCCCCCGCGCCGGCCGCCGCGAGACCAGCACCAGCTCGGCCGGCGACATGGTCCGCAACAGCAGCAGGCCGAGCAGCCCGAGCGGCCCGTCGCCGACCACCGCCAGCCGCGACCCCGGCCGTGGCATGCCGGCCTCCAGCAGCCCGTTGGCGACGCATGCCGCCGGCTCCAGCAGCGCCGCGAGCTCGAGCGGCCGCCCCGCCGGCAGGCGGTGGACCAGCCGGGCGGGGACCACCACCCGCTCGGCCAGCGCGCCCGGATGGGTGAAGCCGGTCTCCGCGTACGGGGCTGTGCACAGGTTGGTGCGGCCCTCGGCGCAGCGCGGGCAGACCCCGCAGGAACGCAGCCCCTCGGCGACCACCGGGTCGCCAGGCGCGAGCCCGGCCACGCCGGGACCGACCTCCACCACGCGCCCGGCCCACTCGTGCCCGGGGATCACCGGGTAGCGTACGTAGGCCGCGGGCCGGGTGCCGTCGAGCAGCTCCAGGTCGGAGCCGCAGATACCGGTCGCTTCGACCTCGACGGCGACCTCGCCGGGACCCGGCCGCGGCTCGTCGACCTCCTCGACGGCGAACCTGCCCGGGGCGGCGACCACGAACGCGCGCATCACCGCCTCACCGGCTCACTGGCGGGTGCGGGTGGCCCGGTACTCCGCGACCACCAGGTCGGTCAGCTCCTGCACGGAGGTCTCGG
>JBEDUQ010000373.1:0-5931 GCA_040414855.1 Actinomycetota bacterium
AGCGGCGAGGTGCTGCACGCCCGCCAGCGCAAGGGCTCGGCCAACACCGCCCGCGGCGCGCCCCGCTTTGTCGACGAGGTGGCGGGACGGGTCCGGCGGGCTGGCGCGTCGGGGGAGCTGACCATGCGCGCCGACCAGGGCTTCTGGTCGGCCAAGACCATCCGCGCCTGCCATCGCCACCAGATCCGCTACTCGATCACCGTGCGGCAGACCAAGCCGATCCGCGCCGCGATCGCCACCATCGACGAGCAGGCATGGGTCGACATCGTCTATCCCGACACCGGCCTGGCGCAGGTCGCCGAGACCCGCTACCAGAGGGACCGGCTGATCGTGCGCCGCAGCCGCCTGATCGGCGCCCAGGCCGAGCCGTTTCCCAACCGGCGCTACCACGCCTTTGTCACCGACCGGGTGGGCACCACCGTGTGGCTGGACCAAGATCACCGCCGCCACGCAGTCGTCGAGCTCTGCATCCGCGACCTCAAAGAACGGGTCGGGCTGCGGCACTGCCCTTCGGGCAAGTTCAACGCAAACGCCGCCTGGCTTGCGATCGCCACCCTGGCGCACAACCTGCTGCGCTGGATCGCCACCATCGGACTGGGCGCACGTCAGGAGCTGGTGGTGGCCAAGACCCTGCGCCGCACCCTGCTCAACCTGCCCGGCCGGCTGACCCGCTCCGCCAGACGCTGCAGGCTGCATCTGCCCGCCGGCTGGCCCTGGGTCCCATGGTTTGAGCTTGCCATGGCGCGACTGCGCTGCATCCCCTACGCCACCTGACCTGACCCTCCACTGCCGCGCCGCACAAGCTCCCAGGCCTGGGCTTCCCCGACCGGGCCAGCGTCAGCCTGCCCGTGGCGCACCCGGCCAGCGGCCCGCGTCCTCCCGATCGCCTTAAACCGGCTGCCACGCCGTCCCGATCAGGCCCCAGGACACCCCGCAACCCTCTTCGAACCCTCACGCAAGCACTCCAACTCGCCAGGAATTCGGGCGTCGGTGGATTCAGGCTTAGCCAAGGCAACGGGATGTCGACGGCAAACGCTACCGTGGTTCAAGCTCGGCCGCGTAGCTCGCGGCGAAGCGGGCGAGTGGGGGGAGGCCCTCGGGGAGGTCGCGGCGGCCGAAGCCGATGCGAACGTGGTTGCCCTTGTGGCCGAAGATGCTGCCGGGCAGCAGCAGGACGCCCTCGGCCTCCACCAGGGAAGCCGCGAAGGCATCGGCATCGATGCCGGACCTCAGCCGCGGGAAGCCGATGGTGGAGGCGCGGGGACGAACCCACTCGATCCAGCTGGACTGTTGCTCGAAGAACCGGTCCAGCTCAGCCAGATTGGCCCGAACGATGGTCATGGTCCGGTCGAGCAGGCGGTCCGCGGCGCGGAGCCCGATGATGGCGAGGATCTCGCTGGGTGCGCTGTTGCAGATGGTGGTGTAGTCCTTGCGCGCGAGCAGGCGGCCGAGCAGTTCCCGATCGCGGCAGGCGATCCAGCCGATGCGCAACCCGCCGAGGCCGAACGACTTGGTCATCACGTCGATGCTGATGGCCCGCCGCGAGCAGTCGACCGCGGCTGGCCAGCGCTCGGCCGGGTCCAGCTCGAGGAGGCGGTAGACCTCGTCGGCCACCAGCCAGGCGCCGTGGCGCTCGACCATCTCGACGAGCGCTTCGAGCGTGGAGCGCGGCGGCAGCGCGCCGGTGGGGCTGTGCGGGAAGTTCACGACTACGGCCTTGGTGGTCGGGCGGAGTGCGGCCCGCAGCCGGTCCAGGTCGAGCGCCCAGCCTTCGTCGTGCTCCAGCGGGAGCAGGGTCACGTCCGCGCCGGACGCTCGCGCGACCTCGTGCAGCGACTGATAGCTCGGCCACACCACCACGGTGTGGTCCCCGCGTCCGAGCATAGTGCTGAGGGCGATGAAGATCGCCTCCTGTGCGCCGGAGCACACCAGCACCTGTTCGGGGTCGACATTCTCGTAGGTCTTGGCGATCTCGGCGCGCAGCAGGGGATGGCCCGCCGATTCGGTGTAGCCGAGGGCCAGATCACCCCAGAGCCGCTCCGTCTCCGGATCGGCCAGCTCGAGCAGCTTGCGCATGGAGACCGGCTCGGGGTCACTGGCGCAGAGGAGGTGGGGGACGTTGAACTCCCACCTGGCGAGGTAGCGCTCCAGCTCGAAATCCGCGATGTCCATGCGGCGACGTTACCGTATGGTCGCGAGGGACCGAGCAGCGGAGCAGCCAACCGGGCGCGGCAAGTACCAACGTCCGGTGCGCGAGCGGAGGACCGGAGTGGCCATGGCCATCGAGGACACCTGCCGGTGGCGCTTTCCTGATCCGGCGACCGCCGACGGCGACGGGCTGGTGGGCTTCGGCGCCGACCTGGCGCCGGAGACGCTGCTGTACGCCTACCGGCAGGGCCTCTTCCCCTGGCCGCACCCGGGGCTGCCGCTGCCGTGGTTCTCGCCCGACCCGCGCGGGGTGATCTCGCTCGACGGATTGCGGACGTCCCGCTCGCTGCGGCAGCGGCTCCGTCGCTGTGGTTGGGAGACGACGGTGGACGCGGCGTTCGAGGCGGTGGTGACCGCCTGCGCGGAGCTGGATCGTCCGGAAGGCACCTGGATCACCCCCGAGATGCGCGCCGGCTATCTGCGGCTGCACCGGCTCGGGCACGCCCACAGCCTCGAGGTCTGGCACCGCGACGAGCTGGTTGGAGGCCTGTACGGGGTCGGCGTCGGCGGCGTGTTCACCGGCGAGTCGATGTTCCATCACGCCACCGACGCCTCGAAGGTCGCGCTGGTCGACCTGGTCGACCGGCTCGCGGAGGCCGGCGGGCTGTTGGTCGATGTCCAGATGGTGACCGACCATCTGGCGAGCCTCGGCGCCCGCCCGATGCCGCGTGACGAGTTCCTGCGCCTGCTGCACGCCAGCCGCGACGCCGCCGCCCGCCTGACCGCCGATCGCCGCCCGGTCGCTCGGCTCGCTCCGACCAGTACCACGTGATCCAGCGGTCTGGGCTGGGCCGCGAACCCGCCGAACACGTCACCCACCAACGCGGACTGCGGCGCCACGAGCCCTGACACCGGAGCGGTCCAAGACCGGTCGCTCGCCGGGCGGTGGCGCCTGGCGGCGCCGCCAGGTGCCGCGGTGCCGGCCGCGTTCAAGACAATCGCCCGACCGGTCGCGACGCGACGCCCGAGGAACCCCAAGCAGACCCGACCGAGGCCCGGGCGCCCGGCGACCGGCGACCGGCCGGGAGCCGATCCTGCGCCAGTTCCCTCGGGTACCCTTTGCGTCTCGGGTTGGCGATCTGGCGGGAGGCGGGCGCGATGAGTGGAGACGTGCTCGAGGCGCTGGCGGACGCCCGCCGGCAGGGGCGGTCGGTGGTGATGGCGACGACGGTCCGGACCGAGGGCGACCCTCCTTCGGCGCCGGGCAACCGGGCGCTGTTCGGGCCGGACGGCGCGTTGCTCGCGGGCACGATCGGCTGCAACGGCCTGGACCGTCGCGGCGGCCGCGACACCCGGGCGCTGCTGGAGGCGGGCGATCGCTCGACTGTCCAGCGCTACACCAGCTTCGAGGGCGAGCCGGGCGAGGGTGTGGTCGAGGTCTTCCTGGAGGCCTTCGGCGGCAGGCCACGGCTGGTGGTCGGCAGCGGCGGACCGGTGGCGGAGGCGCTGGCAACGATCGGCGAGGTCGTCGGGATGGCAGTGCGGGCCGAGGCGCCAGGTACCGACACGTTCGCCGCCGCGATCGACGGGCTCGGGCCGAGCGACGCGGTGGTGTTCGTGGACCACGACGACCCCGGCCTCGTCCCCTCCTTGACCGAGGCGCTCGCCGGCGACGCGGGCTACATCGGCGTGATGGGAAGCCGGCGGCACACGCCGGGATTCGTGGCCCGCCTCCGGGAGGCGGGAATGGACCTTGGCCGGCTCCACAGCCCGACCGGGCTCGACCTCGGGGCCAAGGTGCCGCCGGAGATCGCGCTGTCGATCCTCGCCGAGGTGCTTGCGGTCACTCGCGGGCGAGCCGGCTCGACCCTCAGCATCGTCGACGCGCCGGCCGTCCCCTGACGCGGCACAGGAAAAGGCCCCGAGTCAGCCCACGGATCGCCACCCGTGGTTCTCCTCGGGGCCCTTCACCCCGAACGGCGCCCCTCGACCCGCTTTGGAGAGCGAGCCGCACCGCCAGAGAGGGCCACGTCGCCCCGGCGGTCGGCGCACGACCCCCGGATGGGACCGTTGCGCCCGGTCCGACGCCCCGGCGCCCGACCTGCCGTCCACCGGTTCGCGAGGCCACCCCACGCTGCCGGTGAAACGGACTCTGCCAGACTGGCGACTTTGCAGTCAATCCTTCTTCTGACCGTTTTGCCGGAAAACATAGGCAATCGAGCGTAGATTCTTATCGACAAATGGTCGTAGCGCTATGGCGCCAAGGCTGTAGCCCACATGGGGGACGGCGGCGATGCCCGGGAAGGCGGCGGTAGGCTGCTTGAAGACCGCTCGGTCGACGCCGCCGGTCGCTCACCGGCGCGAAGAGAAAGGATCGCGGGCGCCCATGTCCATCCAGGTCGGCGAGGAAGCACCGGATTTCGAACTCAAGGACCAGAACGGCCAGCTGCGCCGGCTCTCGGACTTTCGCGGTAGCAAGAACGTGATGGTGGTGTTCTATCCGCTCGCGTTCTCGGGCATCTGCACCAGCGAGCTCTGCCAGCTCAGGGACGACCTGCCCAGCTTCGAGAACGACGACACCACGACGCTGGCGGTATCGGTCGACTCGCCGTACGTGCTCAAGGCGTTCGCCGAGCGTGAGGGCTACAGGTTCGAGCTGCTCAGTGATTTCTGGCCGCACGGCGACGTCGCCAGGTCGTATGGCGTCTTCAACGACGAGCGTGGCTTCGCCATCCGCGGGACCTTCATCGTCGACAAGCAGGGCGTCGTCCGCCACACGACCGTCCACCAGCCGAGCGAGCCGCGCGACCCCGACGAGTACCGGAGGGCGCTGGCCGAGCTGTAGGAGCCGAATCGGGGGGAACCATGCCAGACCGGGAAACGATCGCCCTGCTGGGCACGGGAACGATGGGGACGGGCATGGGGCGGAACCTGCTCGCTGCCGGCTTCCCTGTCCGTGCCTGGAACCGGACCTTCGCAAGAGCCGCTCCGCTCGCCGAGGCAGGAGCGACCGTGGTCGAGTCGCCAGCCGCCGCGGTCACCGGCGCCAGCGTTGTGCTGACCATGCTGAGGCACGGCTCGGCGCTCGACGCGGCCATGAACGGTCCCGACGGCGCGCTCCCGGTGCTCGGCGAGGGCTGTCTGTGGGTCCAGTCGAGCACTATCGGCGTGGACGACACCCAGCGGTTCGCGGGCCTCGCTCGCGACCACGGAGTCGAGTTCGTCGACGCTCCGGTGCTTGGCAGCAAGGTTCCGGCCGAGCGAGGTGAGCTGACGATCCTGGCGTCCGGACCGGAGTCGGACCAAGCCAGGTGTGAGCCGATCTTCGACGCGATCGGGTCGCGGACCATCTGGGCGGGGGAGGCCGGAGAGGGCACCAGGCTCAAGCTGGTGGCCAACACCTGGGTGAACGGCGTGGCGGGCGTGCTGGCCGAGACGATCGCGCTCGCCCGCGGGCTCGAGATCGATCCCGAGCTGTTCCTCCACACCATCGACGGCGGCCCGCTGGGCTTGCCCTACGCGCGAATGAAGGGCGAGCTGATGATCCAGCGGAAGTACCCGACCTCGTTCGCCGCCGCCCTCGCGGGCAAGGACGTCCGCCTGGCCAGAGAGGCGGCCGCCGCCAACGGCGTCGACCTGCCGCTCAGCGGCGCGCTCGCGAACCTGTATCGCGAAGCGGTCGAGCGCGGCCTCGGGGACGAGGACAACTCGGTCATTCACGAGATCATCGCGCCGCGCGACTGACTGGCCGAAGCGACCGCCCGCGCCGGCACGTCGGACTAC
>JBEDUQ010000374.1:0-15344 GCA_040414855.1 Actinomycetota bacterium
CTCGAGCCCACGCCGCAACGCACGGGCCATCTTGACCTCGTCCTCGACGATCAGAACGCGCATGGCCCCACCTCCCTCGGACCGTTTCGTCAACTCAAGCGGCAAAACCATGAGAGTGTCATGAGACCCTGTATTAGAGCAGCGTCACATACGTGGCATTCCGCCCGTTTCGGAAGCTCCATCTCATCCTCACCGTGCTCTCATGGAGCCGACTGTTACATGCGGGTCGCGAAGCCACCTCTCTTTCTCCAAGGTAGTGCACCTGACGATGCTGGCGGATCGCGTCGTCGGCGGCGCGGAACCGGGCGGGCCGGGTGGCCTCTCCGCCACCACCCGGCCCGTTCGCACTGACCCGGCGGCCCGCTCGGACCGTACGGCGCGGGCCGCCGCTGCACTGATGCTCCTGGCGGGGCTTCTCAATCTCGCCTCGGTCGTGCTGCCCGGCGGCCGGCTGCGCCTGGAGCTGGTCGACGCGCTGGTGCCCGGAGCGGTCGCGGCCGGCGCCACCGCGCTCACCGCCGCCGCCGGCATCGGGCTGCTCCTGCTGGCCGGGGGCATGCGCCGCCACCGCCGCTCCGCCTACCTGGTGACCGTCGCGCTGCTCTGTGGCAGCGCCGTCTTCCACCTGGTCAAGGGCCTGGACCTCGGCGCCGCCCTGCTGGAGGCGTTCCTGGCCGGGTTGCTTGTCGGCCGCGGCCACCAGTTCACCGCCAGGCTCGGGCCGGGCGAGCGCGCCCCGGCGCTGTGGCCGGCGGTGTTCGTCCCGGTCGTCACCCTCTCCTACGGCGTGGCCGGGCTGCTGGCGAACCGCCGCGACGTCGCCGAGGACCTCGGCATCAAGGGACTGGTCGTGCAGTCCGCGCACATGGCCATCGGCCTCGGCGCCTCGGTGCCGTTGCACGGGCGCTTCGGGCGCGCCTTCCCCGCGTCGGTCGCCGCGGTGCTGTTCACGGGCGCCGCCGTCGTGGTGGCGCGGCTGCTGGCGCCGACGAGACGGGCCGGCGGCGACGCGCCCGGCCGCGACCAGCTGGCCGAGTTGGCCGCCGCCTCGACCGACTCGCTGGCCTACTTCGCGACCAGGGACGATCGCGCCGCGGTGCGCGCCGGCGAGGCGCTGGTCTCCTACCGCGGGGTCGGCACGGTGGCGCTGGCGGCCGGCGACCCGCTCGGGCCCGAACGGGACTGGGCGCTGGCGATCGAGACATTCCGGGCGGAGGCCGTCCGCCAAGGCCGGGTCGCCGCCGCCCTCGGCTGCGGCGCCAAGGCGGCGGTCCGCTACGCGCACGCCGGGCTTCGCACCATCTACCTCGGTGACGAGGCGGTGATCGAGCTGGACGATTTCAACCTCGAGGGCCGTCCGATGCGGATCGTGCGGCAGAGCCGGAACCGGGCGCTTCGGGCGGGGATCACCTGCCAGGTCGCCCGCGCCGGCGACCTGGACGAGGCGTGCCGCGCCGAGCTGCGGGCGATCTCGAACCGCTGGCGGGGCGGCGCCGCCGAGCGTGGTTTCTCGATGGCGCTCGGGCGCCTGTTCGACGAGCGCGACGACCGCGCGATCCTGGTCTTGGGCCGCGCCGCCGACGGGCGCGCGCTCGGCTTCCTCCAGTTCGTCCCGTGGGGCAAGGAAGGTGCCAGCCTGGACGTGATGCGGCATGAGCCGGGATCGCCGGGGATTCTCAACGACTTCCTGATCGCCGAGGCGGCGCTGCGCCTGCCCGGGCTGGGCGTGCGGCGCATGTCGCTGAACTTCTCGTTCCTGCGGGCGTTGCTGGAGGCCGGCGCGGTCGCCGACGCGCCGCTGACGGCCCGGCTCGGCTTGCGGGTCCTCCACCGCCTCTCGGGCCGCTTCCAGATCGAGTCGCTGTACCGCTTCAACAAGAAGTTCCGGCCGCGCTGGGCGCCGAGGTACCTGGCCTGCGAGGCGATGGAGGACCTGCCGCGGGTCGCGCTGGCGGCCCTCCGCGCCGAGGGACTGCTCGCCCGCCACTGAGCATGGCCGCTCAGCACGGCCGCTCAGCACGGCCGCCGCCCCCGGCGGCCGCATGGCATCCTGGTCGGCATGCGACCGACCGGACCAGCGCGGCCGCTCCCCAACCCTGCAGCCGCCGAGACCGCCCCGCGCACGGCCTCCTCCCCCTGGGTGCTGGCGCTGGTCGCCGTCACCGGGGTCTGGGGGGCGACCTTTGTCGTGGTCAGGGACGCGGTCGTCTCGACCCCGCCGTCCGCCTTCGTCGCCTACCGGTTCCTGGCGGCGGCGGTCCTGCTGGCCCTGCTGCGGCCCCGCGCGCTGGCGGTGCGGCCGCGGGGGATGCTGCCGGCGGGGATGGTCATCGGCGTCGCGCTGTTCGCCGGCTACGCCTTCCAGACGGTCGGGCTCCAGTACACCACCGCCTCCAACGCCGGCTTCATCACCGGACTGTCGGTGGTGCTGACCCCGCTGCTCGCCGCGGTCGTGCTGCGCGAGCGCCCGGGGCTGTGGCCGGCGCTTGGCGCCGTGCTCGCCTTCGCCGGGCTCGCACTGCTCTCCGTCCAGACCCTCGAGGTGCGCCGTGGCGACGCGCTGGTGCTGGGCTGCGCGGTCGCCTTCGCGATCCACATCCTGCTGCTCGGCCGCTTCGCCCCCCGCTACTCCAGCTACCAGCTCGCGATCGTCCAGCTCGGCACCTGCGGCCTGCTGTCGCTGGGCTGGAGCGGCGCGGCCGGCGAGCTGGTCGCGCCGCACGGCGCCCAGGTGTGGCTGGCGCTGGCGATCACCGCCGTGCTCGCCTCCGCCGTCGGCTTCCTGGTCCAGACCCGCGCCCAGCAGGTCGTCTCGCCGACCAAGACCGCCGTGATCCTGACCATGGAGCCGGTCTTCGCCGGGCTCTTCGGCTTCCTGCTCGCGGGCGAGCACCTCTCGGCGCGAGGATGGGCCGGCGCATGCTGCATCCTCGCCGGCATGCTGGTCGCCGAGCTGGGCCGGCAGCCGAGCCTGCCCGGCCGCGCCGACGAAGCCTTCGAGTGATTCGAGCCGTTCAGGAGTCCAGGAGCAAGCCATGATCCGGGTCCACGTGTTCCGCCAGGGTCGGGAAGCGCGCGACGTCGACCTCGACAGCCTCTCCGAGGCGCGGACCGAGAAGGGCACCGTGGTCTGGGTCGACATGGTCTCGCCCAGCGGGGCCGAGCTGGCCAAGATCGCAGAGGAATTCTCGGTCGACGTCTCGACCCTCAACGAGTGCGCCACCAGCCACCAGCGCCCCAAGCTCGAGGAGAACGGCGAGTACCTGCTGGTGGTGTCCTACGGCGCCAAGCTCCCCGACCCTGACGGCATCGCCGAGCTCCACGAGCTCGACATCCTCGCCGGACGCGGCTGGCTGATCACCGTCCACGGCGGCGAGCCGCTCGACAGCCAGGAGACCGCCCGCCGGGTCGGCGCCCACCCGGAGATGCTCAGGTCCGGTTCCGGGTTCCTGCTCTACGTGGTCCTCGACGAGCTGGTCGACACCTTCTTCCCGGCGCTCGACCAGATCGGCGAGCGGATCGAGGACCTGGAGCAGGCGATCTTCGAGAACCGCCGCCCCACCTACGTCTCGACCACCATCTTCCAGGTCCGCAAGGAGCTGATCGCGATCCGGCGGCTCAGCGGCCCGATGCGCGACGCCATGGTGGTGCTGCTGCGCCGCGACCTCGGCTTCTTCAGCCGCGAGGCCCAGCGCTACCTCCAGGACGTCTACGACCACCTGATCCGGGTGGTCGAGCAGGTCGAGGACTACCAGGACCTCAGCTCCAACGCGCTCGACGTCAACCTGACCATGGCCTCCAACCGGGTCAACGAGGTGGCCCGGAGCCTCACCGCCTACGCCGCGATCTTCGCCGCGATCACCCTGGTCACCGGCATCTACGGGATGAACTTCGAGCATATGCCCGAGCTGAGGTGGAGCTTCGGCTACTTCTACGCGCTCGGCCTGATGGTGGTCGCCGCCGGCGGCCTGTGGCTCTACTTCCGCCGCAAGGACTGGCTCTAGAGGCTGGCTCCCGCACATTCAGCACTCGTCAGCCGGTGGGATGTTCTGGTTCCGGCGGAAGAGGTTGGTCGGGTCGTGCCGGCGCTTGATGGCGACGAGGCGGTCCCAGGTGGGGCCTGGGTAGGCCTGGCGAGCTCCGGCGGTCCCCTCCTGGCCCATGAAGTTGACGTACGCGCCGGGCTCGCCCCGGTGAAGGGTGGCCGCCAGCTCGGTCGCCCATCGCTGGTGGGTCGCGGCCTCATCGGAGTGCCGATACATGGCGGCGACGTTCACCATGACCCTTCGCCGGCGGTGGGCGAACGCGGTGGCCTCGTCCGGCACGCGGGCCATGGCACCGCCCAGCACCCGGATCTGCACCGCCGGCATCGGCGCGGTACCGGCCTCCAGGTTCCCGACGATCGCCTCGGCCGCCTCGCGATCGACGGCGTCGACGAACAGAGTGCGAATCGCCATCGCCACCTCTTGGCTCTCGTCGGCCGGCTGGAACATCTCCGGGTAGCGCATCGGGTGGATCGTGTCGGCGATCGGCCGCGCCAGGGCGCGGAACGGCGCGATCGAACGCTCGCCGTCCTCGACCCCACCGGCGTGGACCATCAGGGCCATGATCACCGGCCGGCCGTGGTCCTCCGCCGCCACCAGCGGCATGGGCGGCGCCGGCGCGATGTTGGCGATGACCGACAGCTCCTCGGGGGCCGCGTCCGCGAGCTCGACCAGGGACGTGATGAGCCGCGGCGTGGCCGGGAGCAGCAGCATGCCGCCCACGATCCGCTTCAGCGTGTGCAGCCGGAACCGGAAGCGGGTGGCGACGCCGAAGTTCCCACCGCCGCCGCGAATCGCCCAGAACAGGTCCGGGTGCGTCTCGGCGTCGACCCGCAGGAGCCGTCCGTCCGCGGTCACCACCTCGGCGGCGAGCAGGTGGTCGATGGTCAGCCCGTGCTTTCGGACCAGGAACCCGACGCCGCCGCCCAGCGTGATCCCGCCGACCCCCACCGAGCCGGTGTCGCCCAAGCCGGTGGCCAGGCCGTGCTCGGCCGCGGCGCTGGTGTACTCCCCGGTGGTCAGCCCGGCCTCCGTCCACGCGGTGCGGCCTCCCGCCTCGATCTCCATGGCCTTCAGGTCCCGGAGGTCGAGGACGATCCCGCCGTCGGTGGTGCTGTGGCCGGCCATGCTGTGGCCGCCGCCGCGCACGGCGAGCTCCACTCCCGTGTCGCGGGCCAGTTCGATCACCCGCGAGACGTCCTTGGCGTTGGCGACCCGGACGATCGCGGCGGGCCGGCGGCCGTTCCCGCCGAAGACGGTCCGGGTTGCGTCGTAGGTGGCGTCGTCCGGCGTGATCACCCGACCATCGACGGCGTCGCGGAGGCGCCGGAGCCGGGCGGTGAGCGAAGGCGAGGTTGTCAGCAGCATTGGGACTCCTTGTTCCGGTGGGCCCGAGGGGACCGATCGCTGATGGCCGGGCCGGTCCCGATGCTTCCAAGCGGCGGTCCGCGGGTCGTCGGTTGCCGGACGACACCTGCTGCGTCGCGGCTTGTGTCTGTGACGGCACGGTGCTACGCACGCGGGCGTAGGCGTCGCCGGCCACCGCGGCTGAGCTGGTCGGGAACCGCTGGCTCCGATCGCGGCATTCCGCGATAGCCGGCTCAGACCAGACTGTCGAGCCAGGCCTGGCGGAGGTCGGCGTACCGGCCGGTGGCGCGGACCAGGTCGTCGGGACCGCCGTCCTCGACGATCACGCCGTGGTCGAGCACCAGCACCCGGTCGGCGATCTCCACCGTGGACAGGCGGTGCGCGATGATCAGCGCGGTCCGCTCGGCCAGGATCGTGCGCAGGGCACGCTGCACCTGCCGCTCGCTGGGCACGTCAAGCGACGAGGTGGCCTCATCGAGGATCAGCACCGCCGGGTCGGCGAGGAACGCGCGGGCGAACGCCACCAGCTGCCGCTGCCCCGCCGACAGCCGGCCGCCGCGCTTGCGCACGTCGGTGTCGTAGCCGTCCGGCAGCGCGGCGATGAACTGGTGGGCGCCGATCGCCTGCGCGGCCGCCTCGATCTCGGCACGACTGGCGCCGGGCCGGCCGAAGGCGATGTTGTCCGCCACGGTGCCGCTGAAGAGAAAGTTCTCCTGGGTGACGATCACCACCGCGCGGCGCAGGTCCCGCTCGGAGAGCTGGCGGAGGTCCACGCCGTCGAGCGTGACCCTGCCCTCGACCGGGTCGTAGAAGCGGGCGAGCAGGCGGGCGATGGTGGTCTTGCCCGCGCCCGTGGCGCCGACCAGCGCGACCGTCTGGCCGGCGGGGATCTCCAGGTCGAGCCGCGGGAGCACCGGGCGGTCGCCGCGGTAGCCGAATCGGACCCGGTCGAAGTGGACCGCGCCGGCCGCGGCCGTGAGCGGGACCGGCCGGGCGGGCTCGGGGACCGAGGGCGGCTCCTCGAGCACGCCGGCGAGCTTCTCGACCGCGGCACCGCCGGACTGGAGCGAGTTGTAGAACTGGCTCAGCTCCTGCATCGGGTCGAAGAACCGGCGCAGGTACAGCAGGAAGGCGGCGAGCACGCCCACGGTCATCCGATGGTCGAGCACGCGCTGGCCGCCGTAGAGCAGAACCACCGCGATGGTGGTGTTGCCGAGCAGCTTGATGGCCGGGCCGTAGATCGCCAGCAGCCGGTAGGAGCGCCCGTTGGCGCGCTGGTAGCGCTGGTTGAGCCCGTCGAAGATCTCCTGGTTCCTGGGCTCGCGGCGGAACGCCTGGACCGCGCGGATGCCGCCGAGCGACTCGGTGAAGTGGACGATCACCAGCGCGATCGCCTCGCGGGTGCGCCGGTAGGCCGCCGCCGAGCGGCTCCGGAACCATAGCGACAGCCACACCAGCAGCGGGAACACCGCCAGCGTGACCAGGCCGAGCGGGACGTCGAGCAGCAGGATGATGACCGCGATGCTGACGATCGACAGCACCGCGGTGGCGAGGTCCTCGAGGCCGCCGTCGAGCACCTCGGTGATCGCGTCCATGTCGGAGGTGAGCCGGGAGATGACCCGGCCCGAGGTGTAGCGCTCGTGGAACGAGAGGCTGAGCCGCTGGAAGTGGTCGAACACCCGGGTGCGGAGGTCGAACAGGAACTCCTGGCCGAGCCGTCCGACCAGCAGGAAGAACCAGCGCTGGCTGACGAACTGGATCAGGGCGGCGGCGACCAGCAGGGCGATGATCACGGCCAGCGGGCGCACGTCGCCGTCGGCGACCACCGGCGGGATGCCGCGGTCGATGCCGACCTTGACCAGGTAGGGCCCGGCCATGGTGGCGCCGTTGGCGAGCAGGACCACGGCGATGGCGGCGACGGCGAGACGGCGGCGCGGTCGCAGCAGGCTTGCGAGCAGGCGACGGCTGCGGGCGCGGAGCAGGACCGCGAGCCCGCCGGGCAGGTCGTCGGCGTTCTCGGCGGCGACTCCGCGCCACTGGTCGAGGGTCTGGCTCACGGCCTGGCCGCCTCGGCGCTCTCGGTGTCCTGGGAGAGGATCTCGCGGTAGGCGGGCACCGATTCGAGCAGCTCGCTGTGGCTGCCGACGGCGCTGATGGTGCCGTCCTCCAGCAACGCGACCCGGTCGGCCAGCGCGAGCGTGGACGGGCGGTGCGCCACCAGCAGGCTGGTGGTGCCGGCGAGCACGCGGCCGAGCGCCTCTTCGACCAGCGCCTCGGTGTGGACGTCCAGCGCCGAGAGCGGGTCGTCGAGGACCAGGACCCGCGGGCGGGCGAGCACCGCGCGGGCGAGCGCGAGCCGCTGGCGCTGCCCGCCGGAGAGGCTGAGCCCCTGCTCGCCGATGCGGGTGTCCAGGCCCCAGGGCAGGTCGAGGACGAACTCGGCCTTGGCGACCTCGAGCGCGGCGGCGATCTCGTCCTCGGTGGCGTCGGCGACGCCGAGCATGAGGTTCTCGCGGACGCTGGCCGAGAACAGGATCGGCTCCTCGAAGCCGACCGCGACCATCCGCCGCAGCGACGCGAGCCGCAGGTCGCGGAGGTCGTTGCCGTCGAGGGTGATGCGCCCCGCGGTGGCGTCGTAGAGCCTCGGCACCAGCGACACCAGCGTGGTCTTGCCCGAGCCGGTCGCGCCGACCAAGGCGAGCGTCTCGCCTGGCCGGATGTCGAGGTCGACGTTCTGCAGCACCGGGTGGTCGCTGCCGGGGTAGCTGAAGCCGACGCCCTCGAAGCGGAGGTGCCCGACCGAGCTGGTGAGCGTGATCGCCGCGGCCGCGTCGGTGACCGCCACCGGGGTGTCGAGCACCTCGTAGACCCGCTCGGCGGCGGTGGCGGCCTCCTGACCGATCGCCAGGATCCAGCCGAGCGCGTCGATCGGCCAGACGAGCTGGAGCTGGAGCGACAGGAAGGCGATCAGGCCGCCCAGGGTCATGGCGTCCTTGGCGACCGCGAGCGCCCCGACGCAGAGCACGACCGCCAGCGAGAGGTTGGGGATCACGTCGAGCAGGGTCCAGAAGCGAGCCCGCAGGCGGACCGCGTCGATCCAGGAGCCGGCGAGGCGCCCGGCGGCCTCGCCGAAGCGGTCGTCGACCAGCTCGCGGCGGCCGAACGACTTGACGATCCGGATGCCCACCGCCGACTCCTCGACCACGGTGGCGAGGTCGCCCTGCTGGTCCTGGACCCGCCGCGAGATGGCGAAGTACCGCCGGCTCCAGCTCCGCGAGATCCAGGTGATCGGCAGCGTCGAGACCAGCACGATCAGCCCGAGCGGGATCGACAGCCGCAGCAGCAGCACCAGCACGGTGGCGTAGGTGAGGAGGTTGATGATCAGGAAGATCAGGCCGAAGCCGATGAACCGACGGATGACGCTCAGGTCGGTGACCGCTCGCGACAGCAGCTGCCCAGACTCCCAGCGGTCGTGGAAGGCGACCGGCAGGCGCTGGAGGTGGCGGTAGAGGTCGCTGCGGATCTCGGTCTCCATCCCGAGCACCGCGTTCGCCTGGATCCAGCGCCGGACGAAGGTGAGCAGCGCCTCGACCGCGCCGAGGCCGAACCCGACCAGCGCCAGCGGCAGCAGCAGGCTGCGCTCGCCGCGGTCGACCGGGCCGTCGACGATCGCCTTGGTGACGAGGGGGATGACGATGCCGGCGCCGACCCCGAGCAGGGCGGCCGTGAACATGGTGAGCATCTGGCGCCGGTAGGGGCGGACATAGGATCGGATCCGCCACAGTGCCTGTAGCCGATGCGATCCCGGTCCCGATGCCACGTTCCCGACCATACAGCGTCATGACCGGCCAAGCACCCGAATTACGTGCCGACGGTTCCGTGTGCCGCGGCTCCCTGCCGGCGGTTCCGTGTGCCCCGGTTCCGTGTCGGCGGTCCCGTGCCGCGGTTCCGTGCCGCGGGTCCGCGCCGTCCCGTCGCGGTCAGCGCCGGATGACCGGGCTCCGGAAGGCGGGCGGCCGGTCGCCGGTGGCGCCGAGCGGCGGTGGCCGCGCCGCCCGCCAGCGGTCGGCCAGCGCCGGCCAGTCGATCATCACGATCACCACCGTGGCCGCCATCGGCCAGTAGTTGAGTCGCATGGCCAGCCAGATCCCGGCGTGCAGCGAAACCACGGCCGGGACGAACAGCCATGCCAGCCGCGGCCGCCACAGGACCAGCGGGAATCCCAGCTCGATCGCGATCGAACCGAGGGCCAGCAGGTGCGCGAGCCACGGCCGGTCGGCGACGAACAGCGCCGCCGGGTTGGGGTGCGCCTGGGCGTCGCTGGACGCGTACAGGATCCAGCGCAGGTTGCCGCTGGTCACCCATGCCGGCCCGGCGTGCAGCAGCTTGCCGAACCCGGAGAAGAAGTAGGCGCCGGCGACCACCACCATGGCGGTCCGGACAGGCCAGCCGAAGCGGGCCGAGACCTCGGCCGCGCCGCCGCGCCTCCGCCAGGCGTCGAGCGACCAGGCGGCCCCAGCGTCCGATGGCACCAGCGGCAGCAGGCAGAGCAGCAGCAGGACGTCGTTGTGCACCGTCTTGCCGAGGCTCGAGGTCATCGCCACCAGCGGCACGGCGGCGAGCCAGGCCACCGGCAGCGCGAAGCGGGTCCACAGCCCGACCAGCGCCAGCAGCGCCGCGGCCACCGCGATCACCTGGACCGGCACCACGAACGCCGGCGGCGGCATCGACGGCAGCAGCTTCATGAACGAGATCGGCCGGAACAGCGCCGCCGGCTGGTGAGCCAGCTCGAGGTACGGCCCGAAGGCCAGCCGGCCGGCGAGCACCGCGCACAGGCCGATCCGCAGCGCCGCCAGCCGCCGCGGGTCGCCCGGCTGGAACAGCCAGCTCTCGACCCGGCCTGGCCAGGCGCGGACGCTAGCCACCCGGGCCTCCCTGGGAGGGCCCGCCGGCGGGACCGGCGGGTGCGGCGGGACCGGCGGGCGCGGCGGTCACGGTGCCATCCTCGCAGGTCCAGCGGAGGGTGCGCTGAGGCGGGGCGGCCCGCTTCCCCAGCCGCTTGGAGACGTCGACCTCGACCCGGTAGATGCGCACCTCGCGGACGTCGACGCCGCGCGCCCTGACGGCGTCCGCCCACGCCGAGCAGACCTCTGCCTGCCGGCTCCGAGAGAGGTCCTGGTAGCCCTTGAGGACCTGCACGTTGCCGCGGAAGCGGACGGGGAGGCCGGCGAAGGGGATCGGCCGCTCGCGTCCGGCGGCGTCGACGGTGAACGCCTCGAAGCTCGCCTGCCTGGCGGTGCGGGCGTCGGCGAACAGCCGCCAGCCGGTGAGCGGCCAGGCCTCGATGCCGAACACGCCGGCGATCAGGAACGCGGCCAGGAACACCCACACGAACCGCCGTGTCCACGGCGACACCGGGTGGTCGCCGGTGGCTGGTCGACTCCGGATGGCGGACATGGGCAGAACGCTATCAGCGCTGGGCGATCTGCCCCCGCGCCGGGGTCGTTCGGGCCTCGACCACGCCCTTGTAGGTGATCGCCCGGACGTGGACGACCGGCGCGTCCGGCGCCAGGTCGTCGTCGGGGACCCGGTCCGCCCACTGGCCGCCGTACGACCAGCCGTGCACGTCGACCCGGACGCCCGGCGGCACCAGGATCTCGACCCTGCCCTTGTAGGCGACCGCGGTGATCGAGGTCTCGTCGGAGGTCAGCTCGGCGGCGCGCAGGTCCAGTTCGCAGCGGCCCTTGTAGGCGACCGCGTTGAAGCGCCCCGGGACGCGCCAGCGGCCGGCCCGGCTGACCCCGCCCTTCATCGCCAGGATCAACCTGCCGGAGGTCTTGATCGGGACCCGCGAGATCGTCACCGAGGCGGCGGGCAGGTCGGCGACGACCCGGTCGAGGTCGGTCCGGGTGCGCGCGGTCAGGGCGGCGCGCATCCGCTCGTCGAACTCGGCGTCGTCGATACGACCATCCACGAACGCGCCCTGAAGGCGCTGCACGATCGCGTCGCGCTCCTGGTCGGACGCGCGGACCGGGGTGCGGTCGCTCCGCTCGGTCGGCTCACGCTTCGCGGGCGGCTCCATCGGCTGCCTCCTCTCGCAGCGACCGGGCCAGCACGGTCGCCTGGACGTTTCCTCCCGACAGGATGACACCGGCCCGCCTGGCGTGGACCGCGCCGGTCCGCAGCGCGGCCAGCGGCAGCGCGGCGGTCGGCTCGATCAGCTGCTTGGTCCGCGACCACGCCAGCGCCAGCGTGTCGATCAGCTCCTCCTCGGTCACGGTGACGATCTCGTCGACCAGGCGACGGATCACCTCGAAGGTCCGCTCGCCGAGCATCATCGAGCGGACGCCGTCGGCGATGGTATCGGGGGGCTCGGAGAGCCCGACGCGCCTGCCCTCGAGCAGCGACTGGCGGGCGTCCGCCGCGACCGCCGGCTCGACCCCCACCACCCGGGTCGCCGGCGAGCGGCCCTTGACCGCGGCGGCGGTGCCGCTGATCAGCCCGCCGCCGCCGACCGGCACCAGCACCATGTCCAGGTCGGGCACCTCCTCGAGCAGCTCCAGCGCGGCGGTGCCCTGGCCGGCCATCACGTCGAGGTCGTCGAAGGGGTGGACCAGGTGCAGGCCGCGCTCCTCCGCCAGGCGCCTGACCACCTGCTCGCGGGTGCGGACGCTGACGCCCTCCTGGATGACCTCGGCGCCGTAGCCGCGGGTGGCGGCGACCTTGGACGGGTTGGCGTCGGCGGGCATCACCACCACCGCGTGGGAGCCGGTCTCGGCGGCGGCGAGCGCGACCGCCTGGCCGTGGTTGCCGGAGCTGACCGCGATCACGCCGCGGGCGCGGGTCGCGGGGCTCAGCGAGAGCATGGCGTTGAACGCGCCCCTGGCCTTGAAGGCGCCGGCGCGCTGGAGGTGCTCGGACTTGAGCGCCAGCTCGCAGCCGAGCTCGCGGTCGAGCAGGCGGGAGCGCAGCACCGGGGTCCGGTGGACCCGGCCGGCGATCCTGGCGGCGGCCGCCTCGACCTCGGCGATGCCGAAGCCGGCCGCCTCGCCGGACCGGGCGACGTCGCCGAAGCCGGCCGCCTCGCCGGAGCGGCCGTCCCGCCGCGCGCTCATCCGGCCGCGGCCACGATCGCGCTGGCCGTCCGGTCGGCGGCGGCCTCGCTGACCTCGTAGTGGAACACCAGCCGGACCACGCCCGGGCCGTTGTCGCCGGCCAGCACGTCGAGGTCGGCGAGCCGCTTGACCAGCCCGGGACCGTCGGTGCCGAAGGCGGCGGCCGACAGCATCACCATGTTGGTCTGCACCTGGGCGAGGTCGATGCTGCCCGGCACGGCGGCGGCGACGGTCTCGGCGGTGCGGCGGGCGTTGGCGTGGTCCTCGGCGAGCCGGTCGACCATCTCGTCGAGCGCGACCAGCGCGGCGGCGGCGAGCACGCCCGACTGGCGCATGCCGCCGCCGAGCAGCTGTCGCTCCTGCCTGGCCCGTTCGACCAGGTCGCGGCTGCCGACCACCGCCGAGCCGACCGGGGCCGCCAGGCCCTTGGAGAAGCAGACCGAGAGGGAGTCGAACAGCGCGCCGTAGCGCTCCAGCGGCACACCGCTGGCGACGTGAGCGTTCCAGATGCGCGCCCCGTCGCAGTGCAGGTGGAGCCCGGCGTCGTCGGCGACGCCCCGGATGGCCTGGAGGGTCTCCAGCGGCCAGACCGCCCCGCCGCCACGGTTGTGGGTCTGCTCGACCGCGATGGTGCTGGTCGGAGCGCCATACTCCTCAGTGCGGACACGCGCCCGCAGCGCGCCGGGGTCGAGCATCCCGCGCTCGCCCGCAAGGGTGTGGAACTGGATGCCGCTGAGCCGGGCGCCGGCGCCGGCCTCGTGCCAGAGGACGTGGTTGTCCTCGTTGATCAGGCACTCGGTGCCCGGCGGCGTCGACAGCCGCAGACAGATGCTGTTGCCCATGGTCCCCGAGGGCACGAACAGCGCCGCCTGGTGGCCGAGCCGCTCCGCGACCGCGGCCTCGAGCCGCTGGGTGGTCGGGTCCTCGCGCCAGAGGTCGTCGCCGACCTCCGCCTCCGCCATCGCCCGGCGCATCGCCGGGGTGGGCCTGGTCAAGGTGTCGGAACGCAGATCGATCGCCATGTGCCGATTGTGACACCGTTGCCGCGGGGTGCCGCGCCGCACAGCCGCGGGCTGCCGCGCCGCACCGCCGCGGGGTGCCGCGCCGCACCGCCGCGGGGTGCCGCGGCGCACCGCCGCGCCTTTCGGAAACTCCCACGCGTCCGGCGCTACCCTCGTGCGAGAATCTGCCGTCCCGCTCGACGGGAGCGCGGCCAGCGACCGGACCGGGCGCTGACCGGCACCAGACCGATACGAGGAGCCATGCCCACCTACTCCGAGACTCTCGAGATCACCGGCCACGTGATCGACTCGATGCTGTTCACCCGCATCCTCGACCAGGTGCGGGCGTCGCGCTGCGACTACGAGATCGTCGAGTTCCGGGTGGGGCGGACACCGTCGGACCCGTCGTATGCGCGGCTGCTGGTCAAGGCCGGCCGGGCGCCGCTGCTGGAGGCGCTGGTCGGCTCGCTGATGGGGCTCGGCATGACCAGGGTCCAGGCCGGCCAGGCGAACCTGGTCGAGGCGGAGATGGACGGGGTGCTGCCCGACGGCTTCTACTCCTCGACCAACCTCGAGACCGAGGTCCGGGTCGGCGACACCTGGTACGAGGTCCTGAACCCGGAGATGGACTGCGCGATCGTGGTCAAGGACGGCCAGGCGCGGACGGTGCCGATGAGCGACGTGCTCAAGGGCGACCCGGTGGTGGTTGGCAGCCTCGGCATCCGGGTGACCCCGCGGGACCGCGGCCGCGCCGGCGAGGTCTTCGAGTTCATGTCGTCGCAGGTCTCCAGCGAGAAGCCGCAGGGCCTGATCGTCCGCAAGGTCGCCGAGACGATGCGGGCGACCAAGCAGCGCGGCGAGAAGATCCTCTGGGTCGCCGGTCCGGCGGTGATCCACACCGGCGCGGCGCCGTCGATCGTCCGGCTGATCGAGGCCGGCTATGTCGACGTGGTGTTCGCCGGCAACGCGCTGGCCGCCCATGACATCGAGGGCGCGCTGTACGGCACCTCGCTGGGGGTCAACCTCTCCGAGGGCATCGGCGTGGAGCACGGGCACGAGCACCACATCCGCGCCATCAACACCATCCGCCGCTGCGGCTCGATCGCCAAGGCGGTCGAGCAGGGCGTGCTGACCTCCGGGATCATGCACGCCTGCGTGCGGAACGGCGTCGACTTCGTGCTCGGCGGCTCGGTCCGCGACGACGGCCCTCTGCCGGACACCCTCACCGACGTGATCGAGACCCAGCGCGCGATGCGCTCGCTGCTCCCCGGCGTCGGCTACGCGCTGATGGTCGCGACCATGCTGCACTCGATCGCCACCGGCAACATCCTGCCGGCGGCGGTCCCGCTGGTCTGCGTCGACATCAACCCGGCGACGGTCACAAAGCTCGCCGACCGCGGCTCCACCCAGGCGACCGGCGTGGTCACCGACGTCGGCCTGTTCCTCGGCGCCCTCGCCGCCGAACTCGCTGCCTGACGGTCAGGACCGGTCGAAGCGCTGCTCGTCGGCGTGCTCGGAGAGGTAATCGATGTAGCGGGCGCGGAGCAACTCGCCGACCTCGGGGTTGGCGGCCTCCTCGCGGAAGTGGGTCATCAGGTGGATCAGCTCGCGGACCGCGTCGATCGGGTCCTCGGCCGCCCAGTCGGTGTTGATGTCCTCGGTGTCCTGGAGGTGCTTGCTCAGGTCCCAGAGGAACCCCACGTCGCGACGCTCCCTGGCCAGGTGCAGCGCCCAGTCGCGCAGCGTGGTCAGCTCCTGCTCCTCGAGGAACGCGCGATAGTCGTCGATATGCGCATCGGTGGTCATGAGCGTGGATG
>JBEDUQ010000375.1:0-7322 GCA_040414855.1 Actinomycetota bacterium
GGCTCGTCAGGCGGGGCTGCGGACGATGTACTGGCCGTGCTCCGGCGAGCCGACGACCTGCCCGTCCTGCATGACCACCTCGCCGCGGACGATCGTGGTGGTTGGCCAGCCCTTGAGGTTCCAGCCGTCGTAGAGGCCCCAGTCGGCGGCCGACTGCATGTACTCGGCCGTGACCACCCGCTCCTGGCCGAGGTCGACCAGGGCGAAGTCGGCGTCGGAGCCGACCCTGATGGCGCCCTTGCGCGGGTAGATGCCGTAGGTCTCGGCGTTGTTGCGGCACAGCACGCCGACCAGCTGCTCCAGCGAGATGCGGCCCTTGTGGTAGCCCTCGCTCAGCATCACCGGCAGCAGCATGCCCATGCCGGGGAAGCCGGGCACCGCGTCCCAGATCGAGCTCTTGACCTTGTCGGGCCTGGGCACCACGGTCGAGTGGTCGGAGCCGAGACAGGTGACCGAGCCGTCCCGCAGGCCCTCCCAGAGCAGCTCCTGGCTGGTCTCGTCGCGCAGCGGCGGGTTGACCTTGCCGAGGCTGCCGACCTTGTCGTTGTCGTACTTGGTGAGCGCCAGGTAATGCGGGCAGGTCTCGGCGATCACGTCGACGCCGGCGGCGCGCGCCTGGCGGACCCACTCCACGCCCCTGCCGATGGTCATGTGGACGATGTAGAGCCGCGAGCCGGTCTCCTGGGTGTACCAGATGGCCCGGCGGGTCGCCTCTTCCTCGGCCAGGTCCGGCCGCGCGTCGGTCCAGGCCTTGAGGTCGTCGCGGCCCTCCTCGATGTAGCGGGCCTTGAGGTTGTGGATGATCGACATGTTCTCGGCGTGGACCATCGCCATCGCCGGCTTGCCGATCTCGCGGACCGTGCGCAGCCCGTCGAGGAACTGCGCGTCGTCGACCGCGATGATCCCGAAGACCGCCGCCTCGTCCCTGGTGTAGGCCATGTAGAACTTGTACGAGGCGATGCCGCACTCGTGCGCCATGCGCGGCAGCTCCTCGATCTGCTTGCTGGTGCCGACCACCGCGCTGAAGCCGGCGTCGATGATCGAGCGCTCCTCGATCGCGCGCTTGGCCCACGGGAAGTACTCGAGGAACGACACCGAGGCGTCCTCGCGGTTCAGCAGCATCGGGATCATGGTGGTGACCCCGCCGATGGCCGCGTTGCGCGTCTCGGTCGAGACGTTGACGTCGAACGGGTCCTGGAAGGTCTGGAGGTGCACGTGCGGGTCGATGATCCCGGGCAGCACGTGCAGCCCGTCGGCGTCGATCACGCGGCTGGCGCTGGGGAACGAGCCGTGGTCGCCGATGGCGGCGATCCTGCCGTCCTTGGCGGCCACGTCGGCCCGCACGATGCCGTCGGGGAAGACCACCCTCCCGCCGCTGATTACCAGATCGTAGTCGCTCAAGGACCCTCCTCCAGTCACAGGCTTCGACGCGACGGTCAGGCGGCGCTGACGTCGTCCAGCGCGCGGCGCAGGCCGCCGGCCAGCTCGCCGAGCTCGTCGGTGGTGATCACCAGCGGCGGGGAGACGTGGATGGCGCCGGTCGCCAGCGAACGCGACATGACGCCATTGCGGCGGGCCGCGGAGATCGCCTTGGCCGGCAGGGCCGGGTCCTCGGCGATCGCCGCCGGGTCGATCTGCACGGCGGCGAGCACGCCCTCGGCCACCCTGACCTCGCTCACCAGCGGGTGCGAGGCGAGCGGGCGCAGCGCGGCCGCCAGGTCCTTCTCCACCGCCTCGGCCTTGCGCACCAGGTCCTCGCGCTCCATCACGTCGAGGTTGGCGAGCGCCGCCGCGGCCACCGCCGCGTGGCCGGAGTAGGTGTAGCCGTGCCGCCAGAGGCCGACGGTCCCGTCGAAGAACGGCTCGGCGACGCCGCCGGCGACGATCAGGGCGCCGAGCGGGAGGTAGCCGGAGGTGATGCCCTTGGCGCAGACGATCAGGTCCGGGTCGAGGGCGAAGCGCTCGCTGGCGAACCAGGCGCCGACGCGGCCGAAGCCGGTGACCACCTCGTCGGCGACGAACAGCACACCGGCCTCGCGGCAGATCGAGCGCACCTTGGCGAGGTAGCCGTCGGGGGCGTGGAAGACGCCGCCGGCGCCGATCACCGGCTCGCAGAAGAACGCCGCCACCCGGTCGGGGCCGGCCCGCTCGATCAGCTCGGCGAGCGCGTCGGCCGAGTCCCAGGTGACCGCCGCGGTGCCCTCCATGAGCGGACCGTAGCCGGCCTTGTTCGAGTCGATGCCGGCGAGCGAGGTCCCGGCCAGGTGCATGCCGTGGTAGCTGCCGGTCCTGGAGACCACCAGGTTGCGGTCGGGCTGGCCCTTGGCCTGCCAGTAGCGGCGGACCAGCTTGACGGCGGTGTCGATCGAGTCGGAGCCGCCGCTGGTGAAGAACACCTTGGGGTCGGCGACCGGCGCGTAGCCCCCGACCCGCTCGGCGAGGTCGAGGACCGGCTGGTTCACCAGGTCCCCGAAGGTGGAGTAGGCGGCCAGGCGGCGCATCTGGGCCGCCGCCGCGTCGCCGATCTCGGCTATCCCGTGCCCCACGTTGCAGTACCAGAGACTGGCGGTGGCGTCGAGGTAGCGGCGGCCGTCGGCATCGAAGACCCAGGCCCCCTCACCCCTGTCGATGACCAGCTCGCCGTTGTCGAGGATCGCGTGCATGTCCGCGAAGGGGTGCCAGAAGCGCTGTGAAGTCATGTCTCGATCCTGGGGTAGGTTTCTCACCAACGTCAACGAGGTTTCACGAGCTGAAAGGGTACCGCAGCACCGCTCCGCGCCTGGTCCGGGGCCGCGCCAAGGGGTCATCTGGGCGCTGTCGCAGGATGAAATCAACATTCATCCTGCGGGAATTCCATGCTAGGCTCCTTCCCGCCAGCGAGTGCGCGCCCACCCTTCTCCGGCTGGTCAGACGCGGCTGGTGCCAGGACCGGCAGAGAACGCACCGAAAGGACTGGCATGGAGTTCAGGCGCAACGCCCAGATCAACGCGCCCCTCGACCAGGTGTGGGCGCTGACCGAGGACATCCCCGCGGTCGCCGGCTGCATCCCCGGGGTCGCCGACCTCGACCTCAAGGGCCCCCAGGAGTTCGACTGCGTCATCAGCCAGCGCGTCGGCTCGGTCAAGTCGAAGTTCAACCTCCACACCGTGATCAGCGACCTCGACGCGCGGAAGTCGCTGACGCTGGTGAGCAGCGGCCAGGACCGCTCGCTCGGCTCGAACGTCAAGGCGAACCTCAAATTCGGCCTCTCCGAAAAGGGCGAGGCCACCGAGGTCGACATCGTCGCCGACTTCCAGGTGACCGGCCGCATCGCGACCTTCGGCCACCGGATCATCGCCGCCAAGGCCGAGCAGGTGGTCATGGAGGCGCTCCGCAACGTGGACCAGCTGCTCGCCGAGCGGCGCGGTTCCGCGGGAGCCTGAGCAGCCGCCGCTCGAGGCAGCGACCGGAGGGAGCGCGATGACACAGGTGACCGCTGACACCAGCACGACCACGCACGCGACCGGCACGGCCGGCTCGGCCGGCTCGGCCGGCACCACGAGCAAGCTCAACCACGTCGGGACCGGCCGCACCGGACTGACCAACGTCGAGCTCGCGCTCGGCAAGGGGACCTTCGTGAGCGACGTGCAGCTGCCGGACATGGCGCACGCCGCGATCCTGCGCAGCCCCCACGCGCACGCGCGGATCATTTCGATCGACACCAGCGCCGCCGAGGCGCTCGACGGGGTGCTTTACGTGATGACCGGGCGCGAGGCCGAGGAGGCTATGCGGCCGATCCCGGAGGCGTGGGACACCAAAGAGGTCGGCGCCAAGGGGGTGCACTGGTACCCGCTCACCGCCGGCCGGGTGCGCTACGTCGGCGAGGCGGTCGCGGCCGTGGTCGCCGAGGACAAGTACACCGCCCATCTGGCCCGCGACCTGATCGAGGTCGAGTACGAGCCCCTGCCCGCCGTCACCGACCCCGAGCGCGCGCTGGAGCCCGGCTCGCCGCTGGTCGAGCAGGACTGGGGCGACAACCTGCTGATCACCCGCGACTGGCGGGCGGGCGACGTCGAGCAGGCGCTGGCCGCCGCGCCGCGGCGGGCGAGTGGCACGGTGCGCTCCGAGCGCATCACCGGGGTCCCGCTGGAGCCGCGCGGGGTGGTCGCGTCCTGGGACGAGTTCCACCAGCAGCTCACCTTCTGGGAGTCGACCCAGAACCCGCACCCGCTGCGGACCTTCCTGGCCGAGACGCTCGACATCTCCGAGAACGCCATCCGCGTGATCCAGCCGCGTGTCGGCGGCGCCTTCGGGCTCAAGCAGCCGCCCTTCCAGGAGGAGCCGCTGCTCGCCTACCTCGCCCGCCGGCTCGGCCGGCCGGTCAAGTGGATCGAGGAGCGCGACGAGAACTTCCAGGCCACCGGCCACTCCCGCGACGTGCGCTTCTATTACGAGGTCGGTTACGACGACCAGGGAACGGTCGACGCGATCGACATCCGGGTGATCGCCGACGTCGGCGCGCCCACCGCGCTGCTCGGCTGGGGCCAGTCGTTCGTGACCGGCTACTGCCTGCCCACCTGCTACAAGATTCCGAACGCGCGCATCCAGCTCTCGGTGGTGGTCACCAACAAGTGCCCCTGGAACGCCTACCGCGGCTTCGGCAAGGACTCCGCCTCGTTCCTGATGGACCGGGTGATGGACCGCATCGCCCGCGACACCGGGATCGACCCCACCGAGGTGCGGCTGCGCAACTTCATCCCGCCCGACGAGTTCCCCTATCCCCAGCCGACCGGGGCGGTGCTCGACAGCGGCAACTACGAGGGCACCATGCGCCAGGTGCTCGAGATGGTCGACTACGCCAACTTCCCGAAGCTGCGGGAGCAGGCGCTCGCCGAGGGCCGGCGCATCGGCCTAGGCATCGGCCAGGAGCTCACCCCCGAAGGCTGCGCCATGCCCGGCGCGGTGATGATCTCGGCCTACGACGGCGCCACCGTCCGGGTCGCGCCCTCCGGCGAGGTCACCGTCCTCACCGGCATCACCTCGCCCGGCTGCGGCAACGAGACCGCCATGGCACAGATCGCCGCCGAGTTCCTCGGCTGCGCGATCGAGCGGGTGCGGGTGCTCCAGGGCGACACCGACATGTGTCCCTACGGGCTCGGCAACTACAGCTCGCGCGGGACCATGTACGGCGGCTCGGCGACCCAGAAGGCGTCGATCGAGCTGCGCGAGAAGCTGTTCCGGGTGGCCGGCCGCATGCTCGAGGCCGACCCCGACGACATCGACGCGCGCGACGGCCGCATCTTCGTCAAGGGCGCGCCCGGCTCGTCGGTCTCGTTCGACGAGGTCGTGAACCAGATCTACCGGTTCCCGTTCAAGGAGTTCGCCGAAGACGAGGAGCCTGGCCTGGAGGCGACCAGGTACTTCCGGATGGGCAACATCTACCACCAGCCGGAGAAGCAGGGGCGCTTCAGCAACTACCCCGCCTGGCCCAACGGGACGGCGGCGTGCGTGGTCGAGGTCGACGAGGAGACCGGCCACGTCAAGATCCTGCGCTACTGCCTGGTCGACGACGCCGGCAGGCTGATCAACCCGCTGCTGGCCGCCGCCAACCTGCACGGCGCGATCACCCAGGGCATCGGCAGCGCCATGTTCGAGCGGATCGCCTACGGCGACGACGGCCAGCTCCACACCGCGACGCTGATGGACTACACCATCCCGACCGCGGTCGAGGTGCCCATGTTCGAGCTGGGCCACCAGGAGACTCTGTCCCCGTTCACCCCGCTCGGGATGAAGGGCATCGGCGAGTCGGGCGTCGGCTCCACCCTCGGCGCCCTGTGCAGCGCCATCGAGAACGCCTTCCCCGAGCTCGACCTGGAGATCAACCAGCTCACCCTGGCGCCCAGCCGGGTCTGGAAGGCGCTGCGCGACGCGCGCCGGCGCGGGGAGGTCGAGGCAAGCCGATGATTTCCAGGGAGATCGAGTTCCTCGCGCCCACGTCCCTCCAGGAGGCGCTGGACCTGCTCGCGAGCGACGGCGACGACCTGACCGTCCTGTCCGGCGGGATGAGCCTGCTCCCGATGATGAACCTCGGGATCGTCCGCCCCGACAAGGTCCTCTCGCTCAACCACGCCGGCGAGCTGGCACAGGTGACCGAGCGCGACGGCGAGATCGCCATCGGCGGGATGGTGCGCCACGCCACCGTCGCCGGCGACCCGCTGATCCGCCGCCACGCGCCGCTGCTGGCGGCGGCCGCGAAGGTGATCGGCGACGTGCAGGTCCGCAACCGCGGCACCATCGGCGGCAGCGTCGCCCACGCCGACCCGGCCGCCGATTACCTGCCGGCGCTGGCCGCCTCGGGCGGGAGCGTCGAGCTGTCGAGCGCGCGAGGCGTCCGCAGGCTGAGCCCTGACGAGTTCTTCATCGACCTGATGTTCACTAGCCGGGAGCCCGACGAGATCGTCACCGGCGTGACCGTGCCCAAGCTGCGCGACGGCTGGCGGACCGCGTTCAAGCGGCTGGTGCGGGTCGAGGGCAGCTTCGCGATCGTCAACGCGGCGGCGGTGGTCGCCGGCGACGGCTCGTCGGCGTCGGTCGCCCTCGGCGGCATCGGGCCCAAACCGGTCCTGCTCGACGTCAGCGAGCAGCTGCGCGGCGGCGTCGACGACGCGGCGCTGGCGGCCGTCGGCGCGATCGTCTACGAGGCCGGGCGGGACGCGACCGGCGACCTGATGTCGGACGCCGAGTACCGGCGCGAGATGGCTTCCGTGTTCGCCAAGCGCGCGCTGCGCGAGGCGGCCGGACAGCCGGTCGCGGCGGCGGGGTCATGAGCTTGGCGACGAGAAGGCGGAGGTTGTTGTGAACACCACGATCCGGGTCCGCGTCAACGGCACCGACCGCGAGGTCGAGATCGACACCAGGATGATCGTCGCAGAGATGCTGCGCGAGAAGCTGCGCCTGACCGGGCTGCACATCGGCTGCGCGACCGGCAACTGCGGCGCCTGCACGATCTTTCTGGACGGCAGGACCGTGAAGTCGTGCTGCGTGCTCGCCGCCGACGTCGACGGCGCCGAGATCACCACCGTCGAGTCGCTCAGCACCGGTCCCGACGACCTGCACCCGGTCCAGGAGGCGTTCGTCGAGAACCAGGGTCTCCAGTGCGGCTTCTGCACCCCAGGGATGCTGCTGTCGACCATGGCCCTGCTCGAGTCCAACCCGGACCCGACCGAGGACGAGATCCGCCACGGTATCGCCGGCAACCTCTGCCGCTGCACCGGCTACCACTTCATCGTCACGTCCATCCAGGACGCCGCCAAGCGCCTCCGCACCGGCAACGGCTCAGGTCC
>JBEDUQ010000376.1:0-8130 GCA_040414855.1 Actinomycetota bacterium
GGCGAACAGAAGCAGCTCGGCAAGGGCGGTCTCCAGCTCGGGCGCTGACCGGGCGGTCAGCGCCTTGCCGCCGCTTTCCCGCGCGATGGTCCGGAGCTGCTCGGGGTCGGGCGCGACCGGGATCAGCTGCCCATTGACCTCGACGATCCCGTCCGGCTTGCCGACGGCGACGGCCAGGATGGGCATGTGGCGCTGCCCAGCCAGACGCGCGGGCTCCAGAGGGTCCTGGCCAGCCGTGTTGGCTCCATCGGAGATCAGCAGCAACCAGACCGGTCCGGCGGGACGGCTCGTCTGGAGCTCGCCGAGGGCGCGGACGAGCGCATCGCCGATCGCGGTAGCCGGGCCCATCTGGAGTGCGGCGATCTGGCCTTTGACCGCGGAACGGTCGCCGGTCGGGCGGGCCAGGGCCTGGACCTCGCCGGAGAAGCCGATCAGGCCCACCTGAACCTGGGGAGGAAGCCGGTCGATGAGTCGCGTGGTCGACGCCTGGATCGCAGCCGCCCGAGTCGGTGCGACGTCGTTGGCGATGGTGCTGTTCGAGACGTCGACGAGCAGTTCCAGGGTGCCCTCGCGGCTCGCCGGCGCGACCGCCACCGACGGTCGCGCGGCGGTGGCCAGGAAGGCGGCTATCGCGAGCAGGCTGAAGAGGCTTCCGAGCTGCCGCCGTCTGGCGGACCACGACCATTCGATGCGCAACCACGCCTCCTCGTGCGGGCGGTTATCTTCGCATCTCGGGAAATCGTAATCGGATGCGGAGGTGGCGCAAAGGTGGCGCATTACAGCAGACTTTTCATGGCGGTGATCGACGTGGCCGACCCCGACCACGACCGCGAGGTCGAGTTCTGGGAGGGCGCGGTGGGCCGGACGCTCACCCAGAACCAGCGGCATCCCGAGTATCACGGCGCGCTGGTGGCTGGCGACCGGTTCGCGCTGCTGTTGCAGCGGCTCGGCGAGGGGCCGAGCCGGGTGCACCTGGACATCCACACCGACGACCTCGACGCTGAGGTCGCCCGCCTGGAGGGGCTCGGCGCGGAGCGGGTCCGCGAGGTGAACGAGTGGTGCATCATGCGGGACCCTGCCGGCCTGCTGTTCTGCGTGGTGCCGCGAAACCCCGGCACGCTGACCGACGACAACGCGCAGCGCTGGGACTGACCCCGCACCGGCGCCGCACGGCGGTCGCCGTACCGGCGCCACGTGGCCGGCGCCGCGTGGCCGGCGCCGCGCCGGCCCCGGCTCGCCGAAGAGGCTTCGCGCGGCCACCCGGTGGGTACCGCTGTCGCATGACCGACAAGGCAACCAGCGACCTGTGGTGGAAGAACGCGGTGATCTACTGCGTCGACGTCGAGCTGTTCGCCGACAGCGACGGCGACGGAGTCGGCGACTTCCCCGGCCTGACCGACCGGGTCGAGTACCTGGCGGGGCTCGGCGTCACCTGCGTCTGGCTGATGCCGTTCTACCCGAGCCCGCGGCGGGACGACGGCTACGACATCGCCGACTACTGCGGCGTGGACCCGCGGCTCGGAAGCCTCGGCGACGTGGTGGAGTTCCTCCGCTCGGCGCGGGAGCGCGGCATCCGGGTGATCGCCGACCTGGTGGTGAACCACACCTCGGTCGACCACCCGTGGTTCCAGGCGGCGCGTGCCGACCGGAACTCGCGCTACCGCGACTTCTACATCTGGGTCGACGAGCCCCCCGCCGACGGGCCCAAGGACATCGTCTTCCCCGGCCAGGAGACCTCGAACTGGGAGTACGACGAGGTCGCCGGCCAGTACTACCTGCACCGCTTCTACAAGAGCATGCCGGACCTGAACATCACCAACCCCAAGGTCCGCGACGAGATCCACAAGGTCGTCGGGTTCTGGCTGGAGATTGGCATGTCCGGGTTCCGGCTCGACGCCGCCCCGTTCGTCATCGAACTCACCGCCGGCGAGCGCGCGCCCCATGGCGACCCGCACGAGTACCTGCGGGACCTGCGGGCGTTCATGGACCGCCGGCGCGGCGACGCGATCCTGCTCGCCGAGGCGAACCTGCCGCCGGGGGGCGAGCGCCGCTTCTTCGGCGACGAGGACGGCGACGAGATGCACATGCTCTTCAACTTCATCGGCAACCAGCGCATGTTCCTGTCGCTGGTGCGGGAGCAGGCGGGACCGCTGATCGAGGCGATCCGCGAGCGGCCGGCGGCCCCGCGGATCAACCAGTTCGCCAACTTCGTCAAGAACCACGACGAGCTGACCCTCGACAAGCTCTCAAACAAGGAGCGGGACGAGGTGTTCGCGGCGCTGGCGCCCACCGAGGACATGCGCATCTACGACCGGGGCATCCGCAGGCGGGTGCCGCCAATGCTCAAGGGCGACCAGCGCCGCCTGCGCCTGGTCTACGAGCTGCTGATGGCGCTGCCTGGGACCCCGGTGCTGCTGTACGGGGAGGAGATCGGGATGGGCGACGACCCGTCGGTCGAGGGGCGCGGCGCGGTCCGGGTCGCGATGCCGTGGAGCGGCCGGCCAAACGGCGGCTTCTCCCCCGACGACGCGACCAAGACGAAGGTGCCAATGGTCACCGACGGCGAGTTCGCCTGCGGCCGGGTCAACGTCGCCGAGCAGCGCCACGACCCCGATTCGCTCCTGAACTGGATGGAGCGGCTGATCCGCGGGCGCAAGGAGACCCCGGAGCTCGGCTGGGGCGAGGTCGAGGTGCTGCCGACGGGTGACGAGGCGGTGCTGGCGATCCGGACCGACTGGCGCGGCTCGGTGGTGGTCACCATCCACAACTTCGCCGACCGCCCGGCCCGGGCGCGCCTGCAACTGAGCGGGGGGAACGACGCCGACGGCGCGGACGGCCAAGGCGGCGGGGACCTGGGCGCCGGGCCGGTCGAGCTGTTTGCCGACCGGCGCTACGAGCCGGTCGGGTCGCTGACCGGCGAGGTGCCGGTCGACGGCTATGGCTACCGCTGGTTCCGGCTGCGCTGAGCCGCGCGAGGCGCGTGAGGCGCGTGAGGCGCGTGAGCGGCGTGCGTCGTGGGCGGCTCGGTCAGCCGCCGGCGCGGCGGGCGCTTACCCAGCTGCCGTCGGCGGTGAGCTGACGGTCGAAGGCGAGGCCGACCGCGCCCAGGTCGGCGGCGAGCTGCTCGTCGTCGACCCGCGCGGCGGTGAACGACTGCGACCAGACCTGATCGCCGACCTGGTAGTCCACGGTCGCCGACAGCAGCCCCGGCCCTGGCCGCTCCAGGTCGCGCAGGCGCATGACCAGGTCGGGAAGCCGGCTGTGGGGCCCGTCGAACGGCTCGGCGGTGTCGATCCAGTCGGGCGGGTGCCGCTGGATCAGCACCTTGCCGTGCGGCCGCAGATGGCGGCGGCAGGTGGCGAGCAGGGTCCGGCGCCAGGCGACGTCGGGGATGTTGACCAGGTGCGAGGCGAGCAGCACGGCGTCGAACTCGCGGCCCAGGTCGAGCTCCTCGATGCGGCTGTGGACCCGCTCGGCGCCGTGGATCCGCTCCAGCATCTCGGGTGACTCGTCGACCGCGACCACCGGATGGCCGAGGGCGAGCAGCGGATGGGTGACCCTGCCCGCGCCAGCGCCGAGCTCCAGGATCGAGGCGCCGTCGCCGGCCGCTTCGTGGACGATCGCGGGCTCGTCCCCGGCGGGCAGGATCGCGTACAGCTCGACCGAGCAGCCGTCGGGGGCGATCGCGCCCGGGCCGCTGCCGGTTGCCGGCCAGCCGGCGTCCCGGGAATGCCGTTGCTCTGCGACCATGGAACGCGCCTCCCGCTGGTCAGGTGTGCTGTGGTGTGGTCGGGCCACCATCATCGCCGCGGCCGGCCGCGCTTGACAGGGGTTGGCCACAGGCAGCTCAATTGGGCAGCTTCGTCCAGCCGTGCGGGTTGTCAGGCTCCGCCGGGCCGGGAGGGATCAGCGCGTCAACATGAGGGTTCACGGCAAGACCCTGGGGCCGTCGGCGTTCGAGTACGAAGCGCTCCCGGCGAGGATCGTGTTCGGGCCGGGCGCAAGCGACCGGCTGGCCGGCGAGGTCGACCGTCTCGGCGCCGGCCGCGCGCTGGTGATCGCGAGCGAGCGGCGCGCCAGCAGGTTCGAGCAGCGGCTCGGCCCGCGCTCCGCCGGGACCTTCACCGCCGTGGTCCAGCACGTCCCGGCCGAGACCGCCGCGGCCGCGCGGCGGCTGGCCGGCCAGCTCGGCGCCGGCTGCCTGGTCGCGTGTGGCGGCGGCTCGGCGGTCGGGCTGGCCAAGGCGGTCGCGCTGGAGCGGCGCCTGCCGATCGTCGCGCTGCCGACCACCTACGCCGGCTCCGAGATGACCCCGATCTGGGGCGTCACCACCGGGCGCCGCAAGCAGACCGGCAGGGATCCCGCGGTCGCGCCCGCCGTGGTCCTCTACGACCCGGTGCTGACCGCGACCATGCCGGCGCGGCTGACCGCCTCCAGCGGGATGAACGCGATCGCGCACTGCGTCGAAGGGCTCTACGCGCCCGGCGCCAACCCGGTGACCGCCGCGCTGGCCGAGGAGGGGCTGGCCCGGCTCGCGGCCGGCCTGGTGGCGTCGGTCCACGACCCGGCCGACCTGGACGGCCGCGGCGAGGCGCTGGTCGGCGCCCACCTCGCCGGCAGCGTGCTGGCGGTCGCCGGGGTCGCGATCCACCATCAGCTCTGCCACGTGCTCGGCGGCTCGCTCGGGCTGGACCACGCCGACCTGAACGCGGTCGTGCTGCCCCACGCGGTCGCGTTCGTCGCCGGCGCGGTGCCGTCGGAGCTCCATAGGGTCGAGGCCGCCCTCGGCGCCGAGCCCGGCGACGCGGCGGGGGCGCTGTGGGACCTCGCCAGGTCGCTCGGCGCGCCGGCGAGCCTGCGCGAGATCGGGATGGACCGCGACGCGATCGGCGGCGCCGCCGAGGCGGCCGCCGGGCGGGTCTCGCCGCGGCCGCTCCCCGCCGGCGTCGAGGACCTGCGCGGCCTGCTCGAGGCGGCGTGGGGTGGCCAGCGGCCGGCGCCGACCGGGGGTGCCGGCTAGCGATGGGCGACCGCTTCGCCAGCGCGCAGGACGTCGCCGTGCGCCTCCAGGCGACCGGCTACCTGCCGGACGCGACCATGGCCAGCGTCGCCTTCCTCGCCGACCGGCTCGACAAGCCGATCCTCGCCGAAGGGCCCGCCGGGGTCGGCAAGACCGGGCTGGCGCTGGCGCTGGCCGAGGCGACCGGCTCGCGGCTGCTCCGCCTCCAGTGCTACGAGGGCCTGGACGAGACCAAGGCGCTGTACGAGTGGAACTACAAGAAGCAGCTGCTCCGCATCCAGGCCGACCAGCACCAGAGCGGCTGGCGGGACCTGGAGGCCGACATCTTCACCGAGTCGTTCCTGCTGGAGCGGCCGCTGCTCGGCGCGATCCGCTCGGCCGACCCGCTGGTGCTGCTGGTCGACGAGGTCGACCGGCTGGAGGTCGAGACCGAGGCGCTGCTGCTGGAGGTGCTCGGCGACTTCCAGGTCTCGATCCCCGAGCTCGGCACCATCCGCGCCACCCGCCGGCCGCTGGTGGTGCTGACCTCCAACGCCACCAGGGAGCTTTCGGAGGCGCTGCGGCGCCGCTGCCTGTACCTGCCCGTCGACTATCCGAGCCTGGAGCGGGAGCGGGAGATCGTCCGGGCGCGGGTCCCCGACCTGGACGAGTCGCTGGCGATGAAGGTCGCGCGGGTGGTCCATTGGCTGCGCGGCCTCGACCTCAAGAAGCCGCCGTCGGTGTCGGAGTCGATCGACTGGGCGCGGACGCTGGTGGTGCTCGGCGCCCACTCGCTGGACGAGGTGACCATCGAGGAGACCCTCCAGGTGGTCCTCAAGCACCAGCGCGACCTCGAGAAGGCGCGCTCCCAGCTCGGCGGCGCTCGCTGAGCGCCGCTGAGCCGCGCCGAGGCGCGGGCAGCTCAGCCGATCTCGTAGACGCAGTCGGCGAGCTGACGGAGGTTGCGGACCTCGAAGACGCGGTCGCAGTGCTGCGCGTACAGGCCCATCACCGAGTCGGTGGTGTCCCACTCGGCGCGCGGCTCGGGGTTCAGCCAGTAGACACGGCGGGACCGCTCGCGGAGCCGCCGGAGCGTCCGCACGCTCGGGTCGCGGTAGTTGCCGCGCGCGTCGCCCATCACGATCAGGGTGCTGCGGCCGTCGACGTCGCCGCCGTAGCGCTCGGAGAAGCGCTCCAGCACCTGGCCGTAGTCGCTGTGCCCGTCGCCGGCGACCACGTTGGCGCGGGCGAAGGTGGCGCGCAGGTCCAGGCCGCGCTCGCTGGCCGCCAGCAGGCCGGTCAGCTCATCGACGCCGTCCACGAACGCGAACGAGCGGAGCCGGCCCAGCTCGCGGCTCATCGCGTACAGCAGCGACAGGGTGAACTCGGCGAACTCGACCACCGAGCCGGACACGTCGGCGAGCACGAACAGGTCGGGCCTGGTGGCGTGCGGGGCGCGCAGCGCCGGGTCGACCGGGACGCCGCCGTACTGCATCGAGCGGCGCACGGTGCGGCGGACGTCGAGGCGGCCGCGGTGCCGGCGGCGACGCTTGGCTGCGACCCTGGCGGCGAGCTTGCGGGCCAGAGGGCGGACCGCCTGGCGCAGCTCGCCGAGCTGGCTGGTGGACGCGCCGAGGAAGTCGACGTCCTCCAGCTGCCGCTCGCGGTACAGCGCCGCGGCGCTCTCGGCGCCGGTCTGGGCGGCGAGCCGGTGGCGGACCCGCTCGGCCAGCATGCGGCGGAACTCCTCGAGGCGGCGCTGGAGCCGCTCGCGCTCCAGCCGCGCCTCCAGGCTGCCCGCCTGTAGCGGGTCGGCTCCGAGACCGCCCGCCATGGCGAGCTGGATGAGCCGGTACAGCTCCAGCTGCCGCAGGATCCGGTACATGAAGTAGCGCTCACTGCCCTCCGGCTGCCCGGCCATCCCGCCGAGGCTGTCGACCGCCAGGGCCGCCAGCGAGGCCATGGCCGCCTCGTCGTCGCGGCGGAGCGCGTCCAGCAGCGCCTCCAGCAGCTCGGTGCCAGGCTCCGCCGTCTCGGCCCGGTCGACCCCCTGCCCGTTGCGGTCGCCGGGCGCGGCCCCGGCACCGGCGGCGCCGGCCTGGTCGCCGTCCCGCGCGCCGTTCCCCGTCTCCGCTGCGCCGCCGCCGGACGGTGGCTCGCCGCGGGTGAGCGGGAAGCACACGTCGAACAGCACGTCGAAGCTGGCGCGGTCCTCCCCCCGCTTGACCAGGGTCGCCGCCAGCGCGGCGCGGAACTGCGCGCGGTCGCCGAGCTCGACGTGCCGGAGGCCGTGGAAGGCGTCGACCACCTCGACCATCGAGGCGGGAACCCCGGCGTCCCGCAGGCGGTGGAAGAATTCGAGGAGCGAGGTCTCCAGCGAAGCGGGACGCATAGCCGGCTTGTCCTTTATAGGGAAGTTCGGCGCTTCTGAGCAAGGATAGCTGATGCACGTGCCACGGCCAACGGTCGCTCCCCCTGGACGGCTCGTCCGGCTCGGGGTCGTGCTGGACACCCGCAACCCGATCGAGCGGCTCCGGGAGGTCGCGCGAATGTGCGACCGCGCCGGGATCGGCGCGCTCTGGGTCGAGGACCTCCCCGACGGCGGCGACGACGACGGCGACGACGCCGGCGGTCGCGGCGACGCCGATGACTTCGGCGGGGGTCCGGCCCTCGGTGGAGGCCCGGCCCGGCTGGACGCGTGGACGGTTCTGGCGGCGCTGGCCGGCGAGGTCCGCGCCGCGCGGATCGGGGCGGTGCTGGACCCGGCCGGGTGGCATCCGAGGCGGCTGGCGCGCATGGCCGCGACCCTGGGCGCGATCACCGGCGGCCGGTTCGAGCTCACCCTGCGGCGCCCGGCGACGGCCGCTGACCGAACGGGCGCCGACGGTCCGGCGGGTGACGCGGGCGGAGGTGGCGGCGGCGTGGTGGCCGCCGGGGTCGTGGGCGGCCTGCGGGAGGCGATCGCGGCGACCACGGTGCCGGCGGCGGTCGGCACGCCGGCGGGAGGTCCCGCCTACGGCGCGGCGGCCTTGCCGGCCGATCCACCCACCATCGGCGTCGAGCTCGAGGTGGACCTCGCCAACCCGCGCGCGGCCGCGGAGATCGCCGCGGTGGTGCCGCTTGCCGACGAC
>JBEDUQ010000377.1:0-38292 GCA_040414855.1 Actinomycetota bacterium
TCGAGGACCAGGTTCTCGAAGCGGGCGCCCTGGGCCCGGACCTCCCAGTGGTAGGGAGGCAGGCCGGTGACCAGCTCGTACAGCAGCGCGGTCGCCTGGTACAGGTCGGTGGTCACCCCCGACCGCTCCGGCGGCTCCGCCAGCACCAGTTCCGGCGGCGCGTAGTACGGCGAGTAGGCCGGCCCCCCGCCCGCGAGGTCGGCCAGCGCCTCCTCCTCGGCGTCCCGCGCCGCTCGTGCCAGGCCGGACCTCCTCAGATCCCTGGCGAGGCCGAAGTCGGCGAGCACCAGGCTCGGCTGCTCGGCGGTGTCGTCGCGGACCAGGATGTTGCGGGGGTTCACGTCCCTGTGGACCGTCGGCCCGTGCGACGACTCGTGCAGGGCGAGCAGGGCGCGCAGCGCCTCGGCGGCGACCTCCAGCGCCCAGCCGAGCGAGAACCAGGTTGTCGCCCGCAGCAGCCGCGCCAGCGACCCGGCAGGGTGGTGCTCCAGGATCAGGTACCAGCCGCCAGTCTCGGGGGCGAGGCCGCCGTCCAGGGCGGCCACCACGCGCCGGTCGCTGATCCCCGCCAGCACCGCGCGCTCGACCCGGAGCCGCGCGCGACTCTGGGCGGCGTGGGCCGGCTCCGGCCGTTCCAGCTTGGCCACCACGACACGGCCGGGCGTCGCACGGTCGGCGGCGAGCCGCAGCACCCCGCAGCCGGCGGGGTCGGCCCCTTCGAGCGGCCCGGGCTCCAGCTGCCAGCGTCCGTTCAGCAGCACACACGCCATCGGCGCGGCAGCCGCTTCCCAGTCGATCCGTCTCCCACCCATGTGCCGGCATCCCCCTCTCTCAGCGGCGGCTACGGGGGCGCCGTTGCTCCGTCGAGCCAAGCGTACGAACCGCGATCGCAGGCTCTCGCGGTCAGGGTGCGCGGCGGCCCGGGCACTGTCCAATAGGCGGGGACGATCACCGTGATAGACAGCAGCTATAGATCGACATAATCAGCAATTTCTACTGAAAGATATGAACAATTGCTCATGAGTCAGCAGCGAAATTCGCTGTTACCGCAGCTCGGAAAGGGTGTACACGACTCCCCAGGTGCGCCACAATCGCGCCATGGCGACCCGCCGGACGCCGCGCCCGACCAACGAGTTCCATGCCGCCTGGGCCCAGGAGGTCATCAAGGCGCTGAATGAGCGCGGGCTCAGCGTGCACGCCGCCGCCCGCCGCGCCGGCATCTCCCCAGGAGCGCTCCAGGCGTGGCTGCACCAGGGCGTCGAGCCCGACCCGCGCAAGCTGGCCGCGCTCGCGAGCGTGATCGGCCGCCGCCACCTCCATCTCATGTACCTGCTCGGCTGGCTGCCCGACGATCTCGACGAGGCGACCCTGCTGGAGCTCGAGGCGACCGAGAAGCTCCAGGCCGGCATGGACGAGGCCCGCCGCTGGGTCGAGGCGGCGACCGCGGTCGCCGGCTTCAGCGGCGGCGTCCGGATCGCCCACGAGCTGCTGCGCGCCAGCGAGGACTGGGAGGTGACGCTGCGCCGCAGCATCCGTGGCAGCCGCCACCGCGCGCACTTCGCCACCCACGTCGCGCTGTCGCGGGTCGGCCCACCGTCCGACCCGCACCAGCCCTCGATCAGGCCGGCCAACACCGCGGCCGACCGGGAGGAGATCGCCGCCCTGATCCCCGAGGGGATCCGCCGCACCGGGGCGTACTGGCGGCCGGTCGAGCGGACCCGGACCTGGCACTGGGTGAAGCGGCCCGATCTGGTGCTGACCACGCCGGTGCTGCTGGCCAGCAAGCCGCGCGGCCTGGAGCCGGACCTGGCGGTGCCGCCGAGCGTGCTGGTGGTCGGCGTGCCCTACGCCGGCGCCGCCGACATCGGCGCGCTGCTGGCCAGCGCGCTCGACTGGGCCTACACCGACGTGGTGATCGGCGCCCGCGAGCGGCTCGGCCTGCCCGACCCGCTCAGCGACTCGGCGATGCCGGCGCTCACCGACATGGCCAGGCAGCTGCTGCGCAGCCCGCTCGGGGCCGGCCGCTACCTGGTCTGGTCCCACAACGCCGCCAAGGCGCTGCCGGAGACCTTCAAGGAGCCCCGCGACTTCCGCGGCCAGCTCCCGCTGATCGTCTACGTCAAGGCGCCGCCGTCGATGTTCGAGTTCATCCAGGCGCAGTACAGCTCCCAGCCGCGGGGCAGGGGGCTGGAGGTCGCCGAGATCGCCCAGGCGCAGCGGCTGGTGGAGCGGCGCCTGCGGGAGCGCGATCCGGGCACCTGCCTGACCCTGCGCCTGCCCGAGCTGGAGCTGCCGATCGACCGCGCCGACCCCCACGACGTCGACCGTCTCTTCGACGCCGCGGTCGAGCTGGCCTTCGAGGCGACCGGGTGGCTACACGAGCGGCACGGCGGGCCGCCGCCGTCCCGGTCCGCCGGCATTCTCGGAAAGCTGTGGCGTGCCGCGAACCCCGGGTCGGCGAGCTCGCGCCCCGGCGTGCCGTTCGTGCCCGAGTACCGCTGACGGGCGCCGCGGGCCAGGCACCCCGGGCGCGGCCCGGCCCTGTGGATACCGCGTTGCTCGCGATCTCGCCACGCAGGTAGGCTGCCTCAACCAGCAGGTTTCGAAGTTCAATCGTCGAGGAGGCCCATCGCCGTGGCCAGCCAGGCCGTGCTCACCCCGAGGGGAGAGGACTTTCCCCAGTGGTTCCAGGACGTCGTCGCTCGCGCCGAGTTGGCCGAGAGCGGCCCGGCCAGGGGCAGCATGGTCGTGCGACCGTGGGGCTACGCGATCTGGGAGCTGATGCAGGCGGACATGGACCGCCGTATCAAGGCCACCGGCGTGCAGAACGCCTACTTCCCGCTGCTCATCCCCACGAGCTACCTGGAGCGTGAGGCCGAGCACGTCGAGGGCTTCGCGCCCGAGCTGGCGGTGGTCACCCACGGCGGCGGCGAGGAGCTGGCCGAGCCCCTGGTGGTACGGCCGACCTCCGAGACGGTGATCAACAGCTCCTTCGCCAAGTGGATCCAGGGCTACCACGACCTGCCGCTGCTGATCAATCAGTGGGCGAACGTGGTCCGCTGGGAATTGCGGCCCCGGATCCTGCTCCGCACCTCCGAGTTCCTCTGGCAGGAGGGCCACACCGCCCACGCGACCTACGACGAGGCCCAGGCCGAGACGCTCCAGATGCTCGAGGTCTACCGGGCGTTCATGGAGGACACCCTGGCGGTCGCGGTGGTCACCGGCGAGAAGTCGCCGCGCGAGCGCTTCGCCGGCGCCGACCGGACCTACACCTGCGAGGGCCTGATGGGGGACGCCAAGGCGCTCCAGATGGGCACCAGCCACAACCTCGGCCACAACTTCGCGCGCGCCTTCGACATCACCTACCTGTCGGCCGAGGGCACGCGCGAGCACGTCGCCACCACCTCGTGGGGCACGTCGATGCGCATGCTCGGCGGGGTGATCATGGTCCACGGCGACGACCACGGCCTGCGCCTGCCGCCCGCGATCGCGCCGTACCAGGTCGTCCTGCTCACGCTCAGCGAAGGCGAGCCGGCCCGCCTGGTCGACAAGCTGGCCGCCGAGCTGCGCGCCGAGGGCGTCCGCACCCACGTCGACAACCGCACCCACCTGTCGTTCGGCCGCCGCTCGATCGACTGGGAGCTCAAGGGCGTCCCGGTCCGCATCGAGCTGGGCAGGCGCGAACTGGCCGCCGGCCAGGCGACCCTGGTCCGGCGCGACACACGTGCCAAGCAGCCGGTGCCGGTCGACGAGGCGGTCCGCGCCGCGCGGCAGCTGCTCGACCAGCTCCAGGGCGACCTGCACGCCGAGTCGCTGCGGTTCCGCGAGGAGCACACCCACGAGGTGTCGTCGCTGGAGGAGTTCCGCTCCAGGATCGGCGAGAGCGGCTTCTTCCGCCTGCTCTGGTGCGGCTCCGAACAGTGCGAAGAGGCGCTCAGCGAGGGCACCGGCGCCTCCATTCGCGCGATCCTCGCCGAGCAGCCCTCCGAGGGCACCTGCCTGGTCGACGGCGCCCCAGCGCGGCACGTCGTCCTGGTCGCCAAGGCGTACTGATCGGCACCCGAATAAACGGCGAGCTCGTGGAGCCCGTCCCGACCTGCGCGATCGGGCGCCTCGGCACGATCTGCGGGCTTCCCGGAATTGTTATCCCTGCCTCGACCCCGGGCGAGGCGGGGTGGTGTTTACTGTCGAACGCACCGGGGCACTCGTTTGCCGCCCCCCTCCCAGACCTCAGGATCGACTGACGACATGCGGGTAACCTTCCTCGGACAAGCAGGCCTGTTCATCGAGACCGACCACGGCACCATCCTCTGCGACCCGTGGTTCAACCCAGCCTTCTTCGCGTCGTGGTTCCCGTTCCCGAGCAACGAGGACGTCGACATCGAGGCGATCTCGCACCCCGACTACCTCTACGTCTCGCACCTGCACCACGACCACTTCGACCCCGAGTTCCTGCGCGACCACGTCGACAAGGACGCGGTCGTGCTGCTGCCCGAGTACCCGATCAACCACCTCGAGCGAGAGCTCCTCGACCTCGGCTTCCACCAGTTCGTCAAGACGCGCAGCGCCGAGCCGGTCGAGGTCGACGGCCTGCGGCTGATGATCGTCGCGCTGGTGGCGCCGACCGACGGGCCGATCGGCGACTCTGGGTTAGCGGTGGACGACGGCCGCGTGAGGCTGTTCAACCAGAACGACTCGCGCCCGATCGACCTCGAGCCGCTGGGCTCGTTCGGCCCCTTCGACGCGCACTTCCTCCAGTTCTCCGGCGCGATCTGGTACCCGATGGTGTACGACTTCCCGCCGCGCATGAAGCAGACGCTGGGGCGCAAGAAGCGGCAGAACGAGATGGCGCGGGCAAAGCGCTACGCCGAGGAGATCGGCGCCTCGTTCGTGTTCCCGTCGGCCGGCCCGCCGTGCTTCCTTGACCGGGACCTGTTCGAGCTGAACGACTTCGACCGCGACCCCACCAACGTGTTCCCGGACCAGACCGTGTTCATCGAGTACCTGGTCGAGCACGGTATGGACAACGGCAGGCTGCTGCTGCCCGGCTCGGTGGCGACGCTGGAGAACGGCGGCTGCGAGGTGGAGCATCCGACGCCTGACGCGGTCGAGCGGATCTTCTCGGACAAGCGCGGGTACCTCGAGGCCTACCAGGCCCGCAAGCTGCCGGAGATCGAGCGCCGCAAGGGCGGCTGGTCGCGCGGCCAGGTCGACGACCTGGTCGGGGCGCTCAAGAAGTGGTGGGAGCCGCTGCTTGCGGAGGGGAACCTGACCTGCGAGGGCATCAACGGCCGGGTGCTGATAGAGGTCGCCGACGAGGCCCGCGGCGACGAGCAGATCGTGGTCGACTACCTGGACCGCCGTGTCGACGCGTGGAAGGGCGAGGCCTACCGCTACCGCTTCCGGATCGACCGGGCGCTGGTTGAGACCTGCATCGTGAACCACCTCGAGGACTGGGTGAACGAGCTGTTCCTGTCGTGCCGGTTCGAGACCTCGCGCGAGGGCCCGTACAACGAGTACGTCTACAACTGGTTCAAGGCGCTGTCGTCCGAGCGGCTCCAGTACGCCGAGGGCTGGTACGCCGAGCAGGCGCCCGTGCAGGAGCTGATCCAGATGGACGGCTACCTGGTCCAGCGGCGCTGCCCGCACCTCAAGGCCGACCTCGCTCAGTTCGGCGAGGTCGAGGACGGTGTGCTGACCTGCCGGATGCACGGGTGGCAGTTCGATCTCGCGACCGGCCGCTGCCTGACCTCGGACGACCGGCGGCTCCACTCGGTGCCGGCGGACGGCGAGGGGGCGCAGGCGGGAGGCAACGGGTCCACCGAGGCTGGAGGCAACGGGTCCCCGGAGGCGGCGAGGGCGGCCGAGAAGTCATCTCCGTGAACGGGGTAGGGTAGAGGGACCGCCGCCAAGCGGCGGCCATCCGCCGACGACCCGACTGAAGAGGACCCTTGGACGCGCCCCTTGACCAGCAGCGGACGCTGCTGGAGCTGCAGACGCACGACAGCGCCATCGACCGCCTGAACCACCGGCGCACGTCGCTGCCCGAGCATGCCCGTCTCGAGCAGCTCGCGACCAATCTGGCCGCGATCGACCAGCTCGTGGCCGAGCGCCAGGGCGAGCTGGCGACGGTCAGCCGCGAGCAGACGCGTTTCGAGGACGAGATCGAGATGGTCCGCCGCAAGGCCGAGACCGAGGAGGCCCGCGCGATCTCGGGCCGCGTGACCAGCCCCAAGGAGCTGACCGCGATCCAGGAGGAGGTCGGCGCGCTGCACCGCCGCCAGGGCGCGCTCGAGGACGAGCTGCTGGAGCGCATGGAGCGCCGCGAGACCCTCGACGCCGAGCTGGCTGAGCTGTCCAGCCGCCGCGAGGGCGTCACCTCCGACCAGGCCGAGGTCACCAAGTCGCGGGACGCGGCGCTGGAGGAGATCGACCAGGAGCTGGAGGTCCAGCGCGCCGCGCGGGCGCTGCTCGGGCCCAAGCTGAGCGCCGAGCTGCTGAAGCTCTACGAGCAGATCCGCGCCCGCCAGGGCGGGGTCGGCGCCGGCGCGCTGCGCGGCGACACCTGCCAGGGGTGCAGGACCTCGCTGTCGCGGGTGGAGCTGAACGCGATGCGCGCGCTGCCGCCGGAGCGGATCAAGCGCTGCGAGCACTGCCGCAGGATCCTGGTGATCGAGTGACCTCGTCGTTCGGACGGGTCCGGACCGGAGGCTGGTGACCGTTTGGGCGATGTGGACGAGGTCGTGGTCTGGACCGACGGCGGGGCGCGCGGCAACCCCGGGCCCGCCGGCTACGGCGTGCTGGTGACCGACCGGGCCGGCAACAAGCTCGCCGAGATCTCGAAGGGCATCGGCTGGGCCACCAACAACGTCGCCGAGTACCGCGGCGTGATCGCCGGCCTGGAGCGGGCCAAGGCGCTCGGCGCCCGCCGGGTCACGGTGCGCGCCGACTCGCTGCTGGCCGTCAACCAGCAGCTCGGCCGCTGGAAGGTTCGCAACCAGGGGCTTCGTCCGCTGGCCGACGAGGCGCGGCGGCTCGCCGGGTCGTTCGAGCGGGTGACCTGGCAGCACGTGCCACGCGAGCGCAACCGGCACGCCGACGCGCTCGCCAACCGCGCCATGGACGAGCAGGGCAAGCTAGGGCGTCCGCCGGCCACGGCCGAGGAACCGGCCGGCCCCGTCCAGGGCAAGCTCGGCTGAGCCGGCGCTCGGCTGGCGCGCCCGCGCCCGGGCCCGGCGCGGCCGGCTCGGCCTCGCGGACAGCCCAGTGCCGCGACCGCCGCCGGGCTCAGCGGCGACCCGACCGCCGCCGGGCTCAGCGGCGACCGCCGCCGGACCGCGGCTCGCTCGGCGGATGGTCGTCCAGCTCGGGCCGTCCCCAGGTGACCTGGGTGCCGCCGGAGTCCCGCGAGTCGCCGGTCACCGTGACCCGGGTCCGGCCGAACGAGCGGCGACGGGCCAGCGCGGGCACCCAGCGGCGCAGCAGCGCCCGGCTCACCGGGATCAGCAGCAGCAGGCCGAGGACGTCGGTCAGGAACCCTGGGATCAGCAGCAGCGCGCCGGCGAGCAGCACCATCGCCCCGTCGGCGACCTCGCGGGTGGGCACCCGGCCCTCGGCCAGCGCGAGCTGGAACCGCCGCCAGGCGACCATGCCCTGGCGCTTGGCGAGCCAGGCGCCCGCCAGGCTGAAGCCCAGGAGCAACAGCAGCGTGGCGAGCACGCCGATGGTCTTGCCGACCACGATGATCGCGGCCAGCTCGGCCAGCGGCACGAGGATGAACAGGACTGCGAACACGGGAACCCCTACGCCCTCACTGGAGACAATGCTTCCCACTCAGTGTAAGCCGAGGTTATGCCGTTATGGTGAAGCGCTCGGGGCCGGTCCGGGGCTGGTGCGGGGCCGGTCCGTCCCGGTCGCGGCCGCTTTGGATCGGAGTGACGCTGCTGGCAGAATGATCTTGGGGGAGTCGGACGGGCGGTCGCGGTCCTCGTGGACCGAGGAAAGTCCGGCCTCCACAGAGCAGGGTGCTGGTTAACGGCCAGTCGGGGCAACCCGCAGGAAAGTGCCACAGAGAACAGACCGCCATCGGTCAGCTGACCGGTGGTAAGGGTGAAACGGTGCGGTAAGAGCGCACCAGCGGCCGGGTGACCGGTCGGCTTGGCAAACCCCACCCGGAGCAAGGCCAAATAGGGGACGCACCGGACGCAACCCGTCCGGAGGAGACTTGCTCGGTCGAGTCCCCTGGTGGGCCGCACGAGGCCGGCGGCAACGCCGGTCCCAGATGGATGACCGCCTCGCCGCGCGACCGCGCGGTAGACAGAAGCCGGCTTACAGCCCGGCTCCCCCATACCCCGTCCAGCCGCGGACGGTCCTTGCCGCGGAGCAGCCATGGGCATCCATTGGCTTCCCCGCGTGACGAAGTGCGACGATCCGCTCATGAGACGCTTCTGGCCCCAAATGGCGGCAGCCGCCGGTGGTGTCGGCCGGTTCTGGGTGGCATCCCTCGCCGACTGGCGGCTCGCGCGGCAGGGCCGGATCACCGATGGGTTCACCCGCGCCGTCGACCAGCTCGGACACCACGAAACGGACGTGCGGATCGGCGGAATCTATGTGCTGGACCGGATCGCCCGGTACTCGCCGGCCGATCGGGCGGCGATCCGGGAGCTGCTGGTCGCCTTCGTCCGCAACCGGTCCCCGTGGCCGCCGAGGCGATTCGGCCAGTACGGCGAGTACGCCTCGGCGGACGTGGTCACGGCAATGCGGGACTGGGTACCGGACATCCAGGCGTGCCTACGTGTCCTCGGCCGCGACGAGGGCGGGCGGCTGGACCTGCACGCGGTCGACCTTCGCGGTGCGGACCTGGCCGGCGCGCAACTGGAAGGCGCAAACCTCACCCGGGCCCACCTCGAGAAGGCGGACCTCTCCGAAGCCCACCTGAAGGGTGCGGTCCTCCGCGACGCGGACCTGGAGGCCGCGGACCTCCGCGGCGCCTGCCTGGAGGACGCCGACCTCGTCGGCGCAGACCTCGGCTGGACGGACCTGAGCCGAGCGCATCTGCCGAGAGCCAACCTCGCCATGGCCCAGTTGGGTCGGGCTCGCCTGGTCAACGCGGACATGCGGCAGGTGAACCTCATCGGGGCCGGTTTGGCGTTCGCCGACCTCGGCGGTGCGCATCTGGACGGCGCGCTCCTCCGGCGGGCGAACCTGAGGACGGCGTTGCTGGACGGCGTCTCGCTCGAGGGCGCCGCCACCGACCAGCACACGCGCTGGCCAGACGGGTTCGACTGGCGGGCCGCCGGCGCGACCGGCTGAGCACCCGACTGACGCCACTTCGCCGACTTGCCCAGCACTGAACGGGATGACGGCTATGCTGTCGCTCCTATACCGGCGAGCCATGGAGTCCGGGACCGCTCGCCGGCGCACAGCCCGGCTCTCCGACGACGAGCAGGAGCGACATGGATCTCCCCACCAACCCGATGGTCTCGCCGGCGGTACGGATCACCGTGCTGCTCCGCCTGGTCAGCGAGGGATTCGAGGACGCCTTCAGCAGTCGCCCGCTGTGGCTGGAGCTGCCCGGCGTCGACCTCGCCGAGCTGCGCAACGCCGTCGGACAGGAGCGGGTCGAGCAGCTGAGCTCCACGATCGGCCTGCGCGAAGGCGACGGCTACCACGCCGGCGGCCCGGCGGGCAGGGTGTCGCTGTCCGAGCAGGCGCACAACGGCGTGCTGGCGCTGATGGGACTGGCCCCGATGCCGCCGGACGTGAAGGTCGAGGAGACCGACGACGGCCCGCGCTTCGAGGTCCCCGAGGACTGGTTCATCACCGAGCCCGCCGGCCGGTCGGACTGAGGGCCGGGCCAGGTGATCGGCTTCTGCCTGGCGGCCGGTGCCGGGCGGCGGCTCGCGCCGCTCACCGACACGGCGCCCAAGCCGCTGCTGGCGCCCGCCGGCCGGCCCCTGATCGACCTCGCCTGCGTGGGCCTGTTCGAGGCCGGCGCCGACCAGGTCGTGGTCAACCTCCATCACGGCGGCGACCAGATCGCCGAGCACCTGCGCGGCCGCCCCGGCGTGCTGCTCTCTCCGGAAGCTGAGCTGCTCGGCACGGGCGGCGGGCTGGTGGCCGCGCGGCGGCGGGGCCTGCTCGGGGACGGCGGCCGCGGCGACCACCCGGGCCGGGACCCGATCGTGCTGGTCAGCTGCGCCGACCACGTGGTCGACCCGCAGGACCTCGCCCGGCTCGCCGACGCGCTGGAGCGGTCGGGCGCGCCGATGGCGATCGGGCTTGGCCCCGGGACGTTGGCGCCGACCATGCGGCTCGACGGCGACCGTGCGGTCGCCGATCCCGGCGGCGAGTGGACCGCGGCCGGTGTGTTCGCGCTGCGCGCCTCGCTGCTCGACGACCTCAGGCCGGGCTACTCGACGCTGGTCGACGCGCTGCTGGAGCCATGCTGGCGGCGTCGCGAGCTGGTCGGCGTGCCGATGCGCCATGCCTGGGCCGACGCCGGCACGCTCGATCGCTTCCTCGACGTCTCGGCCGGGCTGATGGCCGGCCGCTGGCCGTACCCGCTGCCGGCCGGGCGGCTCGACCGCGCTGTGCCGGGCGGCCCGGTGTTCGTCGCCGCCGGCGGCCGCCTCGACCCGACCGCGACCGTGCGCGGACCGCTGGCGGTGGACGTGGGCGCGACCGTCGGGCCGCGCGCCGCGGTGGCGCGGGCGGTCCTCGGCCGTGGCGCCAGCGTCGGTGAGGGCGCCAGTCTGACCGGCAGCGTTCTCGGCCCGGGGGCCGAGGTGGCGCCGGGCCAGCGGGTCGCCGACGCGCTACTGCCGGCGCGGACGTCGCCGGCTGGCAGCGCCGGTCGCTCCAGGATCGGGTAGCCTCGCCTGGACGGGAGACGGCACGAAGGAGGCATGTGTGGCGGACCAGCTCACCCTCGGATTCCTCGGCGGGACGGGCCCGCAGGGACGCGGCCTTGGCCTGCGCTTCGCGGTCGCCGGCCACCAGGTCCTGATCGGATCCCGCAACGCCGAGCGCGCCGAGTCGGTGGTGAACGATATGCTGGCCGGCCGCGACCTGCCGATCCGCGGGCTCGCCAACGCCGACGCCGCTGCCGCCGCGGACGTGGTCTTCCTGATCTTCCCGTACGAGGGCCAGGCCCAGGTGCTTCCCGACCTTGCCGGACCGATCGGCGACAAGGTCGTGGTCGACGTGATCAACCCGCTGGGGTGGGACGAGCTCGGCGCCTTTCCGATCCCGATCCCCGAGGGCAGCGCCGCCCAGCAGGCGCAGGCGCTGCTCCCACGGGCGCGGGTCACGGCCGCGTTCCACCACGCGCCGCTGCGGCTGCTCGCCGACCTCGAGCGCGACTGCGAGACCGACGTGCTGGTGGTCGGCGACGACCCCGAGGCCAGAGAGGTCGTGGTCGGGCTGGCCGACGAGATCCCCGGCTGCCGCGGGATCGACGCCGGTCCGCTGCGGCTGGCCGGCGAGCTCGAAGGGCTGACGGCGGTGATCGTCGGGATCAACCGCCGCTACAAGATCCACGCCGGCATCCGGGTCACCCGCCTCAGCGAGGAGCGGCGCCTGAGGGCGATGTCGGGCGGCCCCGGCACCGAACGGGGGCCGGGATCGTGACCCGCATCTACACCCGCGGCGGCGACGACGGCACCACCGGGCTGCTGTACGGCGGGCGGGTCGACAAGTCCGACCTGCGCACCGAGAGCTACGGGGCGGTCGACGAGGCGGTGGCCGCGCTCGGCATGGCCAGGGCGGTGATCGCCGACCGCGTGCTCGCCGACCTGGTGGTGCGGCTCCAGCGGGAGCTGTTCGTGGTTGGATCGGAGCTGTCGACCGACACGCGCAACGCCGCCAAGCTGCGGCCCGGCGACACCAAGGTCACCGCCGGGATGGTCGAGGCGCTCGAGGTGCTGATCGATGACTACACCGTCAGGATCCGCATGCCGCAGGACTTCGTGATCCCCGGCGAGACGCAGGGATCGTCGTTCCTGGAGCTGGCCCGCACCGTGATCCGCCGCGCCGAGCGGCGGGTGGTCGCGCTGGACCGCGCCGGCGGTCTGGTCGACCGCGAGGCGGTCCGCTACCTGAACCGCCTGGCGGACCTGGTGTTCGTGCTCGCGCGCTACGAGGAGGGCGACTTCCGCACCCTGCGGACCCCCTGAGCAAGAGCATCGTGGACGCGGTGATGGCCGGCGACGTGCCCGCCAACGAGTGGGCCGCCTTCGACGCGGTCCGGCCGGCGCTCGACAAGCGCGACCGCGCGCTCGGCGCTACCATCCAGAGCCGCTTCGAGGCCGCCGGCGAGTCTCTGGCGTCGTATCGCCTACGAACCGGCTTTTTCCCGTACAATCGGCTGACAGACGCCGATACACGCAAGCTCTCCCAAACGATCGATACGCTTGCCGAGCCCCTCTCCCAAGTCAGCGCCAAGCTGGCGGTCGGCTGACCCCACCGTTCGATCCCGAACCCGAGGACCATGGACGCATCACGTGAGGACCAGTACGAGCCGGCCGCCGGCGGGACCGGCGCGACCGGCAGGGGCGGCTCGGCGAACGAAGGCTCGCGGTCGCGGCTGAGCCGCCGCCAGCTGCTCACCGCGATCGGCGCGGGCGGCGCGGCGGTTGGGCTCGGCGGCGGCGCCTACGCCGTCGGCTACGAGGTCGGCAAGCCGCCCCCGCCGCCGGCCCCGCTCGCCATGGAGGCGATCCCGTTCTACGGCATGCACCAGGCGGGGATCATCACGCCGGCGCAGGACCGCCTCCAGTTCGCGGCCTTCGACGTCACCAGCGGCAAGCGTGCCGACCTGCTGAACCTGCTCCGGGTGTGGACCCGTGCGGCGGCGCGGATGTGCAACGGCGACCCCGCGGCGCCCGGCGAGCCGGTCGCGTTGGCGCCGCCGCGTGACACCGGCGAGGTGGTGGGCCTGCCGCCGTCGCGGCTGACGATCACCTTCGGGTTCGGGCCCAGCCTGTTCGGCAGTCCCGGGTCGGGCGACCGCTTCGGGATCGCGGCGCAGCGGCCGCCCGAGCTGGAGGAGATCCCGCCGCTGCCGGGGGATGCGCTCGACCCCGCCATCAGCGGCGGCGACATCGGCGTGCAGGCCTGCGCCGACGACCCGCAGGTCGCCTTCCACGCGGTCAGGAACCTGGCGCGGATCGGCCGGGGCACGGTGGCGCCGCGCTGGTCGCAGCTCGGCTTCGGCCGCACCTCGTCGACCAGCCTCAGCCAGGACACGCCGCGCAACCTGATGGGCTTCAAGGACGGCACCAACAACCTCAAGGCCGAGGACGCCGACCTGCTCGACGAGCACGTCTGGGTGCCGAGCGACAGCGCACAGACCTGGATGCACGGCGGCTCGTACATGGTGGTCAGGCGCATCCGCATCCTCACCGAGGTGTGGGACCGTGCCACGCTCAGGGAGCAGGAGGCCTCGGTCGGGCGGCAGCGGGCCAGCGGCGCGCCGCTCGGCGGCAGGGACGAGTTCGACATCCTGAACTTCACCGCCACGGGCCCGGACGGCCAGCCGGTGATCCCGGCCAATTCCCACGTCCGGCTGGCGGCGCCGGACATCAACGGCGGCGCGCAGCTCCTGCGCCGCGGCTACTCGTTCGCCGGCTCGCTCGACCGCAAGGGCCAGCTCGACGCCGGCCTCTTCTTCATCTGCTTCCAGCGCGACCCGCGCCTCCAGTTCGTGCCCATCCAGCGGCGGCTCGGCGGGCACGACAAGCTGAACGAGTACATCAGGCACACCGGCAGCGCGATCTTCGCCTGCCCGACCGGCATCCGCCCGGGCAGCTACGTCGGCGAGCCGCTGCTCGGCTGAGCCCGTTCGGTCCTCCGGACGCAAACGTGCCCCGCTCAGCTCGAGCGGGGCACGTCGCTTCGCGGTCTGGGGAGTGCCGCTACTGCTTGACCAGCTCGACGTCGACCTCGAGCCGGATGTTCCTGGAGAGCAGGAACCCGCCGGTCTCCAGCGGGGCGTTCCAGCTCAGGTCCCACTGGTTGCGGTCGACCTCGGTCCATGCGGAGAAGGCCGCGCGGTGGCCGCCCCAGGGGTCCTGGTTGGCGCCGTGGAACTCGAGCTGCCAGGTCACCGGCCGGGTGACGTCCTTCATGGTCAGCTCGCCGTCGAGCTCCCAGCGGTTGTCCTCGTCCAGCGGCCGCAGGGCCCTTGTGGTGAAGCTGATCGTCGGGAACTTCTCGACCTCGAAGAAGTCGCCCGAGCGCAGGTGGCCGTCGCGGCGGTCGTCGCGGGTCGACACCGAGTTGACGTCGATCTCGATCTTTGCCGACGACTGCTCCGGGATCTCCGCGATCTGGATGGTTCCGCTGACCTCGGTGAAGCGCCCGCGGACCTTGGCCATCATGTGCCTGGCGACGAACTCGAACGAGGAGTGGGCGGGGTCGATCTCCCACGTGCCTGCGGCGGGAACGGTCCGCCCGCCGACCTCCCGAGCCGCGACCACTGCTTCGGTCATGATCCTCCTCTGGTCCAAGCGATTGACATCGCAAAAGTTGAACGTACAACTATCTACCATGCGGGCGGCGCCGCTCGCAAACGTGCGGGCACGCCGAACGGCGCGAATCGCGCGCGGCGCCGCCGTTGGTCGCCAGCCGGTGGCAGCTAGTGGTACTCGTGCTCCGGGGCGGGGTAGTGGCCTTCGGAGACGTCCTTCGCGAACCGCTGGACGGCCTCGCCGATGGTCGAGCGGAGGTCGGCGTAGCGCTTGACGAAGCGCGGGGTGGGGTCGGGGGTGAGGCCGAGCAGATCGGTGATCACCAGCACCTGGCCGTCGCAGTGCGGCCCGGCGCCGATCCCGATGGTGGCGATGTCCAGCGCCTCGGTGACCCGGGCGCCCAGCTCGGCCGGGACCGCCTCGAGCACGATCGAGAAGCAGCCCGCCTCCTGGAGGGCGAGGGCGTCGGCCAGCAGTTCGTCGCCCCGCTCGCCGCGTCCCTGGACCCGGAAGCCGCCGAAGGCGTTGACCGACTGCGGCGTGAGGCCGAGATGGCCCATGACCGGGACGCCGGCGTCGGTGATGCGGCGCACCGCCTCGGCCGAGCGCCTGCCGCCTTCGAGCTTGACGGCGTTGGCGCCCACCTTGACCAGACGCGCGGCGTTGCGCATCGCCTCCTCGGCGGAGGCCTGGTAGCTGCCGAAGGGCAGGTCGCCGACGATCATGGGGTTCTTCGCGCCGCGGGCGACCGCGGCGGTGAGGATCAGCGACTCCTCCATGGTCACCGGGATAGTGGAGTCGTAGCCGAGAACGTTGTTCCCGAGCGAGTCCCCGACCAGCAACAGCGGGACGCCGGCCTGGTCGAGCACCCCGGCGGTCAGCGCGTCGTAGGCGGTGAGCATCACGAACCGCTCCCCGCGCGCCTTCCACGCCGCCAGGTCGTGCACCGTGATCGGCATTGCCGCCCTCCTTTGGGCTGTGCCTTGAAGCCCGCTTCAGCGGGTCCTCTGACACGACCAGTTTGCCACGCGGGCGCCCCGGTCAATCCTGATGAGCAAGCGTGCGCCGGCGACCGGCGTGGCCTCCGGCGTCGTAGGCCCGGAAGGCGGGGAGGGCCAGGGCGACCAGTGCGACGCCGGCGACGCAGAGCAGCCCACCGGACACCACCGACGCGCGTACGCCGACGGCCGCGGCCAGCAGGCCGGCCTCGACGTTGCCGAGCAGCGGGCCGGTGACATAGCTCACCATCTCGATGCCGGCGAGGCGGCCGCGCAGGTCGTCGGGGATGGTCTGGTTCCACATGGTCATGCGGAACATGCCGCTGACCATGTCGGCGGCGCCCGCGGCCGCCAGCATCGTCAGGACCAGCCAGAGCGACCGCGCCAGCCCGAAGCCGACGATCGCGGCGCCCCACGCCGCGGCGGCCACGAGGATCGCGATCCCGTGCCGGCGCACCCGGCCGATCCAGCCGCTCGCCGCGCTCACCAGCAGCGCCCCGGCGGCCGGCGCCGCGTACAGCAGACCGAGCGTGCGAGCGCCGCCCAGTCCCGCCGCGATCGCCGGGAACAGCGCCATCGGCATGCCGAACAGCATCGCCACGATGTCGACCACGTAGGTGCCGAGCAGCTCGGGCCGGCTCCGCGCGTAGCGCAGTCCCTCGACGATGCCGCGCAGGCTGGCGCGGTCGGCGTCCGGTGGCGGCGGTATCGCCCGCAGCAGCCCGAGGGTCACCAGCGAGGCGGCGAAGCTGGTCGTGTCGACCAGGTAGGCGGCGGGCAGTCCGGCGCCGGCGATCAGCAGCCCGCCGATCGCCGGTCCGGCGAGCTGGCCGGCGTTTCCGCGCAGCGACTGGAGCGCCGACGCGCCGGGCAGCTCGTCCCTGGTGACCAGACGCGGGACCAGCGCCTCCAGCGACGGCCGCTGGAGTCCGTCGAGCGCGGCCATCAGCGCGGCGGCACAGAACAGCACCCAGACGCTCGGGTGGGGGAGCAGGGCGTTGGCGAACAGGCCCAGCGAGGTCAGGGCGAGGCCGGCCTCGGTCAGCCGGACCATCGCCCTGCGGTCGACGGCGTCCGCGAGCGCGCCGCCCACCAGCGCCGTCAGCAGCAGCGGGCCGAGCTCGAACAGGCTCAGCAGCCCGACCGCCAGCGGCGACCGGGTGAGCTGGAAGACCTGGTAGGGGAGGGCGACGTAGGTGATCATCGAGCCGAGGTAGGTCACGCTCTGGCCCGCGAACAGGAGCCGGAAGTCCCGGTGGCGCAGCGCCCTGGTGTCGACCACGGTCGCGCGCAGCCAGCGCCGCCACGGCGACCGCCGGGGATTCCCGGGCTCGCCGACTTCGGGCTTCGCCCGACTCACGACCGACTCACGACCGACTCACGACCGACTCACGACCGACTCACGAGAGCTGATGCTCGCGGTCGGCGCCTCGCGGGGTCCAGTCAATTACCCCCGCGGTCCCGCGACCGCCGGGTCAGCGGGCCGAGTCGCTGAAGCCGTGGAAGCGGTTGGTGATGGGGAGGCGGCGGTCCTTGCCGAAGGAGCGGCCGGTCACCTTGGGGCCGGGCGGCGACTGGCGGCGCTTGTACTCGGCGTTGTCGACCATGCGGATCACCCGCTCGACCACCTCGGGGTCGAAGCCCTCGCCGATGATCTCCTGGGCACTGGCGTCGTCCTCGATGTATCGGTCGAGGATCGGGTCGAGCACGTCGTAGGGCGGCAGCGAGTCGGTGTCGAGCTGCCCGGGCCGAAGCTCGGCGGTGGGGGGCTTGTCGAGGACCGACTGCGGGATGACCACGCCCAGCTCGTTGCGCCAGCGCGCCAGCGCGTACACGAGCGTCTTGGGGACGTCGCGGATCACCGCGAAGCCGCCGGCCATATCGCCGTAGAGGGTGCTGTAGCCGACCGCCAGCTCGGACTTGTTGCCGGTGGTGAGCACCAGGTGGCCGAACTTGTTCGAGATGCTCATCAGCAGCGTGCCGCGCACGCGGGCCTGGAGGTTCTCCTCGGCGATGCCCGGCTCGGTGCCGGCGAACGGCTGCTTGAGCGCGGACATGAAGCCCTCGTAGGGCTCGTGGATCGGCAGGGTGAGCAGCTCGATGCCGAGGTTGTCGGCGACCGCGCGGGCGTCGCCGAGGCTCGCCGCCGACGAGTGCTCCGACGGCATCGCCACCCCGGTGACCCGCTGGCGGCCCAGCGCGTCGGTGGCGATCGCGGCGACGAGGCTCGAGTCGATGCCGCCGGACATCCCGATCAGCACCCGCTCGAAGCCGTTCTTGACCACGTAGTCGCCGGTGGCGACCACCAGCGCGCGGTAGACCCCTTCCTCGACGCCGAGCGTCCGGGCCAGCCGTTGCCTGACGGGCGGGCCGGGGTCGGGCAGCTCGTCCATCACCCGCACCTGCCGCACCTCGTAGCCGGGGTGCGGGCCGGTCGCGGGGGTGCGCCGCGGCCGGTCGGCCAGCCGGGCGGTCGCGCCCTCCTCGATCATCACGTCGACAAGCAGCAGCTCCTCCTCGAAGGCGGCCGCGCGGGCGCGGATCCGGCCCTGCGGGTCGATGGCGGCGCTCTGCCCCTCGAACACGAGCTCGTCCTGACCGCCGACCTGGTTGACCCAGAGCAGGTGGACGCCGTGGTCGGCGGCGCGGGTCGCCAGCATCGGCGCAAGCCGGTCCGACTTGCCGTAGCGGTAGGGGGAGCCGTTGACGCTCACCACCACCTCGGCGCCGGCGGCCGCCGCGGTCGGGAGCGGGCCCCACGGGAACCAGAGGTCCTCGCAGATCGTGATCGCGACGCAGACCCTGCCGAACCAGGCGAGCAGCACCTGGCTCCCTGGCACGAAATAGCGCTCCTCGTCGAAGACGCTGTAGTTGGGGAGCAGGATCTTGTGGTAGACGGCCAGCACCTCGCCGTCCCTGCACAGCGCGGCGGCGTTGGCCGGGCCGGCATGGGTCGAGTCGACGAAGCCGATCAGCGCCGCGGCCGGGCCGGTGGCCGCCGCCGCCCGCCGCATGCCGTGCTGGCTCGCGGCCAGGAAGTCGGGCTTGAAGACCAGGTCCTCGGGCGGGTAGGCGGTGACCGCCAGCTCTGGGAAGATCACCAGGTGGGCGCCCTGCTCGACGGCTTCGCGGTAGGCGGAAACGATCCGGTCCACGTTGCCGTCGATGTCCCCGATCACCGGATCGATCTGGGCTCCGGCAAGGCGCAAACGCTCCACATGCTCACGATAGCAGCGCGATCCAGCATGCTTGGCCCTTGCTTGGCCCATGCTTGTCCACAGCCTTCGCCGACCGCTACCTGGGCGAGGTTGGGGCAGGTAGCATGGCCGCCCGATCTCGAATTGGAGCCTTGCGGAAATGGACAAGCAGCGCGAGTACGTCCTGCGGATGGTCGAGGAGCGGGACATCCGCTTCGTCCGGCTCTGGTTCACCGACGTGCTCGGCTTTCTCAAGTCGTTCGCGATCACCCCGGCCGAGCTCGAGGACGCGTTCGAGCAGGGGATGGTGTTCGACGGCTCCTCGATCGAGGGGTACGCCAGGATCCAGGAGGCCGACATGGTCGCCCGGCCCGACGCGAGCACCTTCCAGGTGCTGCCGGGCCGGCCCGAGTCGGGCGGCGTCGCGAGGATGTTCTGCGACGTGCTCACCACCGAGGGCGAGCCGTTCGACGGCGACCCGCGCTGGGTGCTGCGGCGCAACCTCGAGCGCGCGGCCGCCAGGGGCTTCACCGTCTACGCCCAGCCAGAGATGGAGTTCTTCCTGTTCAGCGATTCCGGCGGCGTGCGCCCGCTGGACTCGGGGTCGTTCTTCGACCAGACGGCGCTCGACCTCTCCCAGGACTTCCGCCAGGTTGCCATCGACATGCTCGAGCGCATGGGCATCTCGGTGATGCAGTCCCACCACGAGATCGCGCCCAGCCAGCACGAGATCGACCTGCGCGAGGCCGATGCCCTGGCCATGGCCGACAACGTCATGACCTCGCGCCTGGTCGTCAAGGAGGCCGCGCTCGAGCGGGGCCTGCACGCCACCTTCATGCCCAAGCCGAGCGAGCAGCTCGAGGGCTCGGGGATGGACACCCACCTGTCGCTGTACGAGGGCGACCGCAACGCCTTCCACGACCCGGGGCAGGAGGCGAACCTGTCCAAGACGGCACGCGGCTTCATCGCCGGGCTGCTGGTCCACGCCCACGAGTACACCGCCGTCACCAACCAGTGGATCAACTCGTACAAGCGGCTGGTGCCCGGGTTCGACGCGCCGACCTTCGTCTGCTGGGCGCAGCGCAACCGCTCGGCGATGGTGCGGGTGGGCGGCTACCGGTCCGACCGGGTCGACGTCGAGGTGCGCTCGCCCGACCCGGCGGCCAACCCCTACCTGGCGTTCGCGGTGCTGCTCGCCGCCGGCATGAAGGGCGTCGAGGAGGAGTACGAGCTGCCGCCCGAGGCCGGCGACAACCTCTACGACATGACCGAGGCCGAGCGGCGCGCCACTGGCATCCGGCGGCTCCCGGTCGACCTCCAGCAGGCGCTGACGGTCATGGAGAGCTCCGAGCTGGTGGCAGAGGCACTCGGCGAGCACGTGTTCGAGTACTTCCTGCGCAACAAGCGGCGCGACTGGGAGTCCTACCAGCGCTACGTCTCGCCGTTCGAGCGCGAGCGCTACCTGCCGTTGCTCTAGGCGGGGGCGCACATGGTCACCTCGCTGGTTCGGTTGGGCTTCGATGAGCCCGAAGCGGTCACCGCCGAGCTGGAGCTGCTCGGCGCCTGGCCGCAGCACGCGACCGCCGGCGGCCAGCGGCTCCTCGAAGAGATCGCCGCCAGCGCCAACCCCACCCTGGCAGCGCGGGCGCTCGGCGCGATCGCCGCCGCCAGCCGGGACCGGGCCGCCTTCGTCGCCGCGCTGCGCAGACGGATCGGCTTCCGGCGTCGGCTGGTCGCGTTGGTCGCCGCCAGCCGCTCGCTGGGGCGCTGGCTCGCCGCCCACCCCGAGGAAGCCTGGCGGCTCACCGAAGGCCGTGAGTTCTCCGCGCCCAGGGACCCCGGCGCGCTGGCGCGCCGCGCGGCCCAGATCGCCGCCGGGCAGCCGACCGCCGAGGCGGCCTGGGGCGCGCTGCGCCGGTTCAAGCGGCGCGAGCTGCTTCGCGTGGCCGTCCGCGACCTGGCCGGCGGCGCCGAGGTGGACAGCGTCGGGGCCGAGCTGGCCGACATCGCCGACGCCTGCCTCGAGGCCGGGCTCCAGGTCGCCACCAGGTCGGTCGTGCCCGACGGCGAGGTGCCGGTCCGGCTGGCGGTGCTGGCGATGGGCAAGCTCGGCGGCGCGGAGCTGAACTACGTCTCCGACATCGACGTGGTCTTCTGCCACGAGCCGGCCGGCGACGCCGACCCGGAGGAGGCCGCCAAGGTCGCCGCCGCGATCGCCAGGGAGCTGATGGCCGGGCTCAGCGCGCCGATGCCCGACGGTCCCGGCTTCCAGGTCGACGCCAATCTGCGCCCCGAGGGCCGCAACGGGCCGCTCACCAGGACGCTCGCCAGCTACCAGGCCTACTGGGAGCGCTGGGCGGAGCCCTGGGAGCTCCAGGCGCTGATCAAGGTCCGCCCGGCAGCCGGCGACCGCGCCATCGGCGAGCGCTTCGCGTCCGAGGCCGCCGCCCGGGTCTACCCGGAGGTGTTCGACCCCGCCCTGGTGACCGCGGTGCGCAACATGAAGGCGAGGGTCGAGTCGTCCAAGGCGGCCCTGGCCGGCGGTGACCTCCAGGTCAAGCTCGGGCCGGGCGGCCTGCGCGACATCGAGTTCGCAGTCCAGCTGCTCCAGCTCGTGCACGGGCGGCTCGACGCGGAGCTGCGCTCGGGGACCACCCTGGTGGCGCTCGACCGGCTCACCGCCGCCGGCTTCGTCGGCCGCGCCGACGCCGCCCAGCTCGCCGAGGCCTACCGGTTCCTGCGCATGGTCGAGCACCGGCTCCAGCTCGCCGACGAGCGGCGGACCCACACCATCCCGGCCGGCGAGGCCGAGCGCCGGTGGCTCGCCCGGACCATGGGCTACATGGAGGGGCCGGACTCCAGCGCGCTGGAGCGGTTCGAGGCCGACCGTCGCCGCCACGCCGCCACCGTGCGCGGGCTCCACGAGAAGCTCTTCTACCGTCCCCTGCTCGAGGTCTTCGGGGCGGTCGAATCGGGGCTCGACCCCGAGAACGCCGCCGACCGGCTCGCCGCGCTGGGCTTCGCCAACCCGGAGCGGGCGATGGCCCACCTGCGCGCGCTCACCGCCGGGCTGACCAGGCGGGCGACGCTGCTGCGCGCGATGCTGCCGGTGATGCTGACCTGGCTCGCCGCCACCCCGGACCCCGACGGCGGGCTCGCCGCGCTCCGGGTGGTCGCCGAGCGGCTCGGCCATCGCGACGCGTTCTTCGGCACGTTGCGCGACAACCCCTCGGTCGCCGAGCTGGTCTGCACCGTGCTCGGCACCTCCCGGCTGCTCGGCGACCTGCTCGCACGGCACCCCGAGCTGCTGACCGCGATGGCCCACGACGGCGGTCCGGGGCCCCCTCGCGAGGCCGACGAGCTGCGCGAGGAAGCGCTGGCGGTCGTCAGGCACCACGAGGAGCCGGACGACGCCTTCGACGCGCTCCGTCGGTTCCGCCGCCGCGAGCTGCTGCGGGTGGCGGTCAGGGACCTCGCCGGCGAGGTGCCGGTCGGGCGCGTCGGCGCCGCCCTCACCGCGGTCGCCGAGGCCTGCCTGGAGGCCGGCCTCGAGGTCGCCGTCGGCGCGGTCGAGCGGGTGGACGCGGCCGGCGGCGGGTTCGGCGGTGGGGGCGAGGGGACCGGAGGTGGCCTCGGCGCGCCCAGGGTCGAGCTGGCGGTGCTGGGCCTGGGGAAGCTCGGCGGGTCCGAGCTCAACTACGTGTCGGACCTCGACGTGGTCGTGTGCCACGCGCCGCTGGACGGCGCCACCCCGGACGCCGCCGCCAGGACCGCCGAGGCGGTGGTCCGCGAGTTGGTCAGGGGCCTGGGCGCGGTGACAGCCGAGGGCACCGCCTTCCGGGTCGACCTCGGCCTGCGGCCCGAAGGGCGCAATGGCCCGCTCTCGCGAACCCTGGCAAGCTACCAGGCCTACTGGGACCGCTGGGCGGAGCCGTGGGAACGCCAGGCGATGATCAGGCTCCGCCAGGTCGCGGGCAGCCGCCCGCTCGGCCAGCGCTTCCTCGACGAGGCGTCCGGCCGCGTCTACCCGGAGAGCCTCGATCAGGCGACCGTGGCGACCGTACGGCGCATCAAGGCCAGGGTCGAGTCCGAGCGGCTCCCGTCCGGGGCCGATCCCCGGCTGCACCTGAAGCTCGGGCCCGGGGGTCTCGCCGACGTCGAATGGACCGCCCAGCTTCTCCAGCTCCAGCTCGGTGGCACCCATCCGGAGGTGCGCGTCCCCGGCACCTTGCCAGCGCTCGCCGTGCTCGCCGGAGCCGGCGCCCTGACGCCCGGCGAGGCCGGCTGGCTCGCCGACGCCTACCGGCTCTGTCTGCGACTGCGGAACCTCGTCTTCCTGGTCAGCGGGCGCGCGTCGGACTCGATGCCCACCGACACGGTCGCGCTCGAACGGCTCGCCGAGGCGATGGGGGAGCCGCCCGGCGGCCGCCAGCGGCTGCTGGAGGCGTACCGCCGGGCCACCCGCCGAGCGCGGAGAGTGGTGATGGCGCGCTTCTGGGGCGATGAGGGCTGACGGCCGCCTTTCCCGAACCGCCGCGAAAGCCGCACCGAGTTCCTCCCCGGCCGCCGCATGACCGGTTACCCTGAAGCGGATGCCCGCCGACCAGTGGGCTTTCTGCAACCGAGCGTGGGAGCAACCGCAGCAAATGGAACGTCCCATCGTCGTCGCCGACCGCATCGCCACCGCCAGCGCGGTGGTCGCGTTGGAGTCCAGCGTCCTGGCCCAAGGATTGCCGTCGCCCGCCAACCTCGAGTCCGCCGAGGCCCAGTCGGTCGCGGTCGCAAAATCCGGCGCCGAGCCGGCCGTGGTCGGAGTGATCGGCGGGCGGATCGTGGTCGGCGCCGACCCCGACCAGGTCCGGGCCCTCGCATCGCACCGCGCCACCTGGAAGGTGACCGTCCGCGACCTGCCATACGTGGTCACGCGCAGGCTCGACGGCGCCACCACCGTCTCCGCGACCCTGTTCGCCGCCGAGCGGGTCGGGATCGAGGTGATGGCCACCGGAGGGATTGGCGGGATCCACTTCGGCACCGCCGACGTGTCGGCGGACCTGCCCCAGCTCGCCCGCTCCCGATCGGTGGTGGTCTGCTCCGGACCCAAGCACGTCGCCGACGCCGCCGCGACCATGGAGTGGCTCGAGACCTGGGGCGTGCTGGTGGTCGGCTACCGGACCGACCGGCTGCCGGGGTTCCTCGCCCGCGGCCGGCTTCCGCTCGAGCACGTCGTCGACAACGTCGGCGAGGTCGTCGACCTGCTGCGCGTGCGCCGCGCGCTGGAGTCGCCCGGCGCGGTCGTGCTGGTCCAGAACCCGCCAACCGCTGCCGCGATGGACCCCGAGGAGCTGTCCGACCTGTCCGCCGAGGGCGCGTCGGCCGCCCGCAACGCCGGCGTCGTCGGCAAGGCGCGGACGCCGTTCGAGCTCGACTGGCTGCACCGCCGCACCGGCGGCCGCAGCCTCGCCGCCAACCTCGCCCTGCTCGAATCCAACGCCGGCCTCGCCGGCGAGGTCGCCACCGCCCTCGCCGTCGGCTGACCCCGTCAGCCAGGGCTGGTCGGGGTCCCGGGGGCCCGGGAGGTGGGGGGGTCTCGGAGGGTCCCCGGAGATCCGCGTCCATGCGGCTCCGGGGCGTCCGGAGCACGTTGGTACGTCGATCTCTTGCTGAGGGAAGCTTAGTTCTGGGGGGGACATGAGCGAGTCCGAGAACGGACTGGTCACGGTGATGAGCCGTCTGCCGGTCTCCGAAGCGATCAATCGACTTGCCAACAAAGCGACCTCGCTCGGCCTGCGGGTGTTCGCGCGGATCGACCACGCGGCGGGCGCCGTCCAGGTCGGCATGGACCTGCGGCCCACCGAGCTGCTGATCTTCGGGAGCCCCAAAGGTGGCACGCCACTGATGCGGGACCAACAGACAGCAGGCATCGACCTGCCGCTGAAGGTCCTGGCCTGGGAGGGCGAGGACGGCCAGGTCCGCCTGATCTACAACGACCCCGCCTGGCTGGCCCGGCGCCACGGTCTCGGCCCCGCGACCGGCGACTCCCTTGAAGCGATCGCCAAGGCCCTCGCCACGCTCACCCAGTCGGCCACCGGCGACTGAGGCGTGTTTGCAAAGCTTTGATGGGCTGTCCGATCTGCTAGTTTCGAGGGCGTGGCCCAACATACCCATCGCACCGACGGCGGCGGCAAGCCGCTGGTCATCCTGGCGTCCGCAGGGAGCGCCACGAGGTCACCCAGCTCGGCCGGCTGCTGGACCACGCCGGTCAAGCGGACCGGCGCAAACGGCCGCCGCGGGGCGCGGTCGGCCGCGCCTGCCGCCGGTCGTGCTGGCCGGCGACAAGGGTTATGCGTATCCCAGCTCGCGAGCCGAGCTGCGGCGTCGTGGCATCCGCGCGGTGATCCCGAGCAAGTCCGGCCATCCTCGCCTGTCGGGCTTTGACCGCGCGGCCTACCGTGCGCGCAACCGGTTGGAGCGCTGTTTCAACCGGTTCAAGCAGTTCCGCCGGGTCGCGACCCGCTACGACAAGCGCGAGGTGAACTATCTGGCCATGGTCAAGCCTGCCGCCGTCCTGCTGTGGCTGTGACCCCCCCGTAACCACGCCAAGGGGCACCAACGGTGCGTCACGGTTGAAACGGATCCCAGGTGCTGGCCGCGCGCAGCATGCCGTGCGCCAGGTCTGGATGGGCGCCAGCCCACAGATCATCGAACAGCACCCACGAGAAGTGGTACCCGTGCCCGGCGTGGCTGGTGTGCAAGGCCAGCTGGGCCAGGTGCTCAGTCTCGCGCACCCGCCAGGCCGACGGGCCACCCGTGCGATCCTGATTCCCCCCGTCATGGCCGGCCTGCAGCCGCACCAGCGCCTGCTCGTGCGCCCCACCGTGCGCTCCCAGCAGCCACCGATCCCCGGGCAGGACATAGTCGCGGGTGAACAGGTAGAACTCCGGCCATCGACCGCAGCGGTCCAGGGTGGGAGCAAGACGCTCCTCGCCGGGCGCGACCAGCGCGCGCAGCAGCAGCAGCGGGTAGGGCCAGCCCTGGAAGCGATGCGGATCCAGATGGCCCGTCTGGGTCAGCGGGTCATACGGCTGGTCGCGGATCTCGGTAGTCACGGGGATGACCGCGCGGAGCCAGGCGGCAAGCTCGGGCAGCCGCACCCCGCCGACCGTCCACGGTCGTGTCGTTGCCCACCACAGCGGGTCATGGTCGACGGGCGGTACCACGTAGGTCGCTCCCGGTCCCGCCGACGGCGGCGCCAGCGGCCGGATCGGGACCCCTGGCTGGAAGGGGCCGCTCGGCCCGGTGTCGGTTGGCAGCTCCCAGCCGTCGTGCAGCAGCCAGGCGAGGCGGTCGCCACGAGACGCCGCCAGCGCGTCGTCGAAGAAGTAATGGGCAAGGTAGACGTCCTCGTTGTTGGTGTGGGCCCGGACGCTGTGTGCGTCGGTGCGGACCTCGTACTCCACAGCCAAGGCCGCCTCCAGCAGGGCGCGCAGCTCCTGCCAGCTCCCCGGCATGTCCAGGCCCTGCTGGCGGGCCGCGACGAAGACCGAGTCCAACCCGTCGACCTCGCCACCGAGTTCGGCGCGGAGCTGTTGGCGCACGAACTGGTAGGCCTGCCATTCATCGTCGGCGTCGACCACCGCGGCGGTGGCCGTCCACATGCGCTGGAACCAGCCCAGGACACTGGCATCCGGAAGGCGGCGGATCCGCTTGCCCGCCGGAGGCTCGTACAAGCACCGGTAGACGAACCAGCCACCCCCTGCTGGGGCAGACGTTGCGATGCCGCTCATCGGCCGCTCCCGTCGCACGCTGGGATTTGCGCGCAAGCATAGGCGTTGGACGAATGCTCCCCTTTCCGCCGCTGCTGGTGCCGATCATCGCGGTCAGCGGCACCCCCCGCAGGGTTTGCACACACGTCTTGGTGCGGCTCTGTCAGGTCGAGCCGGTAGTTTTGGAGCCTGTATCAGCGCGAGTCGCGGTGGCAGGGAAGGTCGACAGATGGGGGAGAGAGCCGCCGCATCCGCCGGTGCCCCCATGGGGCCGGATGCTTCTCAGACCTGACAGCCCCTCTGTATGTCAACTCGGGGGGTATACGGCGGGCGGTGATGGTCAGTTACCAGGTGCCGGTAGACCACGTTGGAGAGCTTGCGCTTGAATGCGCGGCGGGCCTCCTCGGGCGTCTTGGCCTGGCGCAGCTTGTGCTGGTAGTAGACCTGCCCTGGGCTGGGGTCTCGGATCTGGCAGACCGCGATGATATGCAAGGCGGTGTTGAGCTGCCGGTTGCCCCCCGGTTCAGCCGATGGGGGCGCACATCCCCGCTGGAGGCTTCGATGGGGCGGTGCCGGTGTAGCTGGCGAAGTGGTCACCGTCGGGGAAGCGGGTGAGGGTCACCGCCCACGTGGACACCATCGACGTCGCCAACCTGAGCCTCGGTGGCCCCGGCTCCGAGCCGGCGGCGGCCGGCTGCTCCACCGGCGATCCGCTCCACGACGCCGTTCGGTCCAGGCCGGCGTGACCTACACGGTGGCCGCCGGGAACTCGGCCGCGAACGCGCGCGACTTCGTCCCCGCCTCCTACGACGAGGTCATCACCGTGTCGGCGCTGGCCGACTTCAACGGCCAGCCGGGCGGTGGCGCGGCGCCGACCTGCCGGACCGACACCGACGACAGCCTCGCGGACTTCTCCAACTTCGGCGCCGACGTCGACCTGATCGCTCCAGGGACCTGCATCCTCTCGACGTACCGCGGCGGTCGCTATGCGACCCTCAGCGGCACCTCGATGGCCAGCCCGCACGTGGCCGGCGCGGCCGCGCTGTACCGTTCGGCCCATCCGGCCGCCTCGCCCGAGTCGGTCAAGACGGCCCTCCAGTCGGCCGGCAACGCGGGCTGGAGCGGCGCCGGCGATCCGGACGGCGTCCATGAGCAGCTGCTCAACGTCGACGCGCTCTAGCGGTCTCGGAGGCCAGACGTGCGCCAGGGCGAACGGTGAGCAACCGTTCGCCCTGGTTAGCGACCTATAGCCCTAGATGTCGTAGTACAGGTGGAACTCCCACGGGTGCGGGCGGAGGCGGACGGCGTCGACCTCGCGCTCGCGCTTGTAGTTGATCCAGGTCTCGATCACGTCGGGCGTGAAGACGTCGCCGTCGAGCATGAAGGCGTGGTCCTTCTCCAGCGCGTCGAGCGCCTCGTCGAGCGACCCGGGGACCTGCGGCACGGCGGCCAGCTCCTCCGGCGGCAGGTCGTAGAGGTCCTTGTCCAGCGGCCCGAACGGCTCGATCTTGTTGCGGACGCCGTCGAGGCCGGCCATCAGCATCGCGGCGAACGCCAGGTACGGGTTGCAGGACGGGTCGGGGACCCGGTACTCGACCCGCTTGGCCTTGGGGCTGCGCGAGTAGAGCGGGATCCGGCACGCGGCGGAGCGGTTGCGCTGGGAGTAGACCAGGTTCACCGGCGCCTCGTAGCCCGGCACCAGCCGGCGGAAGCTGTTGGTGGTGGGGTTGGTCAGCGCGGTCAGCGCGGGCGCGTGGGTGAGCAGGCCGCCGATGTACCAGCGGCCGGTGTCCGACAGCCCGGCGTAGCCCGACTCGTCGTAGAACAGCGGCTGCCCGTCGGTCCACAGGCTCTGGTGGGTGTGCATGCCGGAGCCGTTGTCCTCGAAGATCGGCTTCGGCATGAAGGTGACGGTCTTGCCGTTGCGGAGCGCGACGTTCTTGGCGATGTACTTGTAGAGCATCACCTTGTCGGCCATGCGCAGCAGCGTGTCGAAGCGCATGTCGATCTCGGCCTGGCCGGCGGTGCCGACCTCGTGGTGGTGGACCTCGATCTCGATCCCGGCCTTGGTCATCTCCAGGACCATCTCGCTGCGGAGGTCCTGATAGTGGTCGGTGGGCGCGACCGGGAAGTAGCCCTCCTTGTAGCGGGGCTTGTAGCCGAGGTTGCGGCCGCCCTCCTCGGCGCCCGAGTTCCATGCGCCCTCGATCGCGTCGATGTAGTGGTAGGCGGAGAACTGGTTCTGGTCGAACCGCACCGAGTCGAAAATGTAGAACTCGCACTCGGGCCCCCAGTAGGACAGGTCGGCGATGCCGGTGCCCTTGAGGTACGCCTCCGCCTTGCGCGCGATGTAGCGCGGGTCGCGGGTGTAGGGCTCGCCGGTGACCGGGTCGCCCACGAAGCAGTTGAGCACCAGGGTGGGGTGCCTGGAGAACGGGTCCATGACCGCGCTGGCCGGGTCGGGGAACAGGAGCATGTCCGACTCCTGGATCTCCTGGAACCCGCGGATCGAGGAACCGTCGAAGCCGAATCCCTCCTCGAACGATTCCTGGGTCAGCTGTGCGGTCGGGACCGAGAAGTGCTGCATCATTCCCGGCAGGTCCGCGAAGCGGAGATCGATGATCTCCACCCCACGGTCTCTGACCAGGCTGAGAACGTTGCCGACCGAATCCGTCGTCACCCGGAGCGCCTCCTTCGTCTGGGGGGAAACCGGCCCCGGTACCGCCGAGGTCACGCCGAAGCTAGCAACGGGGCTTTGCCGCGCGATTGCCGGACTGTTTCACGCCCGTAAACGAGCACGCCGAGCGCGTGCGACCCCCCCTGGACGCCGGCTCGGTGCCGGCGTCCCCGAAGCCTACGAGGCCTTGCGCAGCTCCGCCAGCACCCTGGCGTGAATCGCCCTGGGAGGCGCGTCGAGCGCCTGGAGCGCGCCTGCGGCGGGCTCGTCGATGGAGCGGGTGAGCCCGAGCAGCAGGTGCTCGGTGCCGATGCGGCGATGGCGGAGCGCCATCGCCTCGCGGAGGCTGAGCTCGAGCACCTTCTTCGCCTCCCGGGTGAAGGGGAGGTGGCCGCGCCGGGGACGCCGCGCCTCGCGGTCGAGCGCGCCCTCGCCGAAAGCCTCCTCGACCCGCCGCCGGATCTCGTTCAGGTCGATGCCGAGGCTCTCCAGCGCGTCCGCCTCGGCCGGGCGGAGACGTCCCGGCAGCCGCCTGGTCGCCAGCTCGCGCTCGACCGTCTCGGTGGTGACGCCGAAGCTCTCCAGCACCGAGCGGGCGAGGCCGTCGCGGTCGTCGGTCGCGAGCACGCCGAGCAGCAGGTGCTCCACGCCGATCCGGTCGTCGCCCAGGCGCCGCGCCGAGCCCTGCGCCTCGACGACCGCGTTCCTGGCCGGAGTGGTGAACCGTTCGAACATCGATCTGTCTCCTTTGCTCAGCAGGCTCAGCGCGCGCGCATGCGGCCGGCGTACTTCTTGTGGACGGCCTGGCGGGAGACCCCGAGGATCGCGGCGATGTCCTGCCACGACCAGTTGTTTGCCCTGGCGTTCTCCACCTGGAGTGCCTCGAGGCTCTCCAGGAGCTGGCGGAGTGCGGCCACGGCGCGCAGCCCGACGGCCGGGTCCTTGGAGTCCACGCCCTTCGCGAGTTCGGTTGCATCGGTCATGGCGTCATCTTAGGTTGACAGCCGGATCGCTGTCAACAGAGATTGACAAGTGCGCTGACCGCATCCGTCAGGAGGGTTGTCCACAACCTCGGGAAACCGCTTGCCCGCGGCCGTGAGGCTTGCCACGCTGTCCTCCCCAACCCAAGGAGCACGACATGGCATCCCCGCAAGCTCTGGATGATCCTACCGTGGTAGGATCACCTGACATGAAGACCACCAAGATCTCGGTGACGCTCGATGCCGACCTGGTCCAGCAGGCGAGAGCGTTCGCGCGCGGGAACCTCTCCCGCTACCTCAACGATGCGCTGCGCGACAAGCTTCGCAACGAGAACCTGCGGAAGCTGCTCGAGGAGGCCGAGGCCGAGTACGGGCCCGTCCCTGAGGAGGAGCTCGCCAAAGCGCAGGCGGAGCTCAAGGCGGCGTTCGAGGCGGCGGAAGAGGGATGGAGAGAATGGCAGCGGCGCCAGCCCGGGTAATCCTCGACACTGGTGCGGTCATCGCCTGGCAGCGCCAGCGTCGACACGTCCGTGTGTACCTCACCGAGCTGATGGCGAGCAACGTGCCCATCGTGATCCCCGCGGTGGTGCTTGCGGAGTGCGCTCGTGGGGGCCCTCGCGATGCGCCCATCCACCGGCTGCTCGCCAGCGCCCGGGTTGCCTCGGTTGGCGCGCGGGTCGCGCTCGCGGCAGGTCACCTGCTCGCCGAAGCAGGGATGGACGCGACCGTGGACGCGCTGGTCGCGGCGGAAGCGATCCGCAGCGGACCCTGCGTGGTGCTGACCACCGATCCGGCCGACCTGGGGGCGCTGATCGGCAAGCGATCCTACGTCCAGGTGATCGCGATCTGAGGCGCTGACGCGCCCGGGTCCAAAGGGGCACGGCGGGTCCTACGTCCCGGCGGCCTGCGGGGTGGGGACGGCGGTGTCGTCGGCGGCGAGGGCCCAGTGGGGGAGTGTGCCGTGCTGCTTGAGGTAGGCGGCCCTGTGCATCTGGCCGGCGTGGTAGCTGGACCGCACCAGCGCGCCGGACTCGACGTGGGTGAACCCGAGCCCGAGGGCAAGCTCGCCGAGCTCGGCGAACTCCTCGGGGAGAACGAAGCGCTGGAGGTTGAGGTGCTCGCGGCTCGGCTGGAGGTACTGGGTGATGGTCAGCAGCTCGACCCCGACCTCGCGGAGGTGCCGCATGGTCTCCTCGACCTCGTCGCGCTCCTCGCCCATGCCGAGGATCAGGTTGGACTTGGTGGCGTGGCCGGGCGGCAGCCAGGTGCGCGCGCGGGCCAGCAGCTCCAGGCTGCCGGCGTAAGTGAACCCGGGCCTGATGCGCTTGTAGAGCCTCGGCACGGTCTCGAGGTTGTGGCCGAACACGTCGGGCAGCGCCTCGGTGACCGTCCTGAGCGCCTCGGGACGGCCGTGAAAATCGGGGACCAGCACCTCGACGCCGCAGCTCGGCAGCAGCTCGCGGACCTGGCGGACCGACTCGGCGAACAGCCAGGCGCCGCCGTCCTCCAGGTCGTCGCGCGCGACCCCGGTGATCACCGCGAAGTTGAGGCCCATGCGTGCGACCGCGTGCGCGACCCGCCGCGGCTCGTCGGTGTCGTAGCCGAGCGGCTTGCCGGTGGAGATCTGGCAGAACGGGCAGGCGCGCGTGCAGTGCTCGCCGCCGATCAGGAAGGTCGCCTCACGGGCCTCCCAGCACTCGAAGATGTTGGGGCAGCCGGCCTCCTCGCAGACGGTGTGCAGCTCCGCCCCGCGCATCAGCGACTTCAGCTCGCGGTAGTTGGGCCCGTAGGAGGCGCGCACCTTGAGCCATGGCGGCTTGCGCGCGAAGGTCGCGTCGGTCGGTGGCGGCGCCGGTGTGCGCGGCAGCACCGAGAGCGTCCTCGCCCCTGGCGGGATGACCGGCTCAGCGTCTGGCATTGGCTTCCTCTTCGACCGCTTCCGCTTGCAAATCCAGGGTAGCGAGGTCGACCAAGCGCGGCGTCCGCTCCAGCCGCTCGGCTAGCCGGCGCTCGACCAGCGGCAGCGTCCGCTCGACCGTCACGGTGGTCCCGAGCAGGCTCGACAGCGAGCAGGCCGCCTTCTCCGGCATCCCGCAGGGGATGATCGCGTTGAACCTGGCGAGGTCGGTCGAGCAGTTGAGCGCGAAGCCGTGGCTGGTCACGTCGCGGGAGACGCGCATCCCGATCGCGACCAGCTTGGCGTCGCCGACCCAGACCCCGGTCATCACGCCGGACTCGCCGCGGGCCTCGATGCCGAAGTCGGCGGCGACGTCGACCATGGCGTCCTCGACCCTGCGCAGGAACGGCCAGACGCCCCTGGACCGGTCGAGCCTGGTGATCGGGTAGCCGACCAGCTGCCCGGGACCGTGGTAGGTCGCCTGGCCCCCACGGTCGGTCCGGACCACCTCGGCGCCCTGCGCGCGCAGCCAGTCGTCGGTGACCAGCACGTCTCCCTCGCCGCCACGCTTGCCGATGGTGTAGACGTGTGGGTGCTCGAGCAGCAGCACGGTATCGGGGATCTCGCCGGCGACCCGCCGCTCGACCAGCTCGCGCTGCCACGCCCACGCCTGCCGGTAGGGCACCAGTCCGGCGCGGACCAGCCAGAGCGGGGCGTGGCCGCGGTCCTTGGCGTCCATCAGGAGCCGTCCAGGTCGGCCCCGAAGTCGGCCTCCTCGAGGACCTCCTTGACCTTGACCAGGAAGCGGGCGGCGTCGGCACCGTCGATGATGCGGTGGTCGTAGGTCAGGATCGCGTACATCATGTGCCGGACCGCGAGCACCTCGCCCAGCTCGGGGTCGTCGACCACGGCGGGTCGGCGGACGATCGCCGGGGTCGCGAACAGGGCGGCGTTGGGCTGGTTGATGATCGGCGTGTCGAAGACCGCGCCGCGGCTGCCGGTGTTGGTGACGGTGATGGTCGAGCCGGACAGCTCGTCGGGGCTGACCTTGCCGTCGCGGGTGCGGCCGGCGACGTCGGCGATCCCCTTGGCAAGCCCGGCCAGGTTGAGCGAGTCGGCGTGCCGGATCACCGGCACGAACAGGCCCTTCGGCGTGTCCACCGCGACGCCGAGGTTGACGTCCTTGTAGATGTGGAGGTTGCCCTCGGCGTCCATGGCGCTGTTGACGTTCGGGTACTGCTTGACCGCCGAGATCATCGCCTTGACGCAGAACGGCAGCGGCGACAGCGACACGCCCTCGCGCTGCTTGAAGGCGTCCTTGTGCTGCTCGCGCAGGCGCATGACCTTGGTCATGTCGACCTCGACCGCGGTGGTGAGCTGGGCGCTGACCTGGAGCGAGGTGACCATCCGCTCGGCGATGAGCCGGCGGGTCCTGGTCGCCTTGACGACTTCCTCGCGCACCCCGGTCGGCAGCGGCACGGCCACCTGGAGGCCGGGCGAGGGGGCGGTGGCGCCCGCCGGCGGTCTGGCGGCGGCCGGCTGCGGGGCCTTCTCCGCCGGCGCCTCGGCCCGCTCGGGAGCGGCGGCGGCCGTGGGCCGCTGGCCGCGCTCCTCCAGGTAGGCGGCGACGTCCTCGCGGCGCACCCGCCCGCCGGCGCCGGTGCCGCGGATCTCGGAGAGGTCGATGTCGTGCTCGCGGGCGAGCCGCCGGACCAGCGGCGACACCACCATGCCCTCGGGCACCCGCCCGCCGCCGTCACCGCTCGCCCGCGCCCTCGGCCGCTCGGCCCGCTCGGCCCTGGGGGCCTCGGCCTCGGGAGCCTCCTCGGCGGGAGTCTCGGCCTTGGCGGCTGGCTGCCTGGCCTCGGGCTTCCTCGCGGGCGCCTTGCGTGCCGCGCCGGTGGCGATCTCGACCAGCTCGGCGCCGACGCCGACGGTCTCGTCCTGGGCGACGCGGATCCGCTGGATCACGCCGCCGACGGGGGAGGGGACCTCGGTGTCGACCTTGTCGGTGGAGACCTCGAACAGCGGCTCGTCGACCGCGATCTGGTCGCCCTCGTTCTTGAGCCAGCGGGTGATCGTGCCCTCGGTGATCGACTCGCCGAGCTCGGGCATCCGCACAGTGACGGTCTCCTCGCCACCCGCCTCCTCGCTCCCGGCCTCCGCCTCGGCTTCGGTCTCGGCCGCGGGCTCCTCGGCCGCCTCGGGCTCCGCCACCTCGGTGGCCGCGTCCTCAGCCTCTGCCGTCTCCGCGGCCTCGGGCGCCTCAGCCTCCTCAGCCTCGGCGGCCTCCGGTACCTCAGCCTCGGCGGTCTCGTCAGCCTCGGCGGCCTCGCTGGCGGGCTCCGCCTCGGCGGGGGCCTGGCCGTCGCCGCCGGCGCGGGCCTCGGCGTCGGAGGTCTCGATCTCGGCCAGCTCGGTGCCGACGCCGACCGTCTCGTCCTCCTGGACCTTGATGGTCTTGAGGACACCGGCGACTGGGGAGGGCACCTCGGTGTCGACCTTGTCGGTGGAGACCTCGAACAGGGGCTCGTCGACCTCGACGCGGTCGCCCTCGCGCTTGAGCCAGCGCGTGATCGTTCCCTCGGTGATCGACTCGCCCAGCTCCGGCATCTTGATCGGTTTGGCCATCGCGCTCGTCGCTTCCTCTCGCCGCCGTCGCTTCGACCTTCGCCTGGACCGCACGCCTCAGCCCTGGTGCAGCGGGCGGCCCGCCAAGGTCAGATACGCCTCGCCGACCGCCTCCGACAAGGTCGGGTGCGGGTGGATGAACTGCGCGACCTCGGCCGGCAGCGCCTCCCAGTTGTAGACGAGCATCGCCTCGGCGATCAGCTCGGTGACCCGGGCGCCGATCAGGTGGACGCCGAGGACCGGGCCGTCCTTGGCGGCGACCAGCTTGACGATCCCGCCCTGGCCGTACATCAGGCCGCGGGCCACCCCGTTGAACGGGAACCGGTTGGTGACCACCTCGAACCCGCGCTCGCGGGCCTCCTTCTCGGTGAGCCCGACGCTGGCGACCTCCGGCGAGCAGTAGGTGACCCTCGGGACCCCGGCGTAGTCGATCGGCGGAGACTCGAGGCCCGCCGCCAGCTCCGCGACCAGCATGCCCTCGGCGAACGACGCGTGCGCCAGCGCCAGCGACGGCGGCGGCAGCAGGTCGCCGATCGCGTAGACCCCGGGCACCGAGGTCTCCAGCGTGTCCCAGTTGGCCGGCACCACGAAGCCGCGGTCGAGCTTGACGCCGATCTCCTCGTAGCCGAGCCCGTCGCCGACCGGGCCGCGGCCGGTCGCCACCAGCAGCAGCTCCGCCGACACCTCGCTGGTCTTGCCCTGGTTGGTGACGGTGACCGTGACCTTGTCGTCGTCGACCTTGGCGTCCTCGAGCCGGGTGTCGACCATCGACGTGATGCCACGGCGGCGGAAGGCGCGGCCCAGCTCCCGCTGGATGTCCTCGTCCTCGAGCGGGACCAGGCCGGGCAGCACCTCGATCACGGTCACGTCGGCGCCCATCGAGCGCCAGAACGACGCGAACTCCACCCCGACCGCGCCGGCGCCGAGCACGATCACCGACTGAGGCAGGTAGTCGAGCTGCAGCGCGTGGTCGGAGTTGATCACCCGCTGCCCGTCGACCTCCAGCCCGGGCAGCGACTTCGGGGCCGAGCCGGAGGCCAGCACCAGCGCCTTCTCGGCGGTGAGCTGGCCGAAGCCCTCGACCTCGACCTGCCTGGGCCCGGTGACCCTGCCGCTGCCCTTGACGACCTCGACCTTCTCCTTCTTGAGGTGGCTCTCGAGCCCCCGGAAGTTCTTGGTGACGACGTCCTCGCGGTTGGCCACGGTGGCGGAGTAGTCGATCGACTCGATCACCGCGCGCATGCCCCAGCGCTCGGCCGCCTCCCGGACGCCGTCCGCCAGCTCGGCGGCGTGCAGCAGCGCCTTGGTGGGGATGCAGCCACGGTGCAGGCAGGTCCCACCGACCTTGTCCTTCTCGATCAGCGCGACCTTCAGACCGAGACCGGCGCCCCGCAGAGCGGCCGAGTATCCCCCCGTGCCGGCTCCCAGGATCACCATGTCGTAGGCGTTCGAGGGCATGTCGTCGGCTCCTTTTGATTCCAGGCTTACCGGGCGCAGTCTAGCCTTGGGGCGAGCTGGACGGCCATGGACGGAATGTCTGGCCTCTAGAGGACAGTCGATGCCTGATTCGAGAGCATCTGATGGTCCGGATAGGTACCGTACGGTACGCTCGACCTTCTGGTCGGCCACTTTTGAGTCGGCGCGCCAGGCCCTTCAGCAATGCGGCAAACAGGGAGGACTGCTCGATGGAGGTCTCAGAGATCATGAGCACCGACCTCGTCACCGTCGGGCCCGAGTACAACGTGGCCGACGTGGCGAGCTTGATGCGGTCCCGCAAGATCGGCTCGGTGATCGTGCTGGAGGACGAGCGGGTCCTCGGGATCCTCACCGAGCGGGACATTCTGGGCGTGGTCGGATCGGGTGAGGACCCGAAGAACGTCGCCGCGCACGAGGCGCTCACCGACGACCTGGTCACGATCGGGCCAAAGGCGCGCGTCGAGGAGGCCGCCGCCGAGATGGTCCGGGCGGGTGTCCGGCACCTCCCGGTGATCGAGAGCGGCGAGCTGATCGGGATCCTCTCGATGCGGGACCTGCTCGGCTGGAGCGCCCGCGGGGTGGCGGAGTCCAGCGACCTGCCCCACATCGAGCTGTCGAAGCAGGTTCTCTCACTCGTACACAAGGCGGCGACGTGACGTGAGCTTTCTCGACGCATTCCGGATCCGCCGCACTCGCGGCGAGCGGGTCGCCTCGATGGACCGCGAGGCGACGCCGGAGGATCTCGACGCCCTGCGCAACTTCGCTCGGACGCGTCAGGGCGTGGAGTTCTTCGTCGAGCCAGAGACGATGGTCACCGACACCACCGCGGTGGCGATCGCCAACGACGGCGAGTGGACCCGTCGCCGGGTCGGCTCCCCCAAGGTGATCCAGCGGGTCGCCCGCGAGCTGGGGCTGCCGGTCTACGACGTCCAGATCGTCGGATACCCGGACCGGATGCGCGCCTACAACGCCAGGATGAAGGCCGAGGGCCGCACCGACCGGCGCCTCCAGAGCGAGGGCGCGCCGCCGGTGCGGACCTCGCGGCCGCCCCCGCGAACCCCGAGGCCGCGCCCGGCACCGCCGCCGCCCTCCAAGGAGGGCGAGTGAGCAACCCGGGCGCCGGGGAGCCGAAGCGGTCCCCGCTGGACGCCGTCCACCGCCGGCTGGGCGCCAAGATGGGCGGCTTCGCCGGCTGGGAGATGCCGATCGAGTATTCCGGCACCCTCAGTGAGCACCGCGCCGTGCGCGAAGCCGTGGGCCTGTTCGACCTCACCCACCTCGGCAAGGTCGAGGTCCAGGGCGACGGTGCCCGCGCCGCCCTCCAGCACGCCCTCTCGGGTGACCTCGACCGCCTCGAGGGACCGGGGTCGGCGCAGTACACCCTGTGCCTGACCGACCAGGGCACGATCGTCGACGACCTGATTGTCTACCGGACGGCCGACGGCTATCTGCTGGTGCCGAACGCCGCCAACTGGCCCAAGGTCGCCGGCGCCGTGCGCGCGTCGGCCGAGACGCTCCAGGGCCGCGGCGAGGCCGCGCCGGTCGAGGTGGTCCCGCGACCGGACGTCGCCGTGCTGGCGGTGCAGGGACCGAGGGCGCCCGACCTGGTCGGCGCCCTGTTCCCGGCCGAGGTCGCCGGGCTTTCGTACATGCACAGCGCGCCGGTGACCTACGCCGGCGAGTCGGTCCGGCTGGCCCGCACCGGCTACACCGGGGAGCGCGGCTACGAGCTCATGGTCCCCGGCGAGGTCGCCGGCAAGCTCTGGGACGAGTTGCTGGAGCGCGGCGAGCGGTTCGGGATCGTGCCGGCGGGCCTCGGTGCCCGCGACACGCTGCGGCTCGAGATGGGCTATCCGCTGCACGGCAACGACATCTCCACCGCCACCGACCCGTACGAGGCGCGTATCGGCTGGTCGGTCGCGCTCGGCAAGCCCGACTTCCGCGGCCGCGACGCGCTGGTCGAGCGCAAGGCCGCCGGGCCGGGTCGGCTGCTAGTCGGCCTCTCGTCGACCGACCGGCTGATCCCGAGGCACGGTATGGGCGTCTTCCAGGGCGAGGGCCGGGTCGGGGAGGTCACCAGCGGCACCTTCTCGCCGACGCTTCGCCACGGCATCGCGCTCGCCTACGTCGAGCGGCCGCTGGCCGAGCCGGGAACCGCCCTGGAGGTCGACGTCCGCGGCAGGCGCGGCGCCGTCGAGGTCA
>JBEDUQ010000378.1:0-3881 GCA_040414855.1 Actinomycetota bacterium
CCGAGGACCAGGAGCGCACCTTGGCGATGCTGCGGCCGTTCGGCGGTGCGCGGCCAGACGCTGACCCGCGCCCCGGGCAGGTCATCCTGCCTGCACCGGCGGGCGCCCGCACCCTGCGGGAAACGCTCGTGCGCCTCGAGACCGCCGGCATCACGCCGCTGGACGCCGCGCTCCGCTGGCCCACGCTGGACGAAGTGTTCCTGACCCTCACCGGCCACGCGACCACCAACGGCGACCGCCATGACGGCCCCGCCGACCCAGAGCACCCGGACCACCCGGAGCGGACCGGCGCGAACCCACGCGAGGAGGCGACCCGATGAGCACCGCCATCGCCACGACCACTCCCCCATCCCGGGCGCGCCGCACCGCGGGCGACATCGCGGTCATGACCCGGCGCTACCTCACCCACCAGCTCCGGCTGCCGGAGGGCCTGGCGCTTTCGGCGACCATGCCGGCGATCTTCATCCTGATGTTCACCTATGTCTTCGGCGGCGCGATCCAGGCCATCATCCCGCCGGCGGCGGCCGGCAGGTACGTCAACTGGCTCATCCCTGGCCTGCTCGCACAGTTCGCGCTGTTCGGCGGCGCGAACACCGCCTCCGGTCTGGCCGAGGACCTCAGCAACGGCGTGATCGACCGGTTCCGGTCGCTGCCCATGAGCCGCACCGCGGTGCTCGCCGGCCGGACCTGCTCGGACCTGGTCCGCTCCGCCGTCACCATGGCGATGATGCTGGCCGTCGGCTTCGCGATCGGGTTCCGCTGGCAGACCAGCGCCGCCGGCCTGCTCGGCGCGGTCGCCCTGGGCCTGGCGTTCGGCTACGCCTGGTCCTGGGCGATGGCCGTGCTCGGCCTGGTGGTCCGGACCGCCGAGGCGGTCCAGGCGGGCGTCTTCATAGGCGTGTTCCCGCTCGCGTTCAGCAGCTCGGTGTTCGTCCCCACCCAGACCATGCCGGGCTGGCTCCAGGCCTTCGCCGCCAACCAGCCCGTCACTGTCGCCACCGACGCGCTCCGCGGCCTGATCCTCGGGCAGGGCGCCCTGCCGCCCGGCCACACCGTCGCCGGTCAGGTCGTCCTCGCCCTGGCCTGGTCCGCGGCGATCGTCGCGGTCTTCGCCCCGCTCTCCGTCCGCATCTACAGCCGAAGCCTGCGCTGACCTCGGGAGCGGACCCTTCGGGTCCTTCGGCGGCGTCGCGGCGGCGCCTGTCGAACTGGCCCTGGCTACGGTAGGGTCGGTTGCTATGAGGGTGCTCGTCTCGCGGCGTGCCGTCAGGGTCCTGCTGACTCTGGCGCTGCTGGTGCTGTCATCCAGCGCGTTGGCCGCGACGCACCCGACGGATGCGCCTGACCGGGCTGAGCAGATCGCCGCCCGGGCGCTGCCGAGCGGCGAGCAGGTCGTCCAGGCGGACCGCCAGCAGGTGGCGCCGCCGGGCGTCGGCAATCGTCGCGGCCTCGGCGGATATCGCCTGGTGCTGCTGTGCGTCCTCGTCGGCATCGGACTGCTCCCGGTCGCCTTCCGCCGGTGGAACCCCGGCGGCACCAATATCCGCGCGGCGCTGATCGCCGCCACGCCCGTTCGGGCTGTGCGCGCACCTCCCCGGCTTCTGAGCCCCTGACCACGTCAGTCCCCGAAGCCGGGAGTTCTCCATGTCACGCCATCTTGGATGGCGGCTGCTCGCCGTCATCGTGCTGCTCGGCGCGGCCGGCGCGCTGGTGCTGGCCCGCCCCACCCGCCTTGGGCTCGACCTTCGCGGCGGCACCCAGATCGTGCTCGAAGCCCGCGACACCCAGGACCAGAAGGTCAACGCCGACACGGTCGACCGGACCCTCGAAGTCCTGCGAAGGCGCGTCGACCAGCTCGGGGTGACCGAGCCGACGTTGCAGCGCTCGGGCGACCGCCGCGTCATCGTCGAGCTGCCGGGCGTCTATGACCTGGCCGAGGCCGTGCGGGTGATCGGCCGCACGGCGCAGCTCAACTTCCATCCGGTGCTGGCGGTCGCGCAGCCCGGAGAGCAGCTGACCAGCGACCAGCAGCGCCAGGGCGAGCAGATCCTCGGCGCCGAGCAGGGCGAGCGGCTGCGCGTCGGCAAGGCCGCGCTCGGCGGCGGCGCGGTCGGCGACGCCCGCGCCGAGCTGGACCCGCAGACGCAGACGCGCTGGCACGTGGCGATCGACTTCCGCGGCCCCGGCGGCGGCCAGTGGGCCGAGCTGACGGGCAAGGCCGCCTGCGAGCAGCCTGGCGACCCCAAGCGGCGGGTCGCGATCGTGCTGGACCGCGAGATCATCTCGAGCCCGCAGGTGGACCCGTCGGTGGCATGCGGGACGGGCATCAGCGGCGGCGGCACGGTCATCACCGGCGACTTCGCCGAGAAGGAGGCGCGTGACCTGGGCCTGCTGATCCGCGCCGGCGCGCTGCCGGTCCCGGTCGGCGTGGTCGAGCAGCGGACCATCGGCCCGACCCTGGGCGCCGAGGCGATCCGCGCCAGCACCCAGGCCGCCATCATCGGCGTGTCGCTGACCATCCTGTTCATGGCCGCCTACTACCGCCTGCTCGGCGGCCTTTCCGCGATCGCCCTGCTCTGCTACGGGCTGCTCTCGTTCGCCGTCCTGCTGGCGCTGCGCTCGACCCTGACGCTGCCGGGGATCGCGGGGTTCGTCCTGGCGATCGGCATGGCGGTCGACGCCAACGTGCTGGTGTTCGAGCGGGTCAAAGAGGAGCATCGCGCCGGAGCGGGCATGCGACGGGCGGTCGACCGCGGCTTCCGCAACGCGCTCAGCGCGATCGCCGACTCCAACGTCACCACCCTGCTGGCCGCGGTGCTGCTGTTCTTCCTGGCGTCCGGGGCGGTACGCGGCTTCGGGGTGACCCTGTCGGTGGGCGTGCTCGTCTCGATGTTCACCGCGCTGGTGGTGACCAGGGCACTGGCCGAGCTGGCGCTGCGATCGCGGTTCGTCCTGGAGCGGCCGCGGCTGCTCGGTGTCGAGACCGGCGGACGGCTGCGCGACTGGATCACTCGGCGACGGCCGAACCTGGTTGGCCGCGCCCGCTGGTGGCTCGCCGGCTCCCTGCTGGTCCTGCTGCTCGCGGTGGGCGGGCTGGTGGTGCGTGGACCGAACTTCGGACTCGAGTTCACCGGCGGCCGGCTGCTCGAGTATTCGACGCAGCGACCGGTCGACCTCGGCGCGGCGCGGTCGTCGCTGGCCGCCGAGGGCTTCGGCCGCGCGGTGGTCCAGAGCTCGGGGGACGGCAACGTCTCGGTCCGGACGGGAGAGATCGACGCCGCCGGGGAACGGCGCATCGAGCGCGCGATCGAGTCGGTCGGCGGTGAGGCCGAGCGGCTGCGCTCCGAGTTCATCGGCCCGACGATCGGCTCCGAGCTGCGCCGCAAGGCCCTGATCGCGATCGGGCTGGCATTGGCCGCGCAGCTGGTCTACCTGGCGGTCCGCTTCCGCTGGACCTTCGGAGCGGCGGCGGTGGTCGCCATGTTCCACGACGTGGCGATCCTGCTCGGGCTGTTCGCCTGGCTCCGCAAGCCGCTGGACGGCGTCTTCCTGGCTGCCCTGCTCACCGTGATCGGCTACTCGGTCAACGACTCGGTGGTGGTATTCGACCGCATCCGCGAGCGCCTGCGGCAACGCCGGCGCGAACCGCTGGACTCGCTGGTCAACGACGCCTGCCTCCAGACGATCCCAAGAACCATCAACACCGGGCTGGGCGCCATGTTCATCCTGGCGGCGCTGCTCGTGCTGGGCGGTGACACGCTCACCGACTTCGCGCTCGCACTGCTGGTCGGCATCCTGATCGGCACCTACTCGTCGGTGTTCGTCGCCGCACCGCTGGTGGTCGCGTTCGAGCGCGGGCGTGGTGGGGCGGTCCACGGCGC
>JBEDUQ010000379.1:0-3637 GCA_040414855.1 Actinomycetota bacterium
TGTGCCTGGGCGGGCTGGTGATCGGCCTGGTCGACACCCACACCGGCCTCAACCAGGACCAGCAGTTCCGCACCACGCCCCAGTCGGTGACCGGCCAGCGGATCCTGGCGCAGAGCTTCCCGTCGGGTACGGCCTCGCCGACGATCGTGACCACCGACCCGGCGCATACCGCGGCCGTGCTGAGCGCGACCCGCGCGACGCCCGGCGTGGCCTCGGCGCAGGTGACTTCGCGCTCGGGGAACCTGGTGCAGATCTCCGCGACCCTCGACTCCACCGTCGGCACCGACGCGAGCCACCGGACCATCGAGGCGCTGCGGGGCAACATCCACGCGGTCCCGGGCGCCCACGCTCTGGCCGGCGGCACGGCCGCGACCGACCTCGACATCTCGGTCGCGACCACGCATGACCGCAACGTGATCGTGCCGTTGGTGCTCGGGGTCGTGCTGGTGATCCTCGGCCTGCTGCTGCGGGCGGTGGTCGCGCCCCTGGTGCTGATCGCGACCGTGATCCTGTCCTACCTGGCGGCGCTCGGCGTCAGCATGGTGGTGTTCGACAAGATCTTCGGCTTCGCCGGGTCGGACGTGTCGTTGCCGCTGTTCGGCTTCATCTTCCTGGTCGCGCTCGGGATCGACTACAACATCTTCCTGATGACCAGGGTCCGGGAGGAGTCCCAGCGCCTCGGCACCCAGGCGGGCATGCTGCGCGGCCTGGCGGTGACCGGCGGGGTGATCACCTCGGCGGGCATCGTGCTGGCGGCGACTTTCTCGGTGCTGGGCGTGCTGCCGCTGGTGTTCCTGACCGAGATCGGCTTCCTGGTCGCCTTCGGCGTCCTGCTGGACACGCTGATCGTGCGGTCGGTGCTGGTCCCGGCGCTCACCTTTGAGATCGGCGACCGGATGTGGTGGCCGAGCCGCCTGTCCCGCCGCCAGCCGCCGCGCGAGCCGGCGCGGCCGGCCGCCGCCGAGGCCGGAGCGGAGGCCTGGTCGAGGCCGCGAGGGGGCTCGCGGCTGATCAGGTGACGTCGCGGCTGATCAGGTGAGCCGGGCGCCGGCGCGGCGCCTCACGGGACCTGGGCGCCGGCGCCTCAGCCTCAGGGGATGAGGCCGCGCTCGCCGAGCAGGCGCTCAAGCGCCTCGACCCAGGCGGTGTAGTAGGCCGTGGCCGGGGAGGTGCCCGGCTCCGGCGGGTGGCGCTCGATCGCGGCGACCAGGTGGGCCCGGAAGTCGGCCCAGGAAGCGCCGGCCCGGTCGAGCGCCACCACGCCCATGCCCAGCGCCCGCGCGTGCCACGGCTCCTCGAAGACCAGCTCGCCGTTGCTGCGCGGCAGGGGAGCGTGGCTGGCCAGCGCGGCGTCGACCTCGAAGAGCGGCGTCGCGCCGGTCATGCTGTCGCCCCGCTCACGCAGTCGCCCCGCTCACGCCGGCGTCGCCGCCTGTGGTGCCTCGGCCGCCTCGGGTGCCCGCGGCACGGCGGTGCCGATCATGCAGTCGCGCGTCACGATGCCGGCCAGGCGCTGCTCGCTCCAGCCGTCGGTGCCGGGCGGCCGCATCGGCAGCACCAGGTAGCGGACCTCGGCGCTCGAGTCCCAGACGCGCACCTCGACCTCGGGGCCGAGCTCGAGCCCGAACTCGCGCAGGACGGCGCGGGGCTCCGAGACCATGCGGGCGCGGTAGGGCGGGCTCTTGTACCAGGTCGGCGGCAGCCCGAGCACCGGCCACGGGTAGCAGGAGCAGAGCGTGCAGACGATCGCGTTGTGCACCTGGGGCGTGTTGGCGACCACCACCATGTTCTCGCCCTCGACGCCGCCGAAGCCGAGCTCGGCGATGGCCGCGGTGCCGTCGGCCAGCAGGCGCTCGCGGTAGGCAGGGTCGGTCCAGGCGCGGGCGACCACCTTGGCGCCGTTCTGCGGTCCGACGTCGTTCTCGTAGTACGAGATCACCCGGTCGACCGCGTCGGTCGAGATCAGGCCCTTGGCGACCAGCAGCGCCTCCAGCGCCCGCGCGCGCAGCTCGACCTCCGAGGCCGGGCGCGGGTGGTGGGCGCCATCGGCGTGAGCTTCGCCATCGGCGTGAGCTTCGCCGCCGGCGTGATCGTGGTGTCCGTGGTCGTGGTGATCGTCGGTCACGCCAGCTCCACCGCCTCCAGGTAGTGCTCCCACAGGTCGACCAGCACGGTCCACGCCGGTTGGGCGTCGGCGCCCCACAGCTCCCGCGAGTCGAAGCTGACCGCGTAGACCGGCTCGGGCGTGGCCGGCTCGCCGTAGGCCGACAGCTCGGGGAGCGCGTCCATGCCGTGCACCCGCTCGACCGTGCCGACCGCGCCGCGCACGTAGCGCGGGCAGCGGGTGTGCCGCTCCGGCCGCATCCGCCGCACCCGCACCCGGTCGCCCACGGCGAAGCGGGCCCGCTCGGCGGCGGGCATGCGCCGCATCCGGTGGCGCACCGCGGCCACGGCGCGCTCGGCCATCTCCGGGTCGCTGCCGGCCTGCGCGTCCTCGCCGGCGGCGAGCCGCGCCATCATCGCCTCGACCTCGCCCGGCGCGATCGTTCCCGCACGCTCGAGGCGGCGTTCCGCGCTCCACAGCCAGCGCTCGTAGTAGCTGGCGGCGAGGTAGTCGGCCGGCGGCATCTCCTCGCGGGTCGCGCGGCCGCTCGGTCCGGCGCCGAGGTTCCAGAGGCCGATCAGCCGGAAGACCGCGTGGACGCGCGGCTCCCACGGGTGGTGGTAGGGGAGGTCCGCTCCCGGCTCGACCACCGGTCCGAAGCCCTGCATCCCGCCGAGATCGTGCGCCCCATCCATTCCCTGGAAGTACCACGCCCGGCCGGGCGCCGGCAAGCGATGCGGGCTCGGCGCGGCGGTCGGTCGCGCGGCTGGGCGAGGGCAACGCAGGCGGGGCTCGGCGCGGCGGTCGGTCGCGAGGGGACGGCCGGTCCCGTGGGTGGTGCCGTCAGTCGCCGGTGGCGGTGCCGCCGGTCGCCGGCGGTGGTGCCGTCAGTCGCCGGCGGTGGTGCGGCCGGTGCGGGCGGGGGCCGCGGCGGTCGCGAGCGGCCGGGGCGCCGCGACCAGCGCGTCGCGGCCGGCGCCGAACCCGGCCACCATCACCCCACCGCTGCCCGCGACCAGCAGCAGCAGCGGCAGCGTCCACGCGCCGGTCAGGTCGTGCACCAGGCCGAGCGCGGTCGGCCCGATGGCGGCCAGCAGGTAGCCGACGCTCTGCGCCATCCCGGAGAGGTCCGCCGCGCTGCGCGCGTCCGGCGCCCGCAGCGCGAACAGCGTCAGCGCGAGGCTGAACAGCGCCCCGGACGCCAGCCCCATCGCCGCGCACCACAGCCACAGCAGGCTGGTGCCGGACACCAGCAGCCCGACGTAGGCGCCGCACAGCAGCGAAGCCGCCGCCACCGCGTGGACCCTCTGGCTCCGCCGCCTCGCCGCCAGCAACGGGACAATGAGCGCGGTCGGCAGCACCGACAACTGCATCACCGAGACAACCCAGCCGGCCGCCGACGCCGACACCCCCCGGTCCCTGAGGATCTCGGCCAGCCAGGCCGCCGTCGAGTAGAAGCACAGCGACTGGAGCCCCATGAACACGGTCACCTGCCAGGCGAGCCGGGAGCCCCAGACGCCCGTGGGCCGCCGC
>JBEDUQ010000380.1:0-10851 GCA_040414855.1 Actinomycetota bacterium
CACCCAGTGGAGGTGACCGAGGAATGACCGCCTCCGACCTCGACCCCCGCCTGGTCGCCGACGAGCCGAGGCTCCGCGGGACCTTGACGGGCTTCCGGCGCCGGCTCTCCCAGGGCGAGCTCGGCGCCGTCCCGGTCGTGCTCGGCATCGCGATCATCTGGCTGATCTTCTGGCTCGCCAACGACCGCTTCCTGAGCGCCGACAACCTCACCAACCTGGTCCTCCAGATCGCCGGGACCGGCACCATCTCGGTCGGCGTGGTGCTGGTCCTGCTGCTCGGCGAGATCGACCTGTCGGTCGGGCAGGTCTCAGGGCTCGCCGCGGCGGTCATGGCGGTGCTCAGCGCCCAGCACGGCGTGCCCGGCTGGCTGGCGATCCTCGCGGGGCTGGCGACCGGTGTCGGGATCGGAGCGCTCCAGGGATTCTGGGTGACGCGCTTCCGGATCCCCGCGTTCGTGGTCACCCTGGCGGGCCTGCTCGCATGGTTCGGCGCGCTCTTGCTGGTGCTCGGCGACACCGGCACGGTGAACCTCTCGGACAAGACCATCACCGGGCTGGCCAACACCTTCTTCGTCCCGCTGGACGCCTGGTTGCTGGCCGTGATCGTGATCGCGGTCTACGCGGGTCAGAAGCTGTGGGATCGCCGCAAGCGCTCCGCCGCCGGGCTGCCGGTGGTGCCGCTGCGCCTGGTCGTCACCCGGATCGTCGTGCTCGCGGTCGGAGCGCTCGCCACCGCGGCGGTGCTCGCCGCCGGGCGTGGCCTGCCGCTCGCGCTGGTGATCTTCGTCGGCCTGGTGGCTGGGGTGGACCTGGTGATCAAGCGGACCCGCTTCGGGCGCCACATCCTCGCGGTGGGCGGCAACGCCGAGGCGGCGCGGCGCTCCGGCATCAAGGTCGACAACGTCCGTCTGCTGGTCTTCACGATCACCTCGACCCTGGCGGCGGCCGGCGGCATCCTCGCGGCCAGCCGGCTGTTCGCGGTCAGCCAGTCCTCCGGCGGCAGCGACATCCTGCTGAACGCGATCGCCGCCGCGGTGATCGGCGGGACCAGCCTGTTCGGCGGCCGGGGCTCCGCCTACTCGGCGTTGCTCGGAATGCTGGTGATCGGATCGATCGCCAACGGCATGGACCTGCTCGGCGTCGAGTCGTCGACCAAGTTCATGGTCACCGGCGGCGTGCTGCTGCTGGCGGCGACCGTGGACGCCGTCTCCCGTCGCGGCCGCCAGGCAGCCGGCCGGGCCTGAACCCGGCGCGCGTGGGCCAGGCCTGGGGCTGGCCTGCGTTCGGTGAGCCGGCCCGGGCCTGACCCTGCAGCCCGTGAGGGTTGACATGTGACCTCTCGGTCACCTATTCTGCTCACGTGACCGCCGACGATCTCGTGTTCAAGGCACTTGCCGACCCGACACGCCGCTTCCTGCTCGACCTGCTCTTCGCGCGTGACGGCCGCACGCTCACCGAACTGGAGTCCGAGCTGGAGATGACGCGCTTTGGCGTCATGAAACACCTGCGCGTGCTCGAAGAGGCTGGGCTCGTGGTGACTCGCCGGTCAGGCCGGGAGAAGCTGCACTTTCTCAATCCGGTCCCGATCCGATTGATCCACGACCGCTGGATCGACAAGTACACCGTCCGGCAGGCATCGGCGCTCTCCGACCTCAAGACCGAATTGGAGAAGGAACCATGAGCACCACCTCGACCACCAGCACTACGACGCAGGTCTACCGCGTGTACATCAAGGCGACGCCGGAGGCCATCTGGCAGGCGATCACCAACCCGGACTTCACCGAGAAGTACATGTACGCGTCGCGGGTCGACTACGACCTTCGCCCCGGCGGCGCCTACCGCGCCTACCCATCCGACGTCATGCGCAAGGGCGCCACCGACCAGGGCTTCGAGATCCCCGACGTGATCGTCGACGGCGAGGTCATCGAGGCGGACCCGCCGCGACGGCTGGTCCAGAGCTGGCGCCTGCTCATGGACCCGGCCCTCGAGGCCGAGGGGTTCACCCGCCTGACCTGGGAGATCGAGGACAGCAGCCCAGGGATCAGCAGGCTCACCGTGGTCCACGACCTCGAGGGCGCCCCGGCGCATGCCGCGCTGGTCGCCGGCGAGCGCGAGGCCGAGGGCGCGGGCGGCGGCTGGAACGAGGTCCTCAGCGGCCTGAAGACGCTGCTCGAGACGGGAGCGCCGCTCCACAACGAGTGAGGCGAGATGCCCCGCCGCGAGACGGAGGCCCCGCACCCGCGGGGCCTCCTCCGCTTCACGTGTCGTCGTGATGGTGCGGGTGATCGTGGTGGTTGGAACCATGCTCCGGACCCTCACGGGGCCCATCGGCGGCCTGTCAACAACCTGGCATGCCGTAGTTCCCGCAGCAGCTCGACCGCGTGCGCGCCTTCTTCCAGGTGTTCGCCAGCGCGAGCTGGACCTTGACGCGCAACGGCGCGTCGTAGTCGCGGAAGTTGCGCACCAGCGCGTTTCCACTCGACTCTTCCATCGTGCGAGGCACCTCCTCTCGACAGTCGGCCGGGTCAGTTGGCCAGGTACGGCTCCAGTAGGGCCCGGTCCGCGGGGCCGAGCCGGTCCGAGGCGGTCTGGAGCTGGTGCCAGTACGGGTAGAGCAGCGGCGGCCGGCTGACGGCCTCGAGCCGGGCCCGCTCCTCGTCGCTCAGGGACAGGTCGGCCGCGCCGAGGTTGTCGGCGAGCTGCTCCTGGTTGCGCGCGCCGATCACCACCGTGGTCACCATCGGACGGTCGAGCGTCCAGGCGAGCGCGGCCTGCGCCGGCGTGATCCCGCGGCCCTCGGCGATCTCGACCAGCGCGTCGACGATGTCGTAGAGCTGCTCCTGGTCGCGGACGGGCGGCTGGGTCCAGCCGGCGAGCCGCCTGCCCTCCGGCTCGGGCCGGCCCCGGCGGTACTTGCCCGAGAGCAGGCCGCCGGCGAGCGGGCTCCAGACCATGATGCCGATGCCCTGGTCGACCCCGATCGGCACCAGCTCGTACTCGGCCTCGCGCGCCTGCAGGGTGTAGTGGATCTGCTGGCTGACGAAGCGCGGCAGGGCGAGACGGTCGGCCACGCCGAGCGCCTTCATGAGCTGCCAGCCGGTGTAGTTGGAGCAGCCGACGTAGCGGATCTTGCCGGCCCGCTGGAGCTCGGCGAAGGCCTCGAGCGTCTCCTCCAGCGGCGTCACCCCGTCCCACTCGTGCGCCTGATACAGGTCGATGTGGTCGGTGCGCAGCCGCCGCAGGCTGGCCTCGCACTCGCGGATGATGTGGAAGCGCGACAGCCCGCTGTCGTTGGGCCCGTCGCCGACCCGCATGCGCACCTTGGTGGCCAGCAGGACGTCGTTGCGGCGGGCGCCGAGCGCCTGCCCCACGATCTCCTCCGACAGCCCAGCCGAGTACGAGTTGGCGGTGTCGATGAGGTTGACCCCGGCCGCCATCGCCTGGTCGAGCTGGCGCCTGGCCTCGTCGAGGTCGGTGGATCCGATCGCCGCGTACCGGTCCTTGCCGCCGAAGGTCATGGTGCCCATGGTCAGGACGGAGATCTCCAGACCAGAGGCGCCCAACTGGCGATACCGCATGAATCCCCCTCGCCCCACGGTGTGGTCGGTGCAGCTCGGAAAATCTACTCGCCGGCCGAGTGGTCGGCAGATCCGCTGGGAGGGTCGCCTCAGGCGACGCAGAACTCGTTGCCCTCGGGATCGGCCATCACCACGTGGTGGCCCTGGAACTCATTGAGCACGGTCCCGCCCGCGGCCCGCAGCTGCTCGACCTTGTCGGTGATCCGCGCCCAGCGCTCGTCGCCGGTTCCCTGGCCGGCCACCCGCACGTCGATGTGCAGGCGGTTCTTGGCGACCTTCGGCTCGGGGACCTCGAGCAGGCACAGGCGCGGGCCGGCCCCGGCCGGGTCGTGCAGCCAGGCGCCGTCGCCGTCGTCGTCCTCCAGCTCGAACGAGCGGACCCACTCCTCGCGGGTCCGGTAGGGCGCCGGCGGCGGCTCGTCCTCGTAGCCGAGCGCCAGCTTCCAGAACTCCGCCAGCTTGGTCGGGTTGGCGCAGTCGAAGGTCAGGTCGATCCTGGTGGCCATCCGGTCCTCCCGGCTCGTCCGAGTCCTGCTGGTCCTCCTCGGTCCCCGGTCGGGATCGTATCCGCGGGACCCGACGGCTACACGGGCGCGATCAGCGGCCGGTAGCGGTGCTGGAGCATCTGGTCGCCGCGCTCGCGCAGCACGCCGTCGCGGACCGCGGGCGGCAGCACCCACGCCTTCGAAGCGATCCGGCTCTGCTCCTGCACCCACCCCGCCCGCCGGCGGCGCCGTTCGACGTAGCGGTCGAGCGCGCCGGCGACGGTGTCGGCCGTGCGGAGGCTTTCGGCGAGCACCACGGCGTCCTCCATGGCCATGCTGCCGCCCTCGCCCATGTGCGGCGGGGCCGCGTGGGCGGCGTCGCCGATCAGCACCACCCGGCCGTCGTGCCAACGGTCGAGGTCGACCCATTCGACCGGGCCGAAATGGAGCTGCTCGTCGCTTTGGAGGGCGGCGAGGTATTCGGGCACCGCGCCGCCGAAGCCAGCGAAGTGCGCGCGAAATCGCTCGAGCCGTCCGGCGACTGGTTCGTCGAATCGCTCCGCGTCCAGTCCCGCGAAGCCATAGGTGTGCCCCTCGCCAACCGGGACCAGCCCGAAGAAGCGGCCGTCGCCCAGCAGCACCATCAGGTGGTCGACGCCTGCGGGCCGGCTGGGGATGACGCTTCGCCAGGCCATGGTGCCCGCGTAGCCCGGGCTGACCGGCCAGATGGCCAACCTGCGGACGGTCGAGTAGATGCCGTCCGCGCCGACCACCAGGTCGTACTCGCCGGTCGAGCCGTCGCTGAAGCTGGCCTCGACCCGCTCGCGGTCCTGGCGCAGGCCGGTGAGCGCGACTCCGAGCCGGTGCGGCGACCGGGTGACGGCCACCAGGATCTCCTCCAATCGAACTCGCGTGATCGCGAGGCACGGGCCGACGTCGCCCCAGAATCGCTCGAGGTCGGTCGAGCAGAGCAGCTCACCGGACCGGTCCATGAAGCTATAGCGCGGCAGCCTGCCCGAGGCCCGCTCGATCGGCTCGCCCAGACCGAGCGTCCTGAGCACCCGAACACCGTTGGCGTGGAGCGCGATCCCCGCCCCGGCCACCGGCCAGGTCGCGCTGCGCTCAACGATCTCGGCGACCTCCGGGTCGAAGCCCTGGCGGTCCAGCGCGACCGCCAGACAGAGCCCGCCCATGCCGCCACCGACGATCAGGATGCGACCAACCTCGGCCATGGCGTTCCCCCCCGTCTTCGCTCCACCCACCCGGCGGAGCCCTCGGTCAGTCCCAGCGCGTTGGTCAGCCCGAGCGGGCGATCAGCGGCCGGAGCCGCGGGCCGATCCGCTCCGCGGCGCCGTGGCCAGGATGCCAGGTGCAGCCCACGCCGAACGCCACCACGCGGCCGTCGCTGATCACCCGCTGGAGCGCCTCGGCGACCGCCGCCAGCCCTGGGCCGCCGGCCGCGGGGAAGCGCAGGCCGTCGAGCTCGTCCGAGCTGACGACGTCGGCGTCGAAGTGCAGGTACAACGGTCCAGGGGGCAGCCCGCCGGCGAACAGCTCGTCGACGGCGGATCGGCGGATCGCCGCACCTTCCAGGTAGTCCACCTCGGGAGGATCGAGGTCGCGCGCGTCGACCAGCAGGACGCGCTCCTCGGCGGTCGCGCGCAGTCCGAGGCGGGTGGCGATCAGCTCCGGACGGTACCCGACCAGGATCCGCAGCGGGATGCCGCCGAGATAGCCCGACGTGGTGGTCTCCAGCGTCTGGAGGTCACCGTGTGCGTCGAACCAGACGACCGCGGGGTCGATGCCAGCACGCTGGAGCCCGGCCATGGTCGCCAGCGAGGTGGTGCAGTCCCCCGAGAGCACGACCGGCCGTTCTCCACTCCGGGCCGTCTCGGCGACCGCCTCCGCGACCTCCTCGTACAGGGCGGCCATGCGCGACCACGCGTCGCCCTCGGGAAGCTCGGGCGCGACCGTCATGACCCTCAAGTCGGCGGGGACGGGCATGTCGAGGTCGACCAGATGCTCGTCGAGGTGGAAAGGCACCAGGATCGCCCTCATACGCGCGACGTTAGCATGCCGGCCGTCCGATGGATCCACGCGAGCCATGTGGAAATGGCGCGGAAACTGGGCAAGTCAAAGTGGAATCGGTGAGCAGTTGATGCGATGGCACGACCCCGGAGGGACCGTATGCGCGTGGAACCCGAGGCGCTGATCGGGCGGATCGGCGCGCTCAGTGCGCTGGACCTCCGGGACACTCTGGACCGGAGCGTGCAGCGGCTCCTCCACATGGTCGAGCGGCTCCTGGACCTGGACGGAGCCGGGTTGACGCTGGTCGACGCCGATGGTGAGCTGCGATGGGCAGCCGCCTCCGACCAGCACGCCCAACTCGCCGGGTTCCGGCAGGAGCAGCGCGCCGACGGGCCCTGCGTGCGGGCGTTCAGCGAGCGGTCCCCGGTGGTCGTGAGTGACGTGCGCCTGGATGGCTCGCGTGGGATCCGCGGTGTGCTGCTGGAGGCAAGCTTCTTCGCCGCCGCCAGCGTGCCGGTCGAGCTGGGCGGCGGCGCCATCGGGACGCTCGACGCCTACGCCTCCGAGCCGCGCGAATGGCACGAAGGCGAGGTCAACGTGCTCAAGGCGTCCGCGGTGGTGATGGCGAACCTGATCGGCAGCGTCGCCCTGGCTCAGGTCAACGGGCAGCTGGCGAAGCAGCTTCAGACCGCACTCGACAATCGCATCGTCATCGAGCAGGCGAAGGGCGTGCTGATGGAGCGCGACGGCATCGACGACCGGACCGCCTTCGAGCGCATGCGGGAGTTCGCCAGGGGAGCTCGCCGGTCAACCGCCGATCTCGCCGTCGACGTGATCGCCGGCAAGCCGATTCCGCCCAGTCAGGTCGAGTCCCATGCGGAGGAGACCAGGGCGGCGCGGGAGGCCGGAAAGCTCGCGCACGAGCGGGCCGCCACGCTGCACGAGCGCATCGCGAACATGTACGAGCGGCTCGGGCGCCCGGACCTCGCGAAAGCCGAACGGCGCCGCGCGCTGCGGAGCCGGGCACGAGCCGACCGCGCGCGCCCAAATGACGCCTCAGCCGAGGAGAACGGGCCATCTTCTGGGCCATCTTCTCCTCCTTGAGGGAGCAGAGTACGCTGCAGGCCTCGACCGCGAACCAGATCGGTGGAGCCGAGCGCATGACGGACAACAGTCCGGGCAACAGCAGCGTCATCGAGCCAAGGCGCCACGACGTGATCGTCGCCGACGGTGTTTCCGCGTCACCTGAGCTCGTTCGGCTACGCGAGCAGGCGGTCGCGGCGGCCGCGGCGGCCACGCTGCTCGACCAGCGCCGCCGGGCGGCGATCCGGAGGTCGCAATCTCTGGAGGCCGCCTCGATCCGGCTCCGGACCTCCGCTCGGACGACCTTCGCGCGGAACCGCCTGGTGCGGTCGCACCAAACGCCGCGGACGGCGCAGCCGGAGCACGGACTCGCGGGCTTCAGGCTCGAAGGCGTGGTCGACGGCGAGACGGTCGTCGCTTCCTGGAGCGAGGGCCGGCTGCACTGCGATCCCGGCCTCTATGATCGAGCGCTGTTCCTCGTCGACCTCGGTGAGCGGCTGATCTACACGAATCCACCGAGGGAATTCGTGGCAACGCTCGACGGCCCGCCGATCGCGGTGGCGCTCACCCTGCTCCGCTCCTGCGACCGCATCACGGGCTTCGTTGCCCAGCTGACGCCGCCCGACCCCAATCGCGTGACGCCCGCGTAGCTCACTCGCTCACTTGCGAGGACCGGCGCGCCCGTCGCCACCGCGCCCGTCGCCGGCGCGCCCATCGCCGGCGGGCTCCGTGATCATGATCACGCCGCGGATCTCGCGCTCCGTGCCGAGCAGCGGAGTCGAGGTGACCCGGCAGCGGATCCGCTTGCCGCGCCGGTTGATTGCGTCCACCACGACCGCTTGCTGCTGGTCGTCGCCGTTGAGCACCGCCCGCAGGGCGGGGACCAGCTCGTCGGTCGGCAGGCCGATGTCGAGATTGAGGAAGTGCTGGCCCTGCACCTCCTCGGGACGCACGCCCCAGAGGTCCTCGGCACGCTGATTCCAGACCAGCACGCGCAGCTCCTCGTCCAGCACCGCCACCGCACCGCCGAGGCTCGCCCAGATCGACTCGAGGAACGCGTTCACCTGGTTGAGGTCCGCCGTCCGCTGGCTGAGCTCGTCGTTCATGGTCTGCAGTTCCTCGTTGGTGGACTGCATCTCCTCGTTCATGGTCTCGAGCTCTTCGTTGGTGGACTGCAGCTCCTCGTTGGTCGTCTCCAGCTCCTCCACGGTGGACTGGAGCTCCTCGTTGGTCGTCTCCAGCTCCTCGTTGGTGGACTGGAGCTCCGCGTAGGCGTCTTCGAGCTCCCGGTTGGTGTGCTCCAGCTCGTGCTGGAATCGCTTGGAGCGGGTGATGTCGGCGAAGCTGATGCTGGTGCCGAGGAGGTTCTGGTTGGTGTCGAGCAGCGGGAGGATCTGAACCTCCAGGCTGGTGACCTCGCCCATCCCGGTCGGCCACTCGGCCTCGTAGACGGCCGAGGGCTTGCGGTCGATGTGAGCCTGCTGGATCTTGGAGCGCAGCTCGACCGGGCGATAGGAGATCTCCAGGTCCTGGAACAGCTTGCCGAGGTCGGCGTCCGAGATGCGGAACATCGACTGCGCCTGGGCGTTCACCATCACCAGGTAGCCGCCCGCGTCCACGACCAGCTGCGCCTCCCGGCCAGCCTCGAAGGCGGCCTCGCGGATCCGCTCCTCCCGGGTCATCGGCACCCCCGGGTTGCCGCCGTCGGACAGGGTCATCAGGCGTTCGCGAAGGCCCCGCTGCGGCACCTTGTGGAACACCCGGCGCTTGAGGTCCACGGCGTTGAACAGGCCGGGGTGGGCGAGCAGCATCTCGGCCTTCCCGAGGAACAGATAGCCGCTGTCCCGTAGCGCGAAGGTGAAGCGCTCCAGGATGTGCGCCTGGATCTCGGAGTTGAAGTACATCAGCGTGTTGCGACAGACGAGCAGGTCGATCCGCGAGATCGGGGCGTCCTGGATCAGGTCGTGGCGGCCGAAGATCACCGAGCGGCGCAGGTCCTTGGAGAAGATGAAATGGCCGTGGCCGTTGCGCTCGAAGTATCGCTGGAGCAGCTCGGCCGGGACCCCTTCGACCTCCTTGGCCGTATAGCGAGCTGAGCGCGCCTGGTTCAGCGCCTCCTCGTCGATATCGGTCGCGTAGATCTTCACGCGGTCGCGGAACCCCTCGACCCCGAGCACCTCGGCGCAGAGCATCGCCAGCGTGTAGGCCTCCTGGCCGGAGGCGCAGCCGGCGCTCCAGATGCGCAGCGGCTCCCCCGGGCCGCGCACGTTCAGGATGCGGGGGATGACCTCCTCGGCCAGGTAGTCCCACGCGGGAGGGTCACGGAAGAAGCCCGTCACGTTGATCAGGATGGTGTTGAACAGGTGGGTGAACTCATCGGGCACCACCTCGAGGTAGTCCACGTAGTCCAGATAGCCCGAGACCCCGACCGACTGCATGCGCTTGTTGATCCGCCTGCCGAGACTGCTGCGCTTGTACCCGGTGAAGTCGAAGCCGCGGTTCCGGCGGAGGTAGTCCAGCAGGACCTCGATATCGCCGTCGTACGGGGACGTGGTCATCACGACTCATCCTCTGTTGGCGTGGCGATGTGCGACGGGGGGTCGAGGAGCTGCTGGCTGCCGGCGAGCTTGCTGGGGTCGGCAAGCAGCGCACGGATCAGCCCGGCGCCGTGCTCGGCCTCGTTTGCCTGCTCGTCGAACCGGCTGGCGGTGATCCGGTGGCCGCGCGCTTCGGCGGCGGTCGCGAGCCGCCGGCTCAGCGAGACGCGTTCCTCCAGACTTCGAAGGGCGATCCACAACGCCGCCTCGATGCCATCGTTCTGCTGCGCGAGCAGGCTCTCCGGGGACCATGCGTGGCCGACGCGGCAGCGGAAGCGGAAGACCTCGTCTTCGTCGACCTCCCACAGCACCCCATTGCAATCCGGGCAGGAGAATCCGGATGGCCTGCCTGAGTATCTGGTCGAGCCGATGCCCGCCGCCATCTCTTCCATCTCCACCTCCACCCGCATGTTGTCGCTCACCGCCGCCGAGACCCCCGCCACCTCCTTGGTGAGCGCGACAAGGAGCTCACCCATGGCCGCGGCCGGCATGACGTGGTCGACGCCGACCTGTTCGATGGCGTTGATCGGCATCGCCGGATAGAGAGCGTCGTCCGGGTCCTGCGCCACGGTCAGGCCGCCGCGTGCTTTGATCGCCGCGAGTCCGGCCGCCCCGTCGTCGAGGGCGCCGGAGAGGACCACGCCGATCACGCGCGAGCCCATCGCGCGCGCGGCGCTGCGGAACAACGGATCGACAGCCGGCCGGTGCCCGTTCTCGCGTGGACCGTGGCTGAGCGACACCCGGCCGTTGTACACCAGCAGGTGCCGGTTGGGCGGCGCCACCAGGATGCGGCCGCGGGCGACCGGCTCGCCGTGACGGGGATGCTCCGCCGGAAGCGGGCCTCTCCGGCTGAGGATGCTCGGGAGCAGGCTGTGCCCCTCGGCCGGAACGTGCAGGACGACGAGCACGGCACCCCGAAAGTCCGCGGGAAGCGAGGCGACCAGGCTGCCGAGCGCCTCGACGCCGCCCGCCGAGGCCCCGACGACCACAACGTCGCGGTGCGCCATGCCTTCTCCGATTCGACGACTGGAACCTGGAATAGGTGGCTTCACGCGCTATTCCCTCGATTTCGAGGCTGGT
>JBEDUQ010000381.1:0-22057 GCA_040414855.1 Actinomycetota bacterium
CGATCCCTGCGCCGCCGGGCAGGTACGGTGCATGGGTCACCGGGCGAGGGTTCGTAAACAGAGGGTGGCCCGGGTCGACAACACCCGGCGATGTGTGGCGGCTGCAGCTGTGGCCGGTATCCGAACCGATTCCGGCGCGCCGGCTGCGCTCCTGGTCGGGTCCGGCATCAACGACTTCCTGACCTCGGCTTCAGCACCGCCACAGATCGGCGGCTGTCAGGGAACCGCATGGGCCTGCCGTTGCGGCGGCTCCACCGAGGAGACCAGCACGGGTCGTCCTTCCAGCGCCGAACGCTGGGCGGCGAGCGCGATGGCGACGGGCGCGCGGCCATCCTCGCCGCCTACCTCGGGTGGGCGGCCGCTCCGGACAGCGTCCACGAAGGCCTGCATCTCCGCCGCGTAGGCGTCGGCGTAGCGGTCGGTGAACCAGCGCTTCGGGGTGGCGTTCCGTGCTCCGTCGACGGTGACCAAGGTTGTCCGGTCCAGCTCCTCGTTGCCCACCATGACCGCGCCCTCCGAACCGAGGACCTCGGCGCGCTGGTCGTAGCCGTAGGCTGCCTGCCGGCAGTTGTCGACGACGCCGAGCGCACCGCTGGCGTAGCGGAGCATGACGATGGCGGTGTCGACGTCGTTCGCCTCGGCGCCGATGGCGGGATCGACCAGGACAGCGCCCAGCGCGGTCACCTCCTCGACCTCCTCGGCGATCAAGAAGCGGGCAACGTCGAAGTCGTGGATGGTCATGTCCAGGAAGAGCCCGCCGGACTCCCGCAGGTACTGGATCGGGCCGGGCTGGGGGTCGCGACTGGTGATGCGGACCAGCCGGGGCCGCCCGATGTGGCCGGCGGCGACCAGGTCGCGGGCCTGGCGGAAGCTGCGGTCGAAGCGCCGCTGGAAGCCGACCTGGAGGGTGATGCCCGCGCGCGCGACCGCCGCCAGCGCCTCGTCGATCACCGCGAGGTCGAGCGCGATCGGCTTCTCGCAGAAGACGTGCCTGCCACCGGCGGCGGCCGCATGGATCAGGTCGCCGTGAGTGGGAGCGGGCGAGGCGATCACGACCGCCTCGACGGCGTCGTTGGCGAGCAGCTCCTCGGGCGCCGCATAGATCGCGCGGACGCCGAGCCGGTCGGCGACCGTGGCGGCCGCTCCCGCGTCCGGGTCGGCCACGGCCACCAGCCGGGCGCCGCTGAGGCGTTCGGCGAGGTTGCGAGCGTGGACACGTCCGATCTTGCCGGCGCCGATCAGGCCGACGCCGACGGGCCCGCCCTCAGCCACCGGCTACGCGTCCTGGGACCAGCGACCGCGCCAGGCGCGTCATCGCCGCATGCGCCCGTTCCGCCGGGACCGGGCTGAACAGCTCGACCGAGAGCACGCCGTCCCAGCCGGTCTCGAGCAGGGCGCGGTAGAACCCGTCCAGCCGCAGCACGCCCTCGCCTGGCAGGACGCGGTCCTCGTCGGCAAGGTTGGCGAGGTCGGCGGAGGGGGCGTCATTGACGTGCACGATCGCGATCCGGGCCGGATCGCACGCGCGCAGGTCCGCGAGGCTGCCGCCGCCGAGCGACCAGTGAAAGGTGTCGATCACGACCGGTCCCGGATGGACCGCCAGGGCCTCGGGCAGAGTCCTGATGGCCGACCACGCAAAGCCCATGAACTCGAAGGCCAGCTCGGCGCCTTCCGCGCTGCAGACCTCGGCCAGGGATGCCACCGCGTCCTGGATGCCCTCGAGCCGGCGCCCGGGCACGCAGACGACGTAGGGTGCGCCGCACTCCGCCGCCCAGGCGGCCTGCCGTCGCGCCGGCTCGCGGAGGTCCCGCTCGCCGGCGCCCTCCAGCGAGTTGATCGACAGGGCCCGCAGCCCGCGCGCGTCGAGGCGCCGCTTCAGGCCGGTAACGCCCTCGAGCTTTGGCGCCCGCAGCTCGACCAGGTTGAACCCGGCCTGAGCCGCCGCGGTGAGCTCCTCGTCGAGGCTGCACGGGCCGAGGGTCGAGCCGTTGAGGGCGATCTCCATGGTCATCTCTCCCGGATCACGCCGAAGGTCAGGCCGGCGATCAGATAGCGCCTGGCGAGCAGCGCCAGGACGAGCGGCAGCGCCATCGCGATCCCGCCGGCGGCGGCCATGTCATTCCAGATCACCTCGAACTGGGTGACCAGGCCTTGGACGCCGACGGGGAAGGTCTGCGCGTGCGGGGTCGCGGTCAGGATCAGCGCGAAGAGGAACTCGCTCCAGGCGAAGGTGAACACGATGACGCCTGAGGCGAGCAGGCCTGGTGATGCCAGCGGCAGCAGTACCCGCCAGAACACCGTCCAGCGGCCGCCTCCGTCGATGTAGGCCGCGTCCTCGATCTCGGAAGGGATCTCGTCCAGGAACCCCTTGAGCATCCAGACCGCGAAGGGCAGGTTGAAGAGGGAGTAGATGAAGATCAGCGCCTGCGGCGTGTCGTAGAGGTGGGCGGCCCGGACGACCGCGAAGTACGGGATCACCACTGCCACCGGCGGCATGAAGCGCAGCGACAGAGCCCAGTTGAGCACCCCCTGGCGGACCGTCGCCGAAGTCCGCAGGCGGGTGATGGGGTAGGCGATCAGCAGGCCGAGCGCGAGGGTGATGAGCACCGTGACACCGCAGACGAGCACGCTGTTGCGCATCAGCACCCAGAAGCCCCGCTCGAACAGCACCCGCGAGTAGGGTTCCAGGGTGGGTGCATGCGGGTACAGCGTGACGGTGCCCCGGTACAGCTCGGCCTTGCTCTTTAGTGAGGTCACCAGCAGCCAGTAGAGGGGCAGCACGTAGACCGGCACGGCCAGGCCAAGGATCATCCACGCGGCGAGCCGGCCGGGCCGGCGTGGCGCCCTGAAGGCCGTCATCAGCGCCGCTCCACGGGCAGCACGCGGGTGATCAGCGCGTAGAGGACGCTCACGACCACCAGGATCGTCACGGCCAGGGCGGCGCCTTGGCCGTTGTCGAAGAACTTGAACTGGATCCGGTAGAGGTAAAGGCTGAGCGTCTGCGTCGAGCTGCCCGGCCCGCCGCCGGTGAGGATGAAGATGTGGTCGAAGACACGCAGCACGTCGGCCATGCGGAAGAACAGGATCAGCACGAACAGCGGGCGCAGGTAGTGCAGCTCGATGTGGCGGAACAGCGCCCAGCCGCCCGCGCCGTCGACCCGGGCGGCCTCGACTGCCTCGCGCGGCACCGTTTGCAGCCCCGCGAAGAGGACCAGATAGACGAACGGCGTCCACTGCCACACGTCAACGCTGGCGACCGACAGCATCGCCAGGGCCGGGTCGCTCAGGAAGCCGATCTCGTGGCCGGTCAGCCCAATGCGTTGCAGCACCTGGTTGATCACGCCATACCCCGGAGCGTAGAACAGGCGGGCGATCACCCCGACCGCCACCGGCGGCACCACCAGCGGAACCACCGCCATAACGAAGATGGCCGCCTTGATGGCCGTCGAGCGGACCGTGCGATGGACCAGCAGCGCCAGGCCGAGGCCGAGCCCGATCTCGGCCGGCAGCACCAAGAGCGCGTAGGTGCCTGTCGCCCCGAGCGCCTCGTAGAGCAGCGGGTTCCGGAGCGCGCGCGCGTAGTTCTGGAGACCGATCAGCTCCCCGGTCTGCGCACTGAGGGACTGCTTGATGGCCAGCGCGAGCGGGTACGCGGCGACGGCGAACAGGACCGCCAGGGTCGGGCCGAGCAGCAGCCAGCCGAGGCGGCGCTCGGCGGCCTCCCGCCCGGCCTTCGCCTGGATGGCGGCCGGGCGGGAGCGAGTGGCCGGATGCGTAATCAGGTCAGCCATAGGAGCTGGGCCGCGCTATCCGTAATACCCGGCCTGCCGCATGACGTCCCGGATCTGTGACGCTGATTTCTGCACCGCCGCCTCGGCCGTCGTCTGCCCGGACAGGGCCGCGTTCAGGTTGGTGCCGAGGATGGTCTCCACGGCGTTCCACTGGTCGGTGCGCGGTCGCCAGTTGGGGCCTGCCTGCAACGACTGCGCCAAGGCGGCGAAGTACGGGTTCTGCTGGTTGAGCGCCGAGTCATTGAGCAGGCTGAGCCGGGCCGGGATGCCCCCCTTTGCAACGTACTGGCGCTGCACGTCCGCTGAGGTCAGCCAGCGGATGAAGTCAGCCGCCGCCCCGCCGTTCTTCGACGCCTTTGGGATGCCGAGCAGCCAGTTGCCCATCATCCCGAAGCCCTTGCCACCTGGCCCGGGCGGGATGGGCGCGTAACCGACCTTGCCGGTGACCTTCGAGACCGAGGTGTTCTCAACGATCTCGGTGATCTCACCGGGCCAGACGGTCGACTGGTACGCCTGTCCGATCGCCATCAGCCGTGAACGATCGGCCGCGTCGACGCTCTCGGCCCCCTGCTCCCCCACCGACTTCAGGTCCTGGACCAGGAACTTGACCGCACGCAGGGAGGCTGGCGAGTCGATCAGGGGGTTCCAGTTGCCGTCGAAGACGTCCCCGCCGAAGGACCACAGGATCGGCAGGAAGTCGGCCACCACCGGGTTGGTGGCCTTGCCGCGCACGACGTACCCGACCGTGCGACCGGGCTTGTTGAACTTCTTCGCGTTGGCCAGGACGTCGTCCCAGGAGGTCGGCGCGCCCGAGAGGTCCTTGCGGTACATGAACATCTCGACGTTGCCGACGATGGTGATGCCCAGCAGGTGCTGCGGCTGGCCCTTGGCGGCTGGCGGGACGGGCCCGCGGGGCGGTGGCCAGGTGCCGACGTCATAGACGATGCTCGGGATATCCGGGTCACGCTGGAAGCCGAAGGTGGAGTCCAGCGGGGTCAGCCATCCGCCCGTGCCGAACTTCGGCATCCAGGGGTCGTCCATCATCACCAGGTCGTACGAGGAGGCGTTGGCCTGGAAGGTGGTGACCAGCTTCTCGAAGAGCTGGTCGTAGGGGAACTCCACAATCTCGACCTGGATACCCGTCTTCTGCTGGTACAAGGGTGCAATCGCCTTCAGGGCCGCGTCCTCGTTGCCCTGGACCGCCGCGATGGTGATCTTGGATGGCTTGCTGGCCGTGCTCTTGTTGGCAGAGCCACCGCACCCGGCGAGCGCCAAGGCGACGACGGCGACAGCTGCCAGCCATCTCGAGAACCGGGTCCCTTGAACGCTCATGCGCGTCCCTCCTCCGGCGCCGGAAATCGGTTGCGTAAACCGATTGTCTAGACACCTACACGAACCCAATCCGCGTGTCAAGACTGGCGAGCGCTCGTGGCCCTCTTTCCGATGGTGGGGCGCCGCTAACGCGGAGCGGCCGCGGACCCGCGGACGACGAGCTTGGGCTCGAGGACGTGAGGTCCCTCGCCCGCCTCCCGTCCCTGGATGAGCGCCATCAGGAGCTCGGTGGCCCGCTCCGCTATCTCCGCGGCGGGCTGGTGAATCGTGGTGAGCGGCGGAACCGTGAACGCGGCGATGTGGATGTCATCGAAGCCGACGACGGAGACGTCCTCGGGCACCCGTCGCCCGCTCGCGACAAGGGCGCTCACGGCGCCGATCGCCGAGAGGTCGTTGGCGGCGAACACGGCCGAGAAGCTCACGCCCGACTCGAGCAGGGCGCGCGTCGCCGTGTGGCCACCGTCCTCGGTGTAGTCCCCCGTGACCACCAGCCTGGCGTCCGTCGGCACACCGGCGCCGTCCAGGGCGTCGTGGTACCCGGCCAGTCGTTCGCGGCTGTGCCGTAGCCGGTGTGGGACGGCGCCCGAGATGTGCGCGATCCGCGTATGCCCCAGAGCCAGCAGGTGCTCGGTCGCGCGGCGGGCGCCGAGGCGGTTGTCGACCTGGACGAGCGGGACCGCGGGGAGATCGATGTCGCGGTCGAGACAGACGATCGGGAGCCCGTCCTCGACGAACCGGGCGAGGCGGGCCGGCGGCAGGACGAGACCGTCGACCAGGATCCCGTCGACCTGCTTCGCGCGGAGGAGGTTCAGGTAGTGCTCCTCGCGCTCGGGATTGCCCTCGGTCACACACAGCAGGATCGCGTAGCCGCCTTGCAGGGCGTGCTGCTGGATGCCGCTGATGAGCGAGACGAAGAAGGGGTCCGGGATGTCGGGCAGCAGAAACGCGATCGTCTGCGTGGACTTCGTGCGGAGGCTTCGGGCGATCGTGTTCGGACGGTAGCGGAGCTGCTCCACGGCCTGCTCCACCGCCCGGTGCGTCGTGGGCGCGAACTGCCCTTTGCCATTCAGCATCCGGGAGACGGTCGACGGCGAGACCCCCGCCAGCCGCGCGACGTCGTAGATCGTGGGCCGTGCGGGCTTGAGGCTGGCGCTCTCACTCATATGCGCAGCGTACCAGCGCTGACAATCGGTTGCGTAAACCGGTTGCACTCTTCCCTGCTGCCGAGGGTTCGCATGGGGGAAAGGGGGCCTGCTCGTCTGCTCGTGGCGGTGACCGGTACCGCAGCTAGCGACCCACGGCGCTGCGGCGAGGCAGCACCCAGCCCGGGCGGGGAAGTGACAGGTGTAGCCGTTCGGGTAGCGCTCCAGGTAGTCCTAGTGCTCCGGCTCAGCCTCCCAGAACGGACCAGCCGGTGTGACCTCGGTGACGACCTTGCCGGGCCAGAGCCCGGACGTCGCCCCCGGTATAGCCCACCCGGAACCCAGCTTCTGAACGACGGGTCCCGGGCCGGCAGCAGCCTATTTGGCGCCAAACAGTCGAGCTAGATCCGTCAAAAAGTTGCCTACACTTGGAGCCGCGGTCGTCTGCGCCAGTAGGAACCCCCAAATTGCACTGACAAGAAATGCAGCGACGCGCAGCCGCTTCAGAAATAGCAGCACTCCGATGGTCGCCGTGAATAGAAAGAAAAGGGAAAAGGTAACCCTCATCCCTCACCACCCCTCCGTGGCAATAACTCGGGCCATCATAGTATGTCATGTCTTCGGCGCCGAGCTGGAAGATTTGGGAAGAGTGGTGCAATGGGCCGACTGAACGGTGGCATGCCGGGATGCGCTCAATGGGCGATACTCGTGCGGGCTCTCCCGCCGCCTATCCTCCGCCCTGGCGCTCGCGCTTCAGCTTGCGCCAGCCGCCGGCGCGGTTGTTGGCGATGATCTGCTCGAACATGGTCTGGAGCGCGCGGGCGTTGATGGGCTCGCCGCGGTAGATGGCCACCATTCGGGCGGTCTTGTTGTCGTGACCGCCGGTGATGATGCCCTCTGGGTCGGGGACGATCGCCCCGTCGTAGAGGAACACGTTCACGTGGTCCTTGGTCGCCAGCAGCGCGCAGACGTTGCCGTCGAGCACGAAGTAGGGGCGATTGGTGAACTTGATGGTCTCGGTGACCTCGGGATCGGCGGCATGGACCAGCTCCCGGACCTGGCGGCAGATGTCCTGCTGCCAGTCGGGCAGGCCGTCGATGTAGTCGTCGACGCGAGTGTCAGCGTTGCCGGCCATGGCTTCTCCACCATACCCGCGGGACCGGACTCCGCCCCGGGCTCACCGGCAAACGCGCGTGACGCGGCTCACGACCGCGGACCGGTCAGCGGGACGACCGCCTCGCTGGTGTAGGCCAGGAAGGTCATCGACTCCTGGAAGTAGAGCTGGATGCTGTCGGCGTCGTGCGACAGGTAGCCGATCGACAGGTCCTGGCCGAGCCGCAGCTCGAAGTCACCGCCGCGGGTCGACAGCAGGAAAGCGCCGTCGATCGCGGGCGCCCAGATGATCTCGCCGTCGAGCAGGCGGGCGATGTGCTCGTAGATCGGGTAGCCGTAGTCGGCGGTCTCGCTGACGGCGGTGTAGGCGTCGGCGCTCAGCGTCAGCGTGTAGGGCCCGTCGACGCCGGCCAGCCGCAGCGCGGTCACGGCCTCTGCGACGGCGTTGGGGTACTCGCGGACGTTGCCTGGAAGCTGCACCGGGGCATTCGACGAGCCTTCGCGGATGCCGGCGATGCCGGCGGCGGCGTAGCCCTCGAACACCGCGCGGTCCTCGGCGAACGCGATCTGCTTGGCGGCGTCCTTGACCGGCTGCCAGTCGGCGTCCTTGGCGCCCCGCTCGACGTCGTCCACCTGCTGACGGTCGACCGTGAACGGCACCCGCAGCTCGACCAGCTGCTGGGCCCGCCGCGTCCGGGCGATCACGCCCTCGGCGGGAGCGTCGATCGACTGGAGGTGCCCCAGGTTCACCCCGGACAGCTCCACGCCCCCGGCCGGAGGTACGTCGACCACCCGGCGTCCGGCGACGTGGCGCTTGAAGGTGCGCCGCGCCTCGTCCTCCAGCTGCGCCCACGCCACGGCCGAGATGGGCGCCAGCTCACGGTGCAGGTTGTTCATCGGGCGGTACTCCCCTTCAGGTCGCCGATCCCAAGGGAATCGTCGGGCAGGCTCTGGTCGTCGGGTGCCGCGGCCGCCTGGGTGACGGTGCCGCCGGGCGGGTCGGGAAGTTCGTCGAGCAGGTCCTGGGCCGGCACGAAGAACAGCGAGCCGGTCACCGCGGTGGAGAAGTCGAGGATCCGGTCGTGGCTCGCCTCCTCGTCGCCGAGGAACATCCGGTCGAGCATCCGCTCGGTGACGGTCGGCGTTCGGGAGTAGCCGATGAAATAGGTGCCGAACTCGCCGCGCCCAACCGTGCCGAACGGCATGTTGTCGCGGACGATCTTCCGCTCGGTGCCGTCCGGGTCGACGATCGTGGTCCGGGCGACGTGCGCGTCGGGCCGCTGGATGGCGTCGTCCAGCTCGATGTCTGGCAGCTTGGTGCGGCCGATCACCTTCTCCTGCGCCTCGACCGGCAGGGCGTTCCACGCGTCGAGGTCGTGGACGTATTTCTGCACGATCACGTAGCTTCCGCCGGCGAACGGCTGGTCCTCGTCGCCGATCAGGACCGCGTCCTCAGCGACCGGCCCGGTGGGGTTCTCGGTGCCGTCGACGAAGCCGAGCAGGTCGCGGACGTCGAAGTACTTGAACCCATGCACCTCGTCACAGACGGTGACCGACCCGCGCAGCCGGTCCATGATCTGTCCGGCCAGCTCGAAGCACGGGTGGAAGCGCCCGGCGCGGATGTGGAACAGGAGGTCCCCCGGGGTCGAGGGCGCCCGGTGCATCGGTCCGTTCAGCTCGCGGAATGGGTGCAGCTCGGCCGGCCGGGGGCCGCCGAACATGCGGTCCCAGGCCTGCGAGCCGATCCCGGCGACGCAGCTCAGATGCAGATCAGGGACCCTGAACCCGACCGCGCGCTCCAACGCCGACACGTCCTCGAGCAGCTCCCTGGCGACCTCCTCGCCGCCCGGGTCGATGGCCACCACCAGAAATATCGCCGCGCTGGTCAAGGGGCTCAGCACCGTCTGGGGGATGACCTGCCGGCCCGGCTCCGCCATCGCCACACGCTCCTCGCGCTCGCATCCCAGTCATCATCCCAGTCGATCGCGGGCGACCCGCCCCGCCGAGGCCCGTGACCCGCGGCCCCGGGCCGGCGGGCGGAGGAGCCCGAAGGAGCCTACCGCTCGCGGCATGCCGGGAGCGGCGAATTCGCCCGCCGGGACGCCCGCCGCGCGACCGACCGCGACCGGCCGTCGCGACCGATCGCTAGAGATCGGGGAGCCGGCTCGGAAAGGCGGGCGCCTCGGCGCCGCCGTCCAACTCGATCACCTTGCCGGTGAGGTAGCTGGCGGCCGGCGAGGCGAGCCAGACCGCCGCGGCCGCGACGTCGTCGACCGTGGCCAGCCGGCGCAGCGGGGTGGCCTCGGTGGCCTGGGCGCGGATCTCGTCGGTCAGCGCGGCCTGGAGGCCCTCGGTGTCGACCACGCCCGGGGAGATCGCGTTGACCCGGACCCTGGGCGCGAGGTCGGCGGCCATCAGGCGGGTCATGTGGGTCAGCGCGGCCTTGACGGTCCCGTACATGAGCAGGCCGCGGGCGACCATCCGGTCCATTGCCGAGCTGACGTTCACCACGCTGCCCCGGCCGCTGTCGAGCAGGTGCGGCGTGGCCAGCTTCACCAGCTCGAAGGCCGCGCTGACGTTGAGATGGAAGGCGGCCTCCAGCTCCTCGGCGGTGGTGTCGAGGAAGGCCTTCGGCTCGGCGCCGCCGGCGTTGTTGACCACCACGTCGAGCCGTCCCAGCTCGCCGACGGCCCGCGCGACCAGCACCGGCGCCGCGGCAAGGTCCCGCATGTCGCACGGGACGACGACCGCCCGCCGCCCGGCGGCGCGGACGCGGTCGGCCACCGCCTCGAGCGGTCCCGGCGTCCGGGAAGCCAGCACCAGGTCGGCACCGGCCTCTGCGTAGGCCATTGCGATCGCGGAGCCGATCCCCCTTCCGGCGCCGGTGAGGATCGCCACCCGACCGTCGAGCCGGAAATCCGTCATCCGCATGCCCACGCCCCTCGATCGGGCTTGGTGACGGTGGCCGGGGTCGGGATCACGCGCGGCGGCCGCGGGCCTGGTCGAGGTGGCGCCGGTCCCGCTTGGTGGGACGGCCGGCGCCACGGTCGCGGGGAATGAACCCGACCGGCGGGTCGCGTGGCGGTGGCGGCGGGCTGCGGTCGATCAGGCACGCCGCCGCCGGCTCCGCGCCGAGCCGGGTGAGGGGGAGTCGCGCCACCTCGACGACCCGCTCGCGACCGCCGAGCCGGGCGCGGACGGTGTCGCCGACCTTGACCGCCCCTGCCGGCTTCACCCGGATCCCGTTGATCTGGACGTGCCCGGCGCGGCACGCCTGGGCGCCCAGCGAACGCGTCTTGACCAGTCGCACCGACCAGAGCCAGCGGTCGATCCTCGCACCTTCCATGCCCCGATGGTGACACGGCCGGCGGCGTGCCGCCGGAATACCTCAAACCCCGGATCCTCAAGGCGGAAGCCGTGGGCTATTCTCCGTATCAGATTCGCCCGGATGTTCCTCTTCGATGCAGGCTGCCCGGAAACAAGATCGCGAGGGGGGATTGTGGAAGCGTCTGACTTCGAAGGATTCGACCGTCAGGACGTCCGCGTCGCGGTGGTCATGAACGGCGGCGTGAGCCTCGCCGTCTGGATCAGCGGGGTTGCCATCGAGCTGCACCACCTGGTCCAGGCCAGCCGCGGGCCCGGGGCGGCGGCCTGGCCCGAGTACGCGTCGGTGCTGGACCTGCTCCACGCCACCGCGCGGATCGACGTCATCGCCGGGACCAGCGCCGGCGGGCTCAACGGCGGCTTCCTGGCGCTCGGGCTGGTGCGGGACTGCGACCTGGAGGGCATGCGGGACCTGTGGAAGGACCACGGCGACCTGGACGCGCTGCTGCGCGACCCGCTGGAGCGGAGCCCGGCCTCGCTGCTGCGTGGCGACAGCTATTTCCTGCCACGGGTGCGCGAGGCGTACCAGCAGATCTGGGACAACGGCCGGCCGCTCGACGACGATGACGACGAGCCGATCGAGCTGCTGCTGACCGGAACGCTGTGGGACGGCAGGCGCTCGTCCTTCACCGACGACATGGGCACCCGGATCACCGAGATCGACTACGACGCGACCTTCCGCTTCTCGAACGGCGGCGATCCCGGCGACCTGGCTCGCGACGGCACCGGCGACCTGCGCCGCGAGAGCGTGGTCGAGCAGCTGGCGGCGGCCTCGCGCTGCACCTCGTCGTTCCCGGGCGCGTTCGAGCCGCACTGGGTCACCTCCGCGGGACCCGATGCGGCCACCATCAACGACCGCTGGCCGTCCTCGGCCGGGCTGGCCTCGTTCGCGCGCACGCAGTTCGTGATCGACGGCGGCGTGCTGCTCAACAAGCCGATCCGGCCGGCCCTGGAGGCGATCTACCGCCAGTCCGCCTCCGACCAGGTGCGGCGGGTGCTCGCCTACGTGGTCCCCGATCCGGGCGAGCGCAGCTCCGAGGCGCAGCTGGCCCAGCGTGCGGCGGGGGACCAGAGGGACCAGCCGAAGCCGCCGACCGCGCAGCAGGTGCTGCTCAGTGTGCTCACCCGGCTGCGGTCGACCGACTCGGTCGCTCGCGAGCTGACCGAGATCCGCGACCGCAACAAGGCCGTCGGCCTGCGGCGCAGGGCGCGGGACCGGCTGGCGACCGCGATGGCCCCGCCGGTCGCGCAGGAGCTGGCCGAGCGCTCCTGGGATGCCTACCGCGAGATCCGGGCCGACAGCGCCGCCAGCACCGTCGGCGAGCTGATCGCCGGCGGCCAGACCGGCGGCGACGGCTCGTGGAGCCAGCAGGAGCTGGTGGACGCGCTGCGCCGCACGCCGCTCCCCTTCATCCCCAACGAGCCCCTCGTGGAGGCGGTCGAGCGCGCCGGCGCCGACTGGAACTGGGGCCAGACGACCGTCAAGCGGCTCGGCGAGATGACCGTCGACGTGCTGAAGCGCGCCATCTGGCTGGCGCGGCTCGGCGACCCCGTCCGCGAGCGGATCCGCGAGGCCCGCGTGGCCGTGCACGGCACGCTGCGCGAGATCCGCGTGGACCGCAGGGAGCTGAACGCCTACTGGTCCAAGGCCGCGCAGCTCGAGGAGCCGAGGATGCCCCGGCGCGCCGCAATCTCGGAGCCGGCCACCGGCGACAACCTCGCCGCGCTCGACGCCTGGCTCGCCAAGATCGTCGAGGGCTGGGAGGGTCGGCAACCCGGGGAGCGCCGCGAGCGGCTCTACCAGCAGGCGCTGGCGCTGGCCGCGGAGCTGCGCGCTGCCGCGGGGGCGCTCACGGAGGTCGCCCACACTCCGAACGACCTGGTGGACCCCGAGCGCACCGAGGCCCCGCGGCTGCGCGCGCTCACCACCTACCTCCTCGACGGGACCGAGCGCCCCGAGGACGTGCTGCATCGCATGCTGCTGCTCGACGTGGTGCAGGTGGCCTTCGCCGGCGCCAGCGACGAGGTCGAGCAGGCGGTCGAGCTGGTGCAGGTCAGCTCGCTCACGCCGGAGCTGCTCACCGGCGTGCAGCAGCACCACTTCGGCGCCTTCTACCGGCCGTCGTGGCGGGTCAACGACTGGCTGCGCGGCCGGCTCGACGCCGCCGAGCAGCTCATGCGGATCCTGCTGGAGCCCGAGCGGCTCCGGCAGCTCGGCTACGACGCGACCACCGCCCTCGAGAAGATCCGCGAGATCGCGGTCGGGCCCGCCGACTCCGCCGACCGGTCCTGGTTCGAGCAGCAGTGGGCCGCCGCGGCGGACGAGTGCGAGGCCGAGCTGCGGGATGCCCTCGGCACCATGCGGACGCCCGCCAACGCCGCCGCGCTCGGCACCTGCGCCAGGCAGGTGGCGCGGCCGCTCCAGACGCGCATCCTGCGCGACGAGCTGCCGGCGCTGGCGAAGTCGATCCAGCAGGAGCCCGAGCCGGTCCCGGCCAGCGAGCGCTGGGCGGAGGCGCTCCAGCGAGCGGTCGCCGCCGGCCCAACCCTGCCGGCCGAGGCGTTGTGGCAGTTCGAGCACGACGCCGAAGCCATCGGGAAGCAGCGCATCACCGAGGACGTCGGCACCGACACCTTCGCCCGCACCGTGGCCCACGCCGCGGCGGTCTTCGCCAACACCATCGGCTCGCTGACCAAGCCGAAGCTGGTCGCCACGGTGCTGAGCGCGCTGCGCGGCTACGCGCTGGTGGTCTGGGCGATGATCCGCTTCGCGACCCTGAACAGCGGCTTCGCCGCCAACGCGGTCAGCCTGGCGGTCGCGGGCGGCGCCGTGCTGCTGGCGGTCACCATGGTCGTGCCAGGGATCCCGGTCGGCCTGACCATGCTCGGGGTGCTGCTGATCCTCGCCGGAGCGACCACCTCGGCGCTGCGGACGCCACCGAGCAAGAAGGTCGGGGTGCGCCTGAGCGCCGCCGCGGTCCTGGCGCTCGCCGCCCTGGCCGCGCTGCTCTGGTACGACTGGTCGCACAACCGGAGCAGCTCGCTGGTCTGGGGCGTGCTGATCAAGACCGGCGTGGCGCTGGGGATCGTTCTGCTGGGCTGGTGGGTCGCCAGGGTCAAGCCCGACTCGCCGCGCCAGCCGCGCCAGCCGTAGCGGCGTTCGGGCCCCCGGCGGTTTCCGGCCCGGCGTTTCCAGCCCCGGCGTTCCGGCCCCGCGTTCCCTGCGCGCGCGTTTTCCCGGCTTTGCCGTGCATGTCGTGACATCGGGGCACCGACGGACCGGCGGGCGAATCCGCTGGCGGCTGCGTTTCGCGTCGCTTGCGGGGTAGCCAACGCCGACACGAGCGGCAACCGAAGCGAGCGAAGGAGGCAGCCGTGGCATTCCAGGTCGCCGACGTGCAGAAGGCGCTCAAGGGCGTCGACTACCCCGTCGGGCCGCACGAGCTGGCCGAGACCGCGCAGCAGAATGGCGCCGGCCAGGACCTCGTCAACGCGTTGAACGGGATGGGGAAGGATCGGTTCGACGGCCCGAACGCCGTCATGAAGGAGCTGAAGGGCCAGCTCACCGGGTCGAACTGAGCCCGTGAAGCCCAGAGGGCCCGGCCGCCCGCTCGCACGGGGTGCGCGACCGGGCCTTGTCGCGCCCCGGGGGGTCTCCCCGATCGCGGGCCCCAGGGGTTCCCCTCGGAGCGCCTGGAGCTCGAACCGCCCTCCTCGGCAGCGGCCGCCTGAACCGAGGTTTGGGCGCCCGCCGGCCGAGCACCCGCTCCGCCGCTGTCCCCATCGTCAAGGGCGCGTAGATAAAGTCGCTCGCGTGTTCCGGGGAATCAGCGTCGACTGGGGATAGTTTCCCGCTTGAACGTCGTCCGGACGGGCCGGCGGCGCGAGTTCAGGGGGGCATCTATGCGAGGGCATCGCATCGCCGCGACGGCGATGGCGCTGGGCACGATCATGGTCCTGGCCGCCGGCTGTGGCTCATCGTCGAGCGGCAAGGGGAGCAGCAGCGCGACCACGGCGGCGGCCGCCCCGACCACCACCGCGGCGGGCTCGACGGCGACCACCTCCGGCGCCTCCGGGACGGCCATGCTGGTCGCCCACAACATCACCTTCAACACCAACAAGCTGACCTTCAAGACCGGACAGAAGGTCAACGTCACCACCCAGAACCAGGACAGCATCGAGCACAACTTCACCTTCGCGGGCGCCAACGTCAGCACCGACGTCGACGCCGGCGAGACCAAGGTCTCGTCGTTCACCGCCCCGGCTCCCGGCACCTATAACTTCCACTGCAAGTACCACCCCACACGGATGTTCGGAACGGTCACCGTGACCGGCTGACCCGGCCCCCTACCGCCCTTCCGCGTCCAGAGTCACCTGGAAGAGGGTGGCGCCGGAGAGGTCCTTGAGACGCACGGTCATCGCCCGGCTGGCGGCGTCGATGGTGACGTGCCCGAAGAACTGGAGCCCAGCCGAGGGCGGCTGGTTGGCGGTGGGCGCGACCTTCTGGAAGCGGAGCTGCGGCCCGAAGGTCGGGTCCAGCGCGTTGGGCCCGAAGGTGCCGGCGTTGAGTGGCCCCGACACGAACTCCCAGAACGGGTCGAAGTCCTGGAAGACAGCCTTGTCGGGGTCGTAGAAGTGCGCGGCCGTGTAGTGCACGTCGGCGGTGACGAAGACCACGTTGCGTATCCGGCGCCGCTTGATGAAGCTGAGCAGCCGCGCGAACTCGAACTCGCGGCCGAGCAGCCGCGGGTCGCCGCTGGCGACCGCCTCGACGTTGGCCCCGTCGGGCACCACCAGGCCGAGCGGCATGTCGGCGGCGATCAGCTTCCAGGTCGCGCGCGAGCGCTCCAGCTCGTGCTCGAGCCAGGCGAGCTGCCGCTCGCCCATGAAGGCGGTGGCGGGGCTCGGGGCCGTCTGGTCGTCTGGCGAGTTCGGGCCGCGGTAGGTGCGCTCGTCGAGCAGCATCACGTCCAGCAGCGGACCGCGGCGGACGGTCCGGTAGATGCGGCCCTCCGGGTCGCCGGACGGCTCGGCCATGGGCATGTACTCGAGGAACGCGCGCCGCGAGCGGGTGGCGAGCACGTCGACCCTGCGCTCGGTGTAGCGGGGGTCGTCGAGGATCTGGCCCGGGAACCAGTTGTTGCGGGTCTCGTGGTCGTCCCACTGCGCCAGCACCGGCACCTCCGCGTACAGGCGGCGCAGGTTGTCGTCCATCAGGTTGTAGCGGTAGTTGCCGCGGAACTCGTCGAGCGTCTCGGCGACCTTGGACTTGGCCTCGGTGGTGAGGTTGCGCCAGGTGGTGCCGTCCGGCAGCGGCACGCTGGCCCCGATCGGGCCGTCCGCGTAGATGTTGTCGCCCGAGTGCAGGAAGAAGTCCGGTTGCACCTGACGGATGGCCTCGTAGATGCGCATGCCGCCGAAGTCGGGGTTGATGCCCCAGCCCTGTCCGGCGGTGTCGCCGGACCATACGAACGAGAGGTCTTCGCGGCGGGTCGGGGCGGTCCGGAAGTGGCCGGAGAGCGGCTCGCTCGTGAGGGTCGGGTCGCTCAGGTCCTCGAAGGCGAGGCGGTAGAACACCGGACGGCCGGGGGCGAGCCCGCGGACCTGGAGATGGCCGGTGAGGTCGCCGCCCGGCGTGACCACCGGACCGCGGACGCGCCGCCGGTCGCGGAACGACGGCGTCGATGACAGCTCGGCGACCAGGCGGGCCGGCCGGTCGGCGCGGGCCCACAGCACGGCGCTGGTCTCGGTCACGTCACCGCTCTGCACGCCGTCGGTCAGGACCGGCCGGCCGCTCATGACCTGGGCGGGCGCCGCGCCAACCGCGGCGCCGGCGGGCGTGGCCCCGGAGGCGGCGCGGGCCCGGCCCGCGATCGCCCCGAGGGTCCCGTCGGCGAGCAGTCCCCCGCCGACCACGGTCGCTCCCTCGATGAATCGGCGGCGGCTCAGGGACGGAGAGGACTGGGGACGGTCCGGCATCGCTGGCTCCTTGGCGGCGCGGGTCTGCTTGCTCCTTCGTACCATTCGTCCCTTACCGCCTGGCAGCCTGGAGTCGACCACCACGTGAACAACGCGCGCGCTCCCACGACGACCGGCGCCGCGCAGGTAGCCTGATGGCGCTGACGGCGCCGATGGCGCGATCCAAGCCGAGCGCCGCCGCGGGGGAGGAGGGTGCGTGCGCTATCTGGTCCGCCATGCCGACGCGGGCGACAAGCGGACGTGGACCGGTTTCGACGACGACCGGCCGCTGTCGGATCTGGGCCGGCGTGACGCGCACGCGCTGGTCGAGCTGCTCGACGGCTACCGGATCGGCGAGATCGTCTCCAGCCCCGCGGTCCGCTGCGTCCAGACGGTCCAGCCGCTTGCCGACCGGCACCGTCTCGAGGTCAGGGTCGACGGCGCGCTCAACGTCGACGCCGCGCTCGAGCTGCCGATGTCGCTGCTGCTCGACCCGGACCGCGACGGGATGGTGCTGTGCACCCACGGCGAGCTGATCAAGCCGCTGCTGTCGAAGCTGCGCGACCTTGGCGCGCCGATCGGCGAGCGGGCGCGCGCGCCCAAGGGATCGGTCTGGCTGCTGGACTCCGCCAACGGGTCGGTGGAGTACGCGTCCTACCTGCCGCCGCCGGGGCGCGCGTAGGTCGCCCGCGGCCCTCCGCGCCGAGAGCTCAGCCCGGCGGGATCTCCACGGCCGCGTCCTTCTTGGTGTAGTAGTCCTCGACGTCCCTGGCGCCGTACTTTTCCGTGAAGCGGTCGACGACGTCCTGGACCTTCCCCCGGTCCGTGGTCGGTGCGGACGTCGTGGTGTGCTCGGCGCCGTCGGCGGTCAGGCTGATGGTCGGGTCGGCCACCAGGTTCCGGTACCAGTCGGCGTCCGATCCGCGCACCGGCAGCAGGTAGATGGTGTCGCCGGCCTCGACGAACCAGACCGGGATGGTGATTGGGCGGCCGGTCTTCCGGCCGGTGACGGTGATCTCGACCTCGCTGGCGTTCCGAAGCGCGTTGTCCAGTTCGGCGCGTCCCATCGACTCCCCCTCGCAAGCTCCGTCCTTGGCGCGGCGACGCTCCGCGGCCCGGTGGGCGCACGCCGCGGAAGCGCTGGTCGTACGCATGTCCCACGAAATCCCCAAGCAGAAACCGGAGGCAAAGGGGGCGGGCCAGGGCGATCTGGGAGGTTCCTTCGGTTCCTCCGGTTCCTCCGGGCGCGGAGCCTGGAGCGGATCCGGCACCTGACGGACCCGGCAGCGGTGGGAACTTGGCGGCTCGTGTCGAGCGCGCCGGCAGGGATGTTTCCGCCTCTCCGGCAGTGGTAACCGATTCGGTTCGCGATACGGATCACGAGGGGGGAAGCGCTCGTGAGCGTCTGGTTCGCCATCAGGCGATCCGCGGCCGCGCACAAATTGCTGCTCGCGATCGCCGTGCTGGCGATCGTGGGAGTGATCGCGGCCGGCTGCGGCAGCGGCAGTTCGAGCTCGTCGGGGACGAGCACGTCCGGCTCCGGAGGGGTCTACGGCGGTGGCTCGTCCGGCAACGCCCCGGCCTCCGGGGCGGCCACCGTGATGACCGCCAACAGCAAGCTCGGGACCATCCTCGTCGGACAGGGAGGCCGAACCCTCTACGTGTTCGACAAGGACACGCCGAACATGTCGACCTGCACCGGTAGCTGCGCGGCCGCATGGCCGCCCGAGGTGACCAATGGCACCCCGAAGGCCGGGAACATGGTCAACGCGTCGATGCTCGGCACCACCATGCGTTCGGACGGGACCACGCAGGTCACCTACAACAGCCACCCGCTGTACTACTTCTCCGGCGACTCGCAGGCCGGGCAGATGAACGGCGAGGGCGTCAACGCCTTCGGCGCGAAGTGGTTCGTCGTCGCTCCGAGCGGCAACCAGGTGACCTGAGTGCGAGACCACGAGCGTGGCAGCGTCGCCACACTCCCGGTCCTGCAAGCGGCGCCGCGGCGGTTCAGGCTCGGGTCGTGGATCCTGCGGCTCGCCACGGCGGCGGCGCTGACGATGGACGCCGCCGTCCACGCCGGGAACGCCCCGTCCTACGACGCCGTCACCGGGACGATCTCTGAGGGGAACCTGTTCCGCGTCGAGGCGGGCCTGGCCTGCGCCGCGGCGCTGCTGGTCCTGATCTGGCCGCATCGCACCAGCTGGATCATCGCCTTCCTGGTCGCCGCGAGCGCGCTCGGCGCGGTGCTGCTCTACCGCTACGTCGACGTCGGCAGCCTCGGACCGCTGCCGAACCTGTACGAGAACACCTGGCGGGTGCCTGGCAAGCTGTTCTCGGCCTACGCGGAGGGCGCGGCGGTGGTGCTGTCGGCGATCGGCCTGATCGTGCACTGGAACTGGCGGCGGGGTTGGCGCCGGGCCGGGGTCTACTAGGCTGCTCCCGGACTCCCGGACTCCCGGACTCCCGGACTCCCGGACTCCCGGACTCCCGGCCTGCTGGGCTCCCGGACTTCTGGGCTTGTGGCCCGGCCTGGGATCGCCAGACTTGACCCTGACACCGTGTCAGGCCGTAGACCGGTGGTGCCATGTTCAACATCGGAGACTTCGCCAGGCACGGCCGGGTGTCCGTCCGCATGCTGCGGCACTACGACGCGATCGGGCTGCTGCCTCCCGCCTCGGTCGACCCGGCGACGGGCTACCGCCTCTACGAGGCCTCCCAGCTCGCCCGCCTCAACCGGATCGTGGCGCTGAAGGACCTGGGCTTCAGCCTTCAGCAGGTCCGAGCGATCCTCGATGACAAGGTCGGCGTCGAGGAGCTGCGCGGGATGCTGCGGCTGCGGCGGGCGGACCTCCAGTCCCGGGTCGCCGCCGACACCGCACGGTTGGCCCAGGTCGAGGCGAGGCTCCAGACCATCGCAAGGGAAGGTGCCATGCCCACCGACGACGTCCAGGTCAAGTCCATCCCCGCGGTCCGGGTCGCCGAGCTGACCGGCACCGCCGCCAGCTTCGAGCCCGAGTCCATCGGACCGGTCATCCAGCCGCTGTACGGCGAGCTGATGGGCCTGCTCGCTCGCGCTGGCCTGACCCCGACCGGGCCGGCGATCGCGTGGTACGAGGACGAGGCCGGCGGCGACGGGGTGGTGGTCCACGCGACCGTCCCGGTCGACATCGACCCCGGCGAGGGGCAGGAGTTCGCGATCGTGGACCTGCCGGCGATCGAGCGCGCCGCAACCATCGTCCACCGCGGTCCGATGGACGACGTCATGCCGACCATCCAGACGCTGGCCCGCTGGATCGACGCCAATGGGTACCGCTCGGGCGGCTACAACCGCGAGCTCTACCTGGAGTGTTGCGAGGACCCGAACACCTGGGTGACCGAGCTCCAAGAGCCGATCACCAGCGGATGATGGGCGGGCGTCTCATGGAGACTGTCCGTGTTGCTCGGGACGGCCATGAACTGGGGCTTGCAGGACAGTGACCGGAGCGGGAGCTGGGGGGTTCGGGGGGCGGAGCGCAGCGCAGCCCCCCGATCAACAGATCGAGGGTGGTCAAGTGGCTGGGGAGCATCACGGACATCTGATGGACCTTGAGGCGTTCAGGCCGGCGACCGAGGTGGCGCGGATGCTGCGCCGCAAGGAGATCTCCGCGCGCGAGCTGACGTCGCTGCTGCTCGACCGCATCGACGCGGTGAACCCCCAGGTGAACGCGGTGGTCGAGCTGCGACGCGAGGCGGCCATGTGGGAGGCGACCCAGGCGGACGAGGCGATCGACCTCGACGACGGGGACCAGCCGCTCCGGGGCGTGCCGATCACCATCAAGGACAGCTTCGACGTCGCTGGAATGCACACGACCTGGGGCAATCCCGCCTTCAAGGAGTTCGTCGCCAGCCGCGACGCCACCGTCGTCCGCCGGCTGAAGGAGGCCGGCGCGATCATCCTCGGCAAGACCAACCTGGCGTTCATGCTTGCCGACTTCGGGCAGACGGCCAACCCGGTCTACGGCGTGACCAACAACCCGTGGGACACCACACGCACGCCCGGCGGCTCCTCCGGCGGCGCCGCCGCGGCGCTGTCGGCCGGGATGAGCTTCCTCGACTATGGGTCCGACCTGGTCGGCTCGATCCGCATTCCGGCAAGCTTCTGCGGCGTCTACGGACTGAGGCCGAGCGTCGACCTGGTCCCGCTGCGCGGGTTCCAGCCGCCCGGTGTCCCGGACGTCCCCAGCGAGATGACCTACCTGTCCGCGGTCGGGCCGCTCGCCCGCTCCGCCGCTGACCTGCGCACCGCGCTCGTCGCCACCGCCGGGCCCGACGGCCAGGCCGCGAAGGCCTGGTCGTGGAGCCTGGGGCCACCCCGCCACACCCGGCTCGCCGAGTTCCGCGTCGGGGTGGTACTCGACCACCCGAGCGCGAAGGTCTCCAGCGAGGTCGCCGGGCCGCTGTCCGACATGCTCGACGCGCTCGCCAAGGCCGGCGCCACCATCGTCGAGGGGTGGCCCAGCGGCGTCGATCCGGTCCGGGAGGCCGAATCGTTCGGGTTTCACGTGAAACTCTTCTTCGACTTCCAGCAGCCCTCCGGGGACGGCGCGCCGCTGGCGGAGGTCGTCGAGCACGAGCGCCGGCGGATGCTGGCCAGGGCCTCCTGGGGTGGCTACTTCGACGAGGTGGACGTGTTCCTGTGCCCATCGAATTTCACGCCGGCGTTCCCGCACGACAGCGCGCCGTTCGAGCAGCGGACGATCGAGACGCCCGAGGGCCCTCGCCCCTACACGGAACAGCCGTTCTGGACCTCGCACGCCTCGCTTCCAGGGCTCCCGGCCGTGGCGGCGCCGATCGGCCGGACCGCCGGCGGGCTCCCGGTCGGCGCCCAGATCGTCGGTCCGCTCTATGAGGACGACACCGCGATCACCTTCGCGGAGCTGCTCGGCGAGGTCGTCGGCGGCTACGAGCCCCCGCCGCTCTGACGACCCGGCGGGCCGTGCGGCGCGTAGAGCCGCCGCCGAAGTACGCCCGTGGTCAGCGGTCCGGCCGCCTGGCGGCGCCGAGCACGTGTGGGGAGGTCGGCGACCCCACTTTGCCCTCCGGGAACCGGAAGCGCTCGACCCGCTCGACCTCGAACCCGGCCGCGCGGATCGCACCCAGGGTGTCGCGGCCGGCATGACAGCCGCCGCCGAAGAACGGCCAGACCGGGTCGACCACCCGCTGCACGCGCGCCAGACCGGGCGTGTCGGCGCGGACGTGCTCGAGGAACCGCAGCTCGCCGCCCGGCCGGATGACCCGCCGCAGCTCGGCGAGGGCCCGGCGCTGGTCGGGCACCGAGCACAGCATCAGCGAGGC
>JBEDUQ010000382.1:0-54627 GCA_040414855.1 Actinomycetota bacterium
CGGCCAGGCCGAGCGGATAGGGATAGGGCCGGTCGCCGCCAACGATCAGCACCGGAAGCCCGGCGACGGTGGCGCGAGCGAAAACCGGACGGCCTGCGCGCGTGGACGGCGACGATCCGCGCCGGTGAGACGGCGCGTCGAGTACGCGAAATGGCGCGGCCAATTCACGCCAGATGAAGAGCAGGTCCGCCTCCGGTCTCGCGCGGAGGTCGAGGCCGCGGAAGGCTGTGCGGCCGGCGACCGGGCTGGCGCGGAGGTCGAGATCGCCGAGGGCCGTGCGATCGGCGGCTGGTGCGGGTCCCGCTGGCTGCATGCCGCCGCCATGCCCAATGGCGGATCCCGCGACGGGACCGGTGGGCCCGGGCTGGACGATGGCCAGACCGGCTGCTTCGGCGACGTAGGCGTAGTGGCCGTAGCGGGCGTCGAGGACCGCGAGGTGGTGGGCGGCGGGGTCGAGGTCGGCGAGTCGAATCAGCGCGACGGAGATGCGGGGGCGACAGTGGCCGTGCTCGTTGACGTGACGGCAGTACGCGCAGCGCCAGAGATGGACCTCACCAATGCCGATCGCCGGCCAGTGGCACAGCTCGCACGATGGGAAGCGGAATTCCTCGTCGCGAATATGCGGGTAGATTGGGCAGCCCGGGCACGGTATGCCACCGGGGCGCCCACGGGACCGTTCCATGGGAAAACGCTATGCCGCGGAATGGCGGCGGTCAAAGAAAATTCTCTAATAGAAATTCGCCTCTCGGGCCACTCCACGCCGCTCGATGTGGTCATATGCATGCGAAACGGACGGGCATTCCGATCGTCGGCCGGGCGCGCTACGCTTGTGTCGTCGGTGGGGCAGGGGGATCTGGGAACTTTACCCACAGACTGTAGCTCGATTGGCTACGGTGCCACGGTTTCCGCTGATCGCCCCCGCCCCACCGAACCCCGAACTCGCGCCGCGCCGTTCCGGCCTGGGAGACTGGCGGCCATGAACGAGTACATGGCCGCCAACAAGGCGCTCTGGGACGAATGGACGGCGATCCACGAGCGCTCGGAGTTCTACGCCCTCGACGCCTGGAAGGCCGGGAAGCGCCCGCTGCTCCGCTTCGTGGTCTCCGAGGTCGGCGACGTTGCCGGCAAGGACCTGCTCCATCTCCAGTGCCACTTCGGGCTCGACACGCTCTCGTGGGCGCGGCTCGGCGCGCGGGTCACCGGCGTCGATTTCTCGGAGCGGGCGATCGAGCTGGCCGGCTCGCTGGCGGCGGAGTTGGGGCTGGACGCGACCTTCCTGCGCTCGAACGTGCTGGAGCTGGACCGAGCCCTCGACGGCGAGTTCGACGTCGTGTTCACCTCGTTCGGCGTGCTGTGCTGGCTCGACGACCTGGAGCGCTGGGCGAGCGTGGTCACCCGCTTCCTGCGCCCGGGCGGCATGCTCTACCTCGCGGAGTTCCACCCGTTCGCGGAGACCATGGACGACGTCGACGTGACCGAGCCGGTGCTGCGCTACCCGTATTTCCCGTCCCGGGAGCCGCTGGCGTTCCACGTCCAGGGCTCCTACGCGGACCGGGACGCGAAGGTCGAGCAGCCGTTCGAGTACGCCTGGTCGCACAGCCTCGGCGAGATCGTGACCGCGCTCGCCGATGCCGGGCTGCGTATCGAGTTCCTCCACGAGCAGCCGTTCACGCTCTACAAGGCGATGCCGTACCTGGTCGAGTCGGACGACGACCACTCGACCTGGCGGTTGCCAGAGCCGTACGACGGCAAGCTGCCGCTGATGTTCTCGCTCAAGGCGAGCAAGCCGGCCCGCTGACGCTCAACCGTCGTCCTCGGCGGGAAAGGCGCAGAACTCGTTGCCCTCGGGGTCGGCCATGACCGCCCAGGCCGTGTCGGGGATCGAGCGGAGGGGGTGGAGGACCTTGGCGCCCAGCGCTTCGAGCGCTTCGACGCCGACGCCGGGCCGCAGGTTGACGTCGATGTGGACGCGGTTCTTGGCGGTCCTCGGCTCGGGCACGCGGACCAGCCAGATGCGGAAGGGGCCGTCGGTCGCGTCGATGCGCGTCTCGTCGTCGCCCTGGTAGCCGATCGGGTAGCCGAGCACCTCCGACCAGAACGACGCCAGCCGTGCGGGTTCGGCGCAGTCGATGACGAGGTCGCGGAAGGTTGCCAGCGGCATGGGGAACTCCTCCGGGTCGGGCGAGCGCGACGGAATGCATGCGTGATGCATGCGTACGGGCGTCGAGCCTAGGAAAGGGTCGTTCGTGGCCGCAACCACGAGGCCGTGCCGATCAGCCTGGATGCCAGAGCGCGCTGCCAGTGGCCGGGTCGAAGAAGCACAGCTCGCGGACGTCCACCTCGACCCGCACGAGGTCGCCCGGTCGGGGCGGCGCCGACCGCGGGAAGCGGACGTGGAAGCTCGCGGCTCCGGGCTGGAACAGGTCGGCGCCGGTGTCGGCGACCGACATCCCCTCCGCGTTCAGCGAGCAGCCCACCAGCAGGTGCGGGCCCATGTGCTCCACCCGCTCCACCCGGACCCGGAGCCGCCGCCCCGGCACCGGTGAGGTCGCGCCGGGAGCCACGCCGGTGACGTGCTCGGGGCGGAGACCGACGACGAGGCGCTGGCCGGCGTAGCGGCGCAGCGCGCCGGAAGGCTCGCCGGGGAAGGCCAGGCGCTGGTCGCCGAGGGCGATCCAGGCGCGGCCGTCGCTCCGCTCGAGCCTTCCGACCAGGAGCGACATGCCCGGCTCACCCAGGAAGCTGGCGACGAAGGCGTTCGCGGGGCGGCCGTAGACCGCGCGAACGGTGTCGACCTGCTCCAGGCGGCCGTCGCGCAGCACGGCGATGCGGTCGCCGAGCGCCATCGCCTGCGCCTGGTCGTGGGTCACGTAGATGGTCGTGACCCCGAGGCCCCGCTGGAGGCCCCCGATCTCCACCCGCAGCTCGTCGCGCTGGGGGGCGTCGAGGTGGGTGAGCGGCTCGTCGAGCAGGAACACCGAGGGCACCCTGACCGTCGCCCTGCCGATCGCGACCCGCTGGCGCTGGCCCGACGAGAGCGTCCGCGGCATGCGGCCGAGCAGCCGTGCGACCCCGAGGACCCGCGACTCGGCCTGAACGCGCAGGTCGATCTCCTCCTTGGGCATACGCGACATGCGCAGGCCGAAGCTGAGGTTGTCGCCGACGTTGAGGTGCGGGTACAGCGTCTCACCCTCGAAGACCATGGCGACGTTGCGCTGGTGGGGAGGGAGCGCGTTCACCACCCGGCCGCCGATCGAGATGGTCCCGCTGGTCGGCGGCTCCAGCCCGGCGATCAGCCGCAGCGTGGTGCTCTTGCCGGACCCCGACGGTCCCACCACGGCGAGCAGCTCGCCGTCGCGCACGTACAAACTCAGGTTGGAGATGGCGAGCACGCCGCCCGGGCGCACGCGAGAGACCTCTTCGAGCTGGACGTCCGCCATGAACAGGCCTCACACCGTCCGACCCCGTATGCGTCAATCGTAGCGGCCATGCCGGGAGCAATCCACGTGCGTCGAGCCCAGTCCCCGGCGAGTCCTTGAACCTGGGCGCGACGGCGAGCAGACTCGACTTTTCGTGGTGTTCCAGCCGAAGACAGGGAGGTCGAGATGGCTGCCGTCGGCGACCGGGTCCAGATCGAGTCCGAGAAGGTCGGGACCGTCACCAGGACCGGGACCATCGTCGCCATCGATGGCCGGATGATCACCGTGGACTGGGACACGGGCGGCCAGTCGATGTTCGTGCCGAGCGCGGGCTGCATGCACGTGATCGGCAAGGAGGAGCCGGCCGACAAGCGGTCGGCCACCGGCGCCGGCTGATCCCGCTCCGCTCTCAGTCCGAGCCTGGGACGCGCTCGAACCCGAGCAGGTCGTCCCAGGTCTCGCGTCGGCGTGCCACGGTGGCGACGCCGCCCGAGACCACCACCTCTGGCGGGCGCGGCTGGGTATTGTAGTTGGACGCCATCGTCATCCCATAGGCACCGGCGTCCAGGATCGCGACCAGCTCGCCCGGCTCGAGATCGGGCAGGTCCGCCGCGGCCGCGAGTACGTCGGTCGACTCGCAGATCGGCCCGACCACCTCGGTCGGCAGGGTCGCGCCGGCCTGCCGGACCGGCACGATCCGGTGGACCGCCTGGTACAGCGCCGGCCGGATGAGCTGGTGCATGCCGGTGTCGACCACCAGCATCCGCCCGGCGCTGCGGTGCTTGCGGTACAGCACCCGCGCGACCAGCGCTCCCGCGCGCCCGACCAGGTAGCGGCCGGGCTCGACGCCCAGGCGGATGCCGCGCCCGGCGACCAGCGGCGCCAGCGCCTCGGCGAACGGCTCGGGTCCGAGCGCGCGGTGCCCTCGGTAGTCGATCGGCAGCCCGCCCCCGACGTCGAGCCAGTCGAGCCCGAGCCCGGCGACGCGCGCGGTCTCGATCACCTCGAGCCCGATCTTGGCGCCGGCGGCCATGCCGTCGGGATCGGGGAGCTGCGAGCCGACGTGGACGTGCACCCCGACCGGGTCGAGGTCGGGGAAGTCCCCGCCGGCGGCGCGGGCGAACAGCTCGTCGGCGACCTCGATCGGCACACCGAACTTGGCCTCGTCGTGGCCGGTCTGGATGTAGGCGTGGGTGTCGACCTCGACGTCGGGGTTGACGCGGATGGCGAAACGGCCGCGTCGCCCGAGCCGGGCCGCCACCGTCTGGAGGGCCTCCAGCTCCTCGGCCGACTCGACGTGGACGAGCACGCCGTGCTCGACCGCGAGCGCGAGCTCCGCGTCGGTCTTGCCGACGCCGGCGAAGACGGTCCGCCGCGGGTCACCGCCGGCGCGCAGCACGCGGGTCAGCTCGCCGCCGCTGACGACGTCGAAGCCGGCCCCCTCGCGGGCCAGGGTGGCGAGCAGGGCGAGGTTGGAGTTGGCCTTGACCGCGAACATCGCCTCGCCGCCGATGGGCTCGAATGCTGTGGCGACGCGCCGGTACGCGGCGGTCACGGCGTCGAGGTCGTAGACGTAGGCGGGCGTGCCGACATCGGCGACCACCTGGTCGACCGGGAGGCCGCCAACCTCGAGCACGCCGTCGCGGTACGCGAACGGCTGCTCGTCCGAGGGCTCAGGGAGCTGCTGCTGGTCCATGTTCGTTCCCGTTCCATGATGTCGAGGCAGGGCCGGTTCGGCCACGCCGCTGGGACCTGGAATGGGCGGGGCCAGCTTCGACCCCGCCCGGAGCCGGCGGTGGCTCGGGCGTCCAAGGTGGACGGGGAGCGGCGCTAGGCCGCGACGGCGGGAGTGAGGTGTCGGCGGGGGAGACCCGCCGGTCGCTCCGGGACGCTCCGGGCGGCGAGGTCGAGCTCGAAGCTGAGACCGAGGTCGCCGCCCCTGGGCTTTCGCGCGGTCCCGGCGAGCCGGAAGCCGGCCTTCTCGTACATCCGGATCGCGCGCCGGTAGCGGACACGGGTGGTCAGCGTGAGCCGCTGAACGCCACGCTCGCGGGCGGCATCGAGCACGGCGGCGAGCAGCGCCCTGCCGACCCCGCGGCCGCGGGCCTCGGGCAGGAGGAACAGCTTGCGGACCTCGCCGCGGGCCGGGCCGGTGACCTGGAGCGCGGCGGTGCCGACGATCCTGCCATTCTCGACGGCGACGTAGAAGGCGCCGCCGGCGCCGGAGAAGTGGCGGTCGGGGGCGACGATGTCGGCGTCGAGGCCGGCCGGCTCGAACGGGAGCCCATGCTCGAGGAGGACCTGGCGGACCACCGCGGTGGCATCGGCCGCGTCGGCATCGGTTCCCGTCCGGACGAGCATCTGGCCCCAGCTCCTTGGTCGGCAGCAGATGGTTGGCAGGGTCGCTTCCCGGGTCGGCCGACCCGGTTGGCGGGGAGCGTTGCATACTCCGGTCCTGATCCGCAACCGATTATGGGGCCAACAAGGTGGGGTTTCGCCGAGGCGGCTCGACGTGCTTGCATATTTTCACAGTTCAGTGAATGATTTTCCAATGAATGCGGAAGCGGGAACGGGCGCCGGGGGCGCCGGAAAGAGTGGAACCGTCGGGGGCGCCAGCTCGGGCGAGGTGAGCGCCGGTTGCGCCGCGACCACCGGCGCCGGCGGGCCCGGGCGGGGCAGGACGGTTGGGATCCTCGGGGCGTCGGGGTACGCGGGAGCGGAGCTGCTGCGGCTGCTCGCCCGGCATCCCGACCTCGAGGTTGCCTGGGCGAGCGGTGACTCGTCGGCGGGGCAGCCCGTGGCGGGGCGCTACCCGGGGCTGGCGGCCGCCTATGGCGGGATGACCTTCAGCACCGCCAAGGAAGGCCTGGACAAAGGCGCCGACGTGCTGTTCATGGCGCTGCCGCACGGCGAGTCGGCGACCATCGCGGCGACCGCGCTCGGCAGCGCGGGCCTGGTGGTCGACCTCGCCGCCGACTTCCGGCTGCGCGACCTCGACCTCTACCCGACCTGGTACGGGGCGGCGCACCCGCTCCCGTCCGAGCTGGGCGCCTGGCCCTACGGCCTGCCGGAGCTGTACCGCTCTGAGCTGCGCGGCGCGACCAAGATCGCCGTCCCCGGCTGCTACCCGACCGCGGCGCTGCTGGCACTCGCCCCGCTGGTGGCGGCCGGGCTGATCGACACGGACGGCATCGTGGTCGACGCCAAGTCCGGGATCAGCGGCGCCGGGCGCTCGCTCAAGGACCCGAACCTGTTCGTCCAGGCCAACGAGAACGTCAACCCCTACGGCGTCGGCCGGCACCGCCACACGCCCGAGATCGAGCAGGAGCTGAGCCGGGCCGCCGGCCGTCCGGTGGCGGTGACCTTCGCGCCGCACCTGGTGCCGCTGAGCCGCGGGCTGCTGGCCACCTGCTACGCGAGCCTCGCGCCAGGAACCGGCGACGCCGAGCTGACCGCCTGCATGGCCGCGGCCTACCTGGACGAGCCGTTCGTCGACCTGGTCGGCGTCGCCGGCGCGGAGGGCAACCCGTCCGCGTGGCCGTCGACCCGGGCGGTGGCCACCACCAACCGCGCGCAGGTCGCGGTCTCCGCGGACCCGAGGACGGGCAGGGCGGTGGCGGCCGCGGCGATCGACAACCTGGTCAAGGGCGCGGCCGGCCAGGCGGTCCAGTGCGCCAACCTGGCGCTCGGCCTGCACGAGACCGCCGGCCTCGACCTGGTGCCACCGGGACCATGAGCACCGGGCACGCGCGGGTCGACCGCTCCCTCGGCGTCACCGCCGCCGCCGGCTTCGTCGCCGCCGGGGTCGCCTGCGGCATCAAGCCGTCAGGCGCGCTCGACCTCGCCCTGGTCGTCGGCGACCCGGGCACGATCGCCGCCGGCGCCTTCACCACCAACCAGGTCGTGGCCGCGCCGGTGACCTGGTCGAGGCGGCGCCTGGCGGCCTCGGCCGACGCGCGCGCGGTGGTGCTCAACTCCGGCAACGCCAACGCCTGCACCGGCCCGGCCGGCGACCAGGCCGTGCTCGAGACCGTCCGGCGCGCGGCCGGCGAGCTCGGCTGCGCGCCCGAGCAGGTGCTGGTCTGCTCGACCGGGGTCATCGGGGTGCCGGTCGACACCGCGAAGCTGACCGATGGCGTCGCCAAGGCCGCACGAGACCTCGCCGTCGACGGCGGCGGGGCGGCCGCCGAGGCGATCCGCACCACCGACACCGTCGCCAAGCAGGCCGGCGTCGCCGGCGACGGCTTCACCGTCGGCGGCATGGCCAAGGGCGCCGCGATGCTCGCCCCCGAGCTGGCCGCCGCGGTCGCGCCGCCGCACGCGACCATGCTGGCGGTGCTGACCACGGACGCCGTCGCCGAGCCCAGGACGCTGCGCGCCGTGCTCGCGGAGGCCTGCGCGGCCAGCTTCAACCGCGTCACCGTCGACGGCTCGCAGTCGACCAACGACACCGTGCTGCTGCTGGCGTCGGGAGCGCGCGGCGCGCGGCCGCACGCCGACGACCTCGGCGAGGCGGTGCACGCGGTCTGCTACGACCTCGCCGGGCAGATGCTCGCCGACGCGGAGGGCGGGACGAAGGTGTTCAGCGTCCACGTCGGAGGCGCCGGCACGGTCGAGGCCGCCGCCGCGGTGGCGCGCCGGGTAGCGGAGAGCCCGCTGGTGAAGACGGCGGTGTTCGGCGGCGACCCCAACTGGGGCCGGATCCTCCAGGCGGCCGGCGCTGCCGGGGTCGGGTTCGACCCCGCGCTGGTGCGGCTGGAGGTCCGCGGCGGGCCTGGCGCCGCCGGGATCGCGGGACGGCCGCCGAAGGCCGGCCCGGACGGCGAGATCGTCTGGGAGGACACGCCGGAGCGGGTGACGCTGGTCCGGGACGGGGCGCCGACCGGCGCCGATGCGAGCGCCGCGTTCGCGGCCGCCGAGATCGAGGTGCGGCTGCACCTCGGCGGGCCCGGCCCATGGGCCTCGGTGCGCGCCGCCGACCTGACCCCCGAGTACGTCCGGCTCAACTCGGAGTACACGACGTGACCAGGGCCGAGGGGCGGGGGCGGTGACCGTCGTGCGCGAGCGTCCGGAGGACCTCCAGGCCAAGGCGGCCGTGCTGCACGAGGCCCTTCCCTGGATCAAGCACTTCGCCGGCCGCACGGTGGTGATCAAGTACGGCGGCGCGGCGATGGCGCCCCCGGCCGCGCCACCCGGCCCCGACGGCGCCCGGCCCGACAGCCCCGCCGGCCGCGCCGATGGGGCAAGCCGGGCCGACGCCACCACCAACCCCGACACCGCCGACACCGCACCCGGACCGGCGGACCTCGACTCTTTCGTCGACGACGTGGTGCTGCTGCGCTACGTCGGCGTCGACGTGGTGGTCGTCCACGGCGGCGGGCCCGAGATCAGCCGGGCCATGGAGCAGCTCGGCCGGAGCCCGGTGTTCGTCGAGGGCCACCGGGTCACCGACGCCGAGACCATGGACGTGGTCAGGATGGTGCTGGTCGGCCGCATCAACAAGACCCTGGTCGGCCGGATCAACCGCCACGGGCGCCTGGCGGTCGGCCTGTCCGGCGAGGACGGGCTGCTGGTCACGGCCAGGCGGCGGCGCGACCCCGGAGGGCTCGACCTCGGCTTCGTCGGCGACGTGGACGAGGTCGACCCGACCGCGCTGCGGGCGCTCACCGGCGTCGGGCTGATCCCGGTGATCGCGACGGTCGCGGCCGGGCCGGACGGCCTGCCGTACAACGTCAACGCCGACGCGGTGGCCGGAGCGGTGGCCGCCAGCCTGAACGCCGAGAAGCTGGTCTACCTGACCGACGTCGAGGGCCTCTACGGCGACCTGTCCGACCCCTCGACGCTGTACTCGCGTGCGACCCTCGACGACCTCGAGCGGCTGCTGGCGGACGGTCGCCTGCACAGCGGCATGATCCCGAAGCTGCGAGGCGTGGCCACCGCGCTGCGGGCCGGCGTCCGCGGCGCGCACATCCTCGACGGCAGGCGGCGGCACGCCCTGCTGCTCGAGCTGTTCACCGACCAGGGCGTAGGCACCATGATCGGCCCGGGCTCCTCCGGCGCCTCCGGGCAAACGGGCATCAGAACCAAGGACGCGTGAGGACGTGAGGGACGTGACCGACATCGGCACCAGAGAGGCGGCCGTGCTGTGGCCGACCTACGTTCGGCCCAAGGTGGAGTTCGTCCGCGGCGAGGGCGTCTACCTGTGGGACGAGCACGGCCGGTCCTACCTCGACTTCCTCGGCGGCATCGCGGTGGTCGCCGCCGGCCACGCCAACCCCAAGGTGGTCTCGGCGGTCGCCGGCCAGCTCGCGACCCTCGGCCACACCTCGAACCTGTACTTCACCGGGCCGCAGGTGGACCTGGCCGAGCGGCTGGTGGGCCGCTTCGGCGGCGACGCCAAGGTGTTCTTCTCCAACTCGGGCGCCGAGGCGATCGAGGCGGCCATCAAGCTGGCCAGGCGCTGGGGCAGGGCGAACCGCGGCGACCAGGCGGTCGGCGTGGTCGCGACCGAGGGCGGCTTCCACGGCCGCACCCTCGGCGCGCTCGCCGCCACCGGCAAGGCCTCGATCCGGGCGCCGTTCGAGCCGTTGCCGCCCGGGTTCAGTCACGTGCCGTTCGGCGACGCCTCCGCGGTGGCGGCCGCGATCGGGCCGGACACGGCCGCGGTCCTGGTCGAGCCGATCCAGGGCGAGGCCGGCATCCGCGTCCCGCCCGACGGCTACCTTGCCGCGGTCCGCGAGATCACCAGCCGCGACGGCGTGCTGCTGATGGTCGACGAGATCCAGTCGGGCATGGGCCGCACCGGCAGCTTCTTCGCCCACCAGCGCGACGGCATCCGGCCGGACGTGGTCACCCTGGCCAAGGCGCTGGGCAGCGGCTTCCCGATCGGCGCGACGCTGGCGACCGACGAGGTGGTCGCGGCTATTCGGCCCGGCGACCACGGCTCCACCTTCGGCGGCAACCCGGTCGCCTGCGCCGCAGCGCTGGCCACCCTCGACGTGATCGAGCCGCTGCTCGACGGGCACGTCGCCAAGATGTCGCGGCGCCTCGGCGACGGCCTGGCCGAGCTGCGCGACCGCGTCGGGCCCGGCGCGGAGCTGCGCGGCGCCGGGCTCTGGTTCGGGCTCGACCTCGGCGCGGACGCTCCGGCGGGCGCCAAGGAGGTCGCGGCCGCGGCGCTCAGCCGCGGGCTGGTCTGCAACCCGGTCACCGAGACGGCGCTGCGGCTCGCCCCGCCGCTGGTTATCGAGGAGGCGGAGGTCGACGAGGGGCTGCTGCGGCTCGGCGGCGCCCTCCAGGAGGTTGGCGCATGGCGGTGAAGGCATCCAGGCAGCGGGCGCTGGCGGCGCTGCTGCGCAGCCGCAAGGTGTCCAGCCAGGCGCGCCTGCTGGACCTGCTCAGGGTGCAGGGCTTCGACGCGACCCAGGCGACCGTCTCGCGCGACCTCGAGGAGCTGGGCGCGACCAAGGTCCGCGGCAGCGACGGGCATCTGGTCTACGCCCTGCCGGACAGCGACGGGACGCCGGAGGTGAGCAGGCAGGAGCTGGCGCAGATCCTGTCGATGTTCATGCTCTCGGCGGTGCCGTCGGGCAACCTCGTGGTGCTGCGCACCCCGCCGGGCCACGCGCAGGCGCTCGCCTCGGCGATGGACCGAGCCGGCCTGCCCGGCGTGGCCGGGACCGTCGCGGGCGACGACACCGTGCTGGTGGTCTGCGCGGACCGCACCTCGGGCAGGGCGATGGCAAGGCAGCTCCGCGAGCTGATCGCCGGGCGCGGCGGCGCCGGCGGCGACGGCTCGTCCCCACGCCAGACGACCTCGGCCGGCAGGGCGGCGCCCACCGGCCTCCAGCTGATCTATCGAGGAGAATCGGCATGACCGACCCCAACGCCGACCCGAACCCGGATCCCAACCGGGACCCGTCCGGCCTGGTCGTGCTCGCCTACTCGGGCGGGCTCGACACCACCGTGATCGTGCACCGGCTCACCCACGAGCAGGAGCGCGGTGTGATCGCCCTGCTCGCCGACGTGGGCCAGGGCGAGGACCTGGCCGCCGCGGCGCGCCGCGCGATCGCGGCCGGGGCGGTGGACGCGGTGGTGGTCGACGCCCGCGAGCGCTTCGCCGGCGAGTTCCTGACCAGGGCGGTCGCCGCCAACGCCCTCTACGAGGGCCGCTATCCGCTGGTCTCGGCGCTGTCACGCCCGCTGATCGCCCAGCTGCTGATCGAGGAGGCCCGCCGCCGCGGCGCCGGGGCGATCGCCCACGGCTGCACCGGCAAGGGCAACGACCAGGTCCGCTTCGAGGTGAGCTGCGGCGCGCTCGCCCCGGACCTCGAGGTGCTCGCGCCGGTCAGGGACTGGGCGATGAGCCGGCCCGAGGCGATCGCCTACGCCGAGAAGCACGGCGTCGACCTCGACTGGATCAGCCAGGACAAGCCCTACTCGGTCGACCAGAACCTCTGGGGCCGCACGATCGAGGCCGGCGTGCTCGAGGACCCGTGGACCGCGCCGCCTGAGGACGCCTTCACCTGGACCGCCTCGCCGACCGCGCCCGGCGCCCCGCGCGACGTGGTCGTCGGCTTCGAGGCGGGCGTCCCGGTCGCCCTGCACGCGGACGGCGTGGCGGGGACCGAGCCCGAGGACGCCGAGGGGTTCCAGCAGGTGGTCGCCGCCCTCAACCGGCTCGGCGGCGCGGCCGGCTTCGGCAGGGTCGACATGATCGAGAACCGCCGCGTCGGCATCAAGAGCCGCGAGATCTACGAGGTCCCCGGCGCGCTCGCCACCATCGCCGCGCACCGCGAGCTGGAGACGCTGACCCTGGACCGCGACGTGCTTCACGAGAAGGCACGGCTGGAGATGCGCTACGCGGAGCTGGTCTACGACGGGCTCTGGTTCGCGCCGCTGCGCGAGGTGCTCGACGGCTTCGTCGCCGAGACCCAGCGGGCGGTCACCGGCGAGGTGCGGCTCCAGCTCTCGCCCGGCCGCTGCGAGGTCACCGGCCGCCGCGCGCCCAACCCGCTCTACCGCCCCGATCTGGCCACCTACGACGCCGGCGACACCTTCGACCACGAGGCCGGCCGCGGCTTCGTCGTCCTCTGGGGCCTGCCGGCGCGGACCTGGGCGAGGGCGCGGCTCGAGGCGGCTACGGGCCAGGCCGGCCAGGGCTGATGGGGCGCACCGGGCCGCTCTGGGCCGGCGGGTTCGCCGGGCCGCCGGACCCGGGCATGTGGTCGTATGCCTGGTCGCTGCCGGTGGACCGGCGCCTGTGGCGCGAGGACGTCGCCGGCAGCCGCGCCCACGTGCGCGCGCTGGTCCGCGCCGGCGTGCTCAGTCAGGAGGAGAGCGCCGGCCTGCTCGACGGGCTCGCCAAGATCGCTGTGGAGCTGCACGGCGGCTCGTTCGCCTGGCTCGACAGCGACGAGGACGTGCACTCGGCGATCGAGCGGCGGCTCACCGAGCTGACCGGCCAGCTCGGTGGCAAGCTGCACACCGGTCGCAGCCGCAACGACCAGGTCGCAACCGACCTGGCGCTGTGGCTCAAGGGCGCGACCGCCGCCGTGGTCGCCGCCTGCGCCGAGCTGATCGAGGCGCTGGCGGCCACTGGGAAGCGGCGCGGCGGCGCGGTGCTGCCCGGGCTGACCCACCTCCAGCCGGCCCAGCCGGTCCTGTGGGGCTTCCAGCTCGCCGCCCACGGCTTCGCGCTGGCCCGCGACGCGGACCGCTTCCGCGACGCGGCCGGTCGGGCGGACACCAGCCCGCTCGGTGCCGGGGCGGTGGCCGGCTCGTCGTTCCCGCTCGACCCGGACGCGACCGCCGCCGACCTCGGCTTCGCGCGGTCGTTCGACAACGCCATGGACGCCACCTCGGACCGAGACGCGGTCGCCGAGTTCGAGGCGGCGGCCGCGATCGCCATGGTCCACGCCTCACGGCTGGCCGAGGACGTCGCCCTCTGGGCAGGGCGCGGCTGGGTGCGGCTGCCCGACGCCTGGGCGACCGGGTCGAGCATGCTGCCGCAGAAGCGCAACCCCGATGTTGCCGAGCTGGCCAGGGGCCGCGCCGGCACAGTGATCGGGCGCCTGACCGGCCTGCTCGCGACCCTCAAGGGGCTGCCGCTGGCCTACGCCCGCGACCTCCAGGAGGAAAAGGCCGGCGCCTTCGAGGTCGCCGACACGCTGGCCTCGACCCTGCCGGCGCTGGCCGGCCTGGTCGCGGGCCTGGAGCCCGATCTGGAGCGGATGCGCGCCGCCGCGGGCGAGGGCGAGACCACCGCGGTCGACCTGGCCGAGGCGCTGGTCCGCGCCGGGGTGCCGTTCCGCGAGGCGCACGGGGCCGTCGGCGCGGCCGTTCGGCTGGCGGCCGGGCGGAGCGTCCGGCTCGCCGACCTCGACGACCAGGAGCTGCGGGCGATCCACCCGGCGCTGGTCCAGGTCGACCGCGGCGTGCTCGACCTCGACGGCAGCCTCGCCGCCAAGGCAACCCCCGGCTCGACCAACCCCGGGCGGGTCGCCGAGCAGCTCGCGCGGCTGTCCGAGCTGGCCGCCGCGGCGAGGGCGTGGGCCGACGGCCACCGGCCAAGGCTCGACCTCGGCATCGGCGACTAATACAGGGCCTGACGGCCAGGACTCTCAGCGCATCGACTCGGCGATCTCGAGCGCCTTGCTCAGAGAGACCTGGCCTTCGAGCCGGAGCGTCAGCTCGCCGTGGGTCCAGAGCAGGGTCGGCCCCGCCAGGCGGCTGGTGTCAGTCCGGACCTCGCCCTCACGGTCGAGGTAGGCGAAGAAGTGCTCGCCGGGGCCGAACCAGTAGCCGCTCGCGCCGCCGACCTCGACGAACCGGACCCTGTCGGTGCCCTTGGCGATCTTCTCGACCATCGGGTCGGCGCTGAACTGGGTGATCAGCAGGCCGACCCCGGTCCCACGCGCGGCGGGCAGGCCGGGTCTGGGCCGGTAGACGAAGTCGACGCGTCCGCCGGCCAGGTCGTTGCTGACGTAGACGGCGTCGGGCCGCCCGAAGCCGGCCGCGGTGGGGACCAGCACCGGGAACGACACCGCCCTCCGCGCCTCCGCGAGCGTGACCCGCCGGCCGACGTCGAGGTTGGCGCCAACGCCCGGCGGCAGGGTTGTGACCGGCGGGGTCTGGCCGCCGAGGTGGATCGCCACCCCGGGAAGGCCGAGACGGCGTGCCACCGCCTCGCGCGCGGACGGGGTCGCCACCACGATCCCCGCCGCCAGCACGATCAGGGCGAGCGCCACCGCGGCGACCCTCCGCCACCCCGGCCGCACGGGGAACCCGGGCCAACGCGACCGGCGCGGGGCCTCCGAGATCCTGGCGAGCACGGCATCGGCGAGCGGCGGCGTCGGCGGGTGCTCGAGGTGGGCGCCGAGGTCGGCGAGGGCGCGCTCGAGGTCGGCGACGCTCCGGCTCATGCCTCGCCACCTCCTCCCGGGGTCGCCCGCAACGGCTCGGCGCCCCTCTCGCGCTCGTCGAGCACGACCCGGAGCCTCGCCAGCGCCCGCGACGTGCGCGACTTCACGGTGCCGGGGCGGCAGCCGAGCACGTCGGCGGTCTCGCGCTCCGACAGCTCCAGGAAGAAGCGCGCCGCGATCACCATGCGATCGCGTTCCGGGATCCTCGTGACGGCCTCCAGCAGCGTTCGCCGCCGCTCGTCCTCCAGAGCCGCCGCCTCGGGAGACGGGGCCGCGTCTCCCGAGGGGCGGGCCCCGGCGACCCGCAGCGCGAGGTCGTCCTGGCGCCGGCCCGAGCGGCGCCGGTTGCGCGCCTCGTTGGCGACGATGCTGAGCAGCCACGGCCGGAACGGCGCCCGCTCCCGGAAGCGCCCGAGCGCGTACCAGGCCTTGACCAGTCCCTCCTGGGTGGCGTCCTCGGCGTCGGCGGCGTTGCCGGTGATCAGGCGCGCGGTTCGGTACGCGAGGTCCTGGTAGCGGCGCACCAGCGACTCATAGGCACGCACGTCTCCCCCTCGCGCTCGCTCGACGAGCTCGGCTTCCTCCTCGCCCAGTGGACGGCCCTCCACCGTTTCGGTTCGAGCTGGGTACACCGCGACCAGCGGATCGGTTCCCGCGCCGAACCGTAGCTTGAACGCCGCTTGAGTTCGGATCGGGTACCGCGCCGAACCGTAGCTTGAACGCCGCTTCGGTTCGGATCGGGTACCGCGCCGACCCTAGCTGGATCGCCGCTTGAGTCCCAGTCCGCGGTACAGTTCGCAGGTGCGGCATTCCCCATCTGCACGATTCAAGGAGTGAGCCAGGCCGATGAGCTCGCAGTTGCCGACCGGCTCGGGCCCCGGCCTGAAGGTCGCGCCACAACCGACCGAGGTCGCCCGTTACCAGTCGATCGGCTACCGGGCCAAGCGGATCCTGCTGGGACCGCCGCTGCGGACGGCGCAGCTGGTCCACGAGCGCATCTCCAAGCGGATCGCCCTGGCGGTCTTCTCCAGCGACCCGATCTCGTCGACCGCCTACGCCACCGAGGAGATGCTGCTGGTCCTGGTGCTGGCGGGGACGGCCGGGGTGGGCCTGGCGCTGCCGCTGGCCGGCGCGATCGCCCTGCTGCTCCTGATCCTGGTGGTGTCGTACCGGCAGGTCATCCGCGCCTACCCGCAGGGCGGCGGCGCCTACATGGTCAGTCGCGACAACCTCGGCCCGGTGTTCGCCTCGATCTGCGGCGCGGCGCTGCTGATCGACTACGTGCTCACGGTCGCGGTCAGCGTCTCGGCGGGGACCGCGGCCCTGGCGTCGGCGGTCGACCAGATCGGGCCGTGGCGGGTCGAGCTGTCGGTGTTCTTCATCGTGCTGCTGATGTGGGGAAACCTGCGCGGCATCCGCGAGGCCGGCAAGCTGTTCGCGATCCCGACCTACCTCTACATCCTCAGCCTCGGCGGGGTGGTGCTGTTCGGCATCTGGGAGGCGGTCTTCGGGCACCTCGGCAAGATCGCCTACACGCCCACCACCGCCCACGGGCTGGTGGGACCGGAGAACGGGGTGATCGCCGCGGTCAGCCTGTTCCTGATCCTGCACGCCTTCTCGGCCGGCACCACCGCGCTCACCGGAGTCGAGGCGATCGCCGACGGCGTGCCCGCGTTCCGGAAGCCGGAGGCGCGCAACGCCCAGCGCACCCTGCTGGTGATGGCGCTGATCATGGCGTTCCTGTTCCTGGGCATCACCTTCCTTGCGACCAAGTTCGGGGTGCGGCCGTACGACAGCGGCAACCCGACCCTGGTGGCGCAGATCGCCAAGCACGTGCTCGGGCCGGGGGTCGGCAGGGCGCTGTTCGTGTTCGTGCAGGTCGCCACCCTGGCCATCCTGGTGCTGGCCGCCAACACCGCCTTCAACGGCTTCCCGGTGCTGGCCTACTTCGCCGCCGACGACGCGCTGCTGCCGCGGCAGCTCCGCAAGCGCGGCCACCGGCTGGTCTACTCCAACGGCATCGTGGTGCTGGCCGGCGCGGCGATCTTCCTGGTGATCGCCTTCCAGGCCAACGTCCACCGGCTGATCCCGCTGTACGCGATCGGGGTGGTGACCTCGTTCACCCTGGCGCAGGCGGGCATGACCCGGCTCCACCTGCGCCAGCGCGAGGAGGGCTGGCGCCAGGGGCTGCTGGTCAACGGGCTCGGCGCGCTGATCACCTTCGTGGTGCTGTGCGTGATCGTGCTCACCAAGTTCGTGCTCGGCGCCTGGATGGTCGTGGTCGCGGTGCCGCTGATCGTGTTCCTGCTCAGCCGCACCCGCCGCGCCTACAGCGCGGAGCTGGCCGAGCTCCGGGTCGAGGCGAGCCAGCGGCTGGCGCCGCCGAAGCCCCGCCACGAGGTGGTGGTGCTGCTCGAGGACCTCGACCGCGCGGCGATCGGCGCGCTCCAGTACGCCCGCCAGCTCAACCCGCTGCACATCACCGCGATCCACGTGGCGCTCGACCCGGACCACGCCCGGCGCCTGGCCGAGCTGTGGGCGCGGATCAACCTGCCGGTGGCGCTCGAGGTGATCGACTGCCCCGACCGGAACCTGCTCGCCTGCGCGCACCAGACCATCGCCGAGCTGGTCCGCCCCGACACCGAGGTGACCGTGCTGGTGCCCAAGCGCGGCTTCGCCAAGTTCTGGCACCGGGTGCTGCACGACCGCTCGTCGGCCGGGCTGTTCAAGGTGCTCGGCAACATCGACGGCGTCAACGTGGTGATCGTGCCGTTCCGGCTGGGCCGCCGCCCGATCCTGCGCTCGGTCCCAAGCGACGTGGCGGGCGGCCTGCCTTCGGAGCCGAGCTCCTCGTCGTCGCCCACCTCGCCGACCGCGCCCCGGGCCTGAGCAGGGGCCATGAGGGGCTCAGAGCCTGCCCAGGGCTCCTTCGATCATGGCGACCAGCGCGATGATCAGCTCGGGGTCCTCGCCCTCGCCGACCTCGACGCTGGTGGCGACGGTCCCAGCTCGGTCCACCCAGCGGAGCCCGACGGTGGCGGCGTGCCTGCCGCCGCGGTTGAGGTCGTACTCGACCGCCGACGGGTCGCCGTCCACCTCCAGTGGCTCGCCGCCGCAATGGACGGTGTAGCGGAGCCGGCCGGGAGCGCCGTTCACCAGCGTGCGCACCCCGGAGCGCCAGCGGGCGCGGTTGCCGCGCTCGCCCGCGCGCACCGTCCCGACCCGCCACCCCGCACGGTAGACGCCGTAGCTCGGCGCCAGCCGCGGGCCGTGCTGCGCGACCTGGACCAGCTCCCTGCCGGTGAGGTCTTGGAGCGACCAGAGCCCGACCTGGTCCGCCATGCCCGAGCGGACCCAGTAGACGTCGCGGCCGGCATCGTCGGTCACAAACGTGTTGGGGAAGTCCGGCCGCAGCAGGAACCGCATGCTCGCTCGCCTTCGCTCTGCCGGGGTCGCGCGGCGGCTGGCCCCGGCTCGGGTGCTCTCCACGAGGCTCGCAGCCAGGCGCAAAGCGCCCGCAAAGCCGAAGCGCCCCACCATAAAGAAAATGCAAAGGAAACCCGGTGACCTCGGCTGGAGCAGTGATCCGGCTCGCCCTATCCTTCATGAGGTGAACGTGGCAAGGTCTCGACGTCTCGAGGTCAGAGGCCCGCGGGTGGGCCTGGGATACGCCGTGGGTGTCGGCGGGACCGCGGTCGCCGCCGCGGCGATGCTGCCGTTCCGGACGAACTTGGACCCAACCGACGTCGTGCTGGTGTTCCTGGTGGTCGTGGTCGGCTCCGCCGCGACCGGCGGCCTCGGGCCCGGGGTGCTCGCCGCCGTCCTCGGGTTCGTCGCCTCGGACGTCCTGTTCGTCCAGCCCTATGCGCGGCTCCAGGTCTCCAAGGCGCGCGACCTGGTGTCGCTGGCGGTGTTCCTGCTGGTCACCCTGGTCGTCAGCGCGCTGGTGGGGACCAGCGAGCAGCGCCGCGCCAGAGCCCAGCAGCGCGAGCGCGAGACCCACGTCCTCTACGAGCTGTCCGCCAGCCTGGTCGCCCACGGCACCCTCGAGGCGACCCTCCAGCGCGCGGTCAGGACCCTCTGCCGCCTGCTCGACCTGCCCGGCTGCGCGGTCGTGCTGGTCGACGACCACGGCAAGAACCGGGTCGCCGCCAGGGAGGGCGCGCTCCCGAACGACCTGGTCGAGTCGGCCCTCGCCGGGGCGGGTGCGCGTGGGCAGTCGGGGGCCGAGGCACCGGCGCCCGGCGAGCTGGTGGCGATCCCGATGCGGGCGGCGAACCGGCTGGTGGGCGTGCTCGCGGTGGTCGGCGGCGCGGACGGGGAAGGTCTCGGCGAGGCCGAGGGCCGCATGCTGGCCAGCTTCGCGGGCCAGGCGGCGCTGGCGGTCGAGCAGGCCCGCAGCGAGCAGGCCTGGGCGAAGGCGCGGGCGCTGGAGGCGACCGACCGGCTCCGGCGCGCCCTGCTCAACTCCGTCTCGCACGACCTGCGCACGCCGCTCGCGTCGATCCTGGCGTCGGCGGCGAGCCTGCTCGACCCCCAGGTCGAGCTCGACGAGCCCGAGCGCAAGCAGTTCCTGACCACCATCGAGGAGGAGGCCAACCGTCTCGCCCGCCTGGTCCGCAACCTGCTCGACATGTCGAGGATCGAGGCCGGGGCGGTCGACCCAAGGATCGCGGAGGTGTGGCTGCCCGATGTCGTCCATCCGGCGGTGCAGCGGGTCCGCCAGATCCCGTCGGAGCAGATCATCGCCGTCGACGTGCCCGAGGCGCTGCCATGCGTGCTGGTCGACCCCGTGCGGCTGGAGCAGGTGCTCGCCAACGTGCTCGACAACGCGCGCCGCTACGGCGGCGACGGGCTGGTCAGGGTCCACGCCCGCCACGACGGCTCCGCGATCGAGCTGCGCGTGGTCGACCACGGACCGGGCATCCCCGCCGGCGAGCGCGAACGGGTCTTCAGCCACTTCTACCGCCTCGACAGCCCCTCGAGGGCCGGCGGCGGCACCGGCCTCGGCCTGGCGATCTGCCGCGGGCTGCTGGAGGCGATGGGCGGACGGATATGGGTCGAGACCGCGCCGGGCGGCGGCGCCGCCTTCGTCATCCACCTGCCCACCGCCGGCGACGGTTCGGCGGCGCGCGTGCCGGACCCGGCGAACGCCCAGGCGGGACCATCGGACGACTGATGAGCGATCGGGTCCTGGTCGTCGACGACGAGCCGCCGATCCTCCGGGCCGTCGCCGCCAACTTGCGGGCTCGCGGCTACCAGGCCCAGACCGCCGCGAACGGCGCGGCGGCGCTCTCGGCGGTGGAGCTGGAGCTGCCCGACTGCGTCGTGCTCGACCTCGGCCTGCCCGACCTCCACGGTCTCGAGGTCCTGCGCCGCCTGCGGAGCTGGACGGCGGTCCCGGTGGTGGTGCTGACCGCCGCCGACGGCGAGCACGACAAGGTCAAGGCATTCCAGCTCGGCGCGGACGACTACGTCACCAAGCCGTTCAGCATGGTGGAGCTGATCGCCAGGGTCCAGGTGGCCATCCGCCACGGCCAGCACGCCCGCAGCAACGGCTCGCCGGTGGTGGAGGCTGGCGACGTCCGCATCGACCTGGACGCCAAGCAGGTGACTCGCCAGGGCCAGCCGGTGCGGCTCACGCGGATCGAGTACCGCCTGCTGGAGGTGCTCGCCACCAACGCCGGCCGCCTGTGCAGCCACCCGTTCCTGCTGGAGAGCGTCTGGGGGCCCGGCTACCAGGACGAGTCGCAATATCTCCGTGTCTACATGGCGAACCTGCGCAAGAAGCTCGACGACCCGTCCGCGCCGCACCTGCTGCTCACCGAGCCGGGTCTCGGCTACCGCCTGGTCCTTCCGCCTCCGGCTGCGTGAAGATGTCGGTGGAGCGAGCCGACGTCCATCGTCGAGAGGAGCTGCTCATGCGCGACCTGCCGCCGAACATGACCGACTATCTCCAGACGCGGTCGACGTTCAGGCTGGAGGTTCCCGAGGTCTACAACTACGCCCGCGACGTGGTCGACGACTGGGCGGCCAAGGAGCCCGGCAACCCCGCACTGGTCGCGGTGGGGCCGGACGGCGGCGACCCGCGGAGCTTCAGCTTCTCGGACCTGGCCGCCTCGTCCAACCGGGCCGCCAGGTTCCTCGCTTCGCTCGGGATCGCCAAGGGCGACCGCGTGCTGGTGATGCTGCCGCGGATCCCCGACTGGTACGACGTGGTGCTCGGCTGCATCAAGCTCGGCGCGGTCCCGATGCCGGCGACCACGCTGCTCACCCCGCGCGACGTCGCCTACCGGGTCAACCAGTCCGAGGCAAGCGTCGCGGTGGTGGACGGCGAAGGCGTCGCCAAGGTCGACCAGGTCGCCGGCGAGTGCCCGAGCCTGCGCCACCGGATCGTGGTGGCCGACGGAGTCTCCGGTGAGGCGGCCGGCGAGGGCTGGGCGTCCTGGGCCCACGGACTGGCCGCACAGGAGCCGACCCCGCCCGAGGTCGAGCCGACCCGATCCGACGACCCGGTGATGCTGTACTTCACCTCCGGGACCGTGTCCTATCCCAAGATGGTGCTGCACACCCAGGCCTCGCTCGGGATCGGGCACCAGATCACCGCGCGGTTCTGGCAGGACCTCAAGCCGACCGACCTGCACTGGACGCTCTCGGACTTCGGCTGGGCCAAGGCCGCCTGGGGCAAGCTGTTCGGGCAGTGGGCCGTCGGCGCCGCCAACTTCCTGTGGGACCTGCGCGGCAAGCCCGACTACGACCTGATGCTGCGGCTGATCGGCGAGCACGGCGTGACCACCTTCTGTGCCCCGCCGACCGTGTACCGCGGCCTGGTGCAGCTCGACCTGTCGAAGTACGACTGGTCCGGGCTGCGGCACTGCGTGTCGGCGGGGGAGCCGCTCAACCCCGAGGTGATCAAGGTCTGGCGCGACGCCACCGGGCTCACCGTCTACGACGGCTACGGACAGACCGAGACCGTCAACCTGCTGGCCAACTACCGCTGCATGGAGGTTCGGCCCGGGTCGATGGGCAAGCCCACGCCCGGGTTCGACATCTGCGTGGTCGACGACGACGGCAAGGTGCTCGGGCCGCGGGAGGAGGGCCACGTCGCCGTCCGGGTCAAGCCCGAGCGGCCGGTCGGGCTGTTCCGCGAGTACTGGCGCGACCCCGAGGCGACCAAGGGAGCGTTCCGCGGCGACTGGTACTACACCGGCGACCGGGCCGAGGTCGACGACGACGGCTACTTCTGGTTCGTCGGCAGGTCCGACGACGTGATCATCTCGGCCGCCTACCGGATCGGCCCGTTCGAGGTCGAGTCTGCGCTGGTCGAGCACGCCGCCGTCGCCGAGGCCGCCGTGGTCGGCAAGCCCGACGCCGAGCGGGGCCAGATCGTCAAGGCGTTCGTGATCCTCGCCCCCGGCCACGCCCCCTCCAACGAGCTGGTCCGCGAGCTCCAGGACCACTGCAAGCAGGTGAGCGCGCCGTACAAGTACCCGCGCGAGGTCGAGTTCGTCGACGAGCTGCCCAAGACCATCTCCGGCAAGATCCGCCGCGTCGAACTCCGCCAGCGGGAGGTCGCCATCACCGCCGACCCCGACTGACCCGAGTCGGCGCTGGCGGAACGTGCCTCGTGCCCGACTCCTACGGACGTGCGCTGATCACGCAGGGTCAGGCAACCGCAGTGCCGGGACGATGTCGGTGTGCGCGAAGTCACGCCCCTTGAAGAGCAGTGGCTCGCCGGTGTACTTGGCCAGAGCGTAGGCGAAGCAGTCACCGAAATTCAGCCCGGCGGGATGCCCGCTGCCCTTGCCGAAGTCCCGGTACGCAGCGCGTGCGATCAGCGCCTGCTGCTCGGTCACCGGAGCGACCAGGATCCTGGCCACCCTGATGAGGTCGTCGAACTGCCGGCTGGCGACCGGGTCTCGGCTGCCGTCGATGACCGCGGCCGCCTCCAGCCAATTCGCCGCCGAGATCTGTCGCTGCGTCGCCTCCTCGATGGCCTGCGCCATGGCCGAGGCCTCGGGCTCGTCACGCAGAATCGCGATCAGCGCCGAGGTGTCCACGATCACCGCGGCAGCCCGTGCTCGTCGTAGAGCAGCTCGCCATGCTCCTCGGAGCGGAAGGGCTCCTTAAGGCGGGGAGCGGTGTTCCTACCGATGGCGAGGAGGCGGTCGGCCAGGCTGGGATGCCCGGCGGCGTGGAGGCGGTCGAGGCGCTCGCGGATCGCGATCGTGACGGCGGTGCTCTGGCTCTCGCCGGTGAGCTGCGCGAGTTCACGTGCGAGCCGGTGGGTCTCCTCGTCCTTGATGTTCAGACTCATTCGTCTACCTTTCCACCACCGATGTTCCTCCATGGTACCTCAGCTGCCCGCCTTGGGCTCTCTACCGTTTGTTGGAGGTCGCTGGACTTGGGAGGATCGCCCCATGAAGCAGCCCGCACAATTGTCGTTCGGCACCGGCATCTACAGCTTTCCGGCCGCGGCCAAGCTGTTGGCAAAGCGTCATCCTGGGCTGCGGCCTGGGACCCTTCGCTATTGGATGAAGAGCGGGCTCACTCCGGCCTCGTTTGGCAAGACGCGGTCGGGATCGGATCTTCTTTCCTTTCATGACCTCGTGAGCCTCGAACTGGTCCGCAGGTTCCGGGAGAACGATGTCTCGCTACAAAAGGTGCGCAGGCTCGAATCGGAACTGAAGAAGCGCTATCCAGGAATTGCCCGGCCCATGGCCTACCAGGTCTTCTTCACCGACGGTTCGGCCATCTGGCATCAGTTCAACCCGGATGACGACGCGTTGGTGGAGGAGATCGTCGGCCGGCATCCTGACCACTATGCATGGGCCCCGGCGATCCGAAGCTTCGCCGACGAGATTCGCTACGAGGATCGTACGGCGGTCGCCTGGAACTTGAGCGACTGGGTCGAGATCGATCCGACCATTCAGTTCGGGACTCCGGTCGTGAAGGGCACCCGCACGCCCGTCAGCTCGATCGTTGCCGACCTCGGAGCCGGGTCGCCGGAAGAGGTCGCCGACTGGCACGGGCTGGAAGTCCAGCAAGTCGAAGACGTGAGAGATTATTTCGTCGGCGCTGCGTAGAAGAATCGTTCGCTTCGCTGCCCGTCCGATGGGTGCCGCCGCGGCAACTCGCTACCGCGGCGGCACCCTCTATGGCGAGCCGGTGAGGTCGCTAGGTGAGTTGGATGACCTCGTTATCGGTCTCGTGGCCGCAGGTGGATCTGTTGCAGCCGAAGACCTCCGCGGCTGCCACGGCGTCGCCCTTCTTGAACGGCTTGGGTCCAAACGCTTGGACGAAGACGGTGATCTGCTCGCCCGATCCGGCGCACCCGACCTCAGTCGAGCCGAAGCCCTGGGCGACGCCGGATCCGTTCTTCTGGGTGACGGTGACATCAACGAACACGGTGCCGGTGGCGTTGCAGGTGACCTCCACCGGCACCTGTGCGGCCGCTCCCTTGGCGACCAGCGTGGCCGGGGAGTTGACTTCGATTTCGAGGAACAGTCCTCCGGAGAAGAACGCCACGGCAGGACCGGAGGTGGCGAACAGGGCGAGCAGGCCGCCGAGGAGGACGGCGCCTGCCGTTACGGCAACCTTACTGCGCAGCTTGGTTCTCATCAGGCTCCTTTGCCAGGAAGAGGATTGATGGCTGCTGGGCAGCGGCGGTGTCCGGTGCCGGGAGTACGGCGGCGACGAGCAGCGTCACGGTGAGCACGATGGCCGGTAGGTGCCAGACGAAGTCGAAGCCGCTGTGGATGACGAACGCTGCCGCGGCGGCGACCGCGCCAGCCCAGGTGGCGCCCGAGCGGCCGGTGGTCCGCGCGCGCCACAGCAGGAGGGCGATCGCGACCACCAGCACCACGAGCAGGACCAGGCCCACCAGGCCGAGCTCCGCCGCGAGCTGGAGATACTCGTTGTGGACGTAGGTGTAGAGCTGGGTGCCATGACCTTGCCCTTTCCATCGCAGGTCCGCGTGTCCGGGCCCGGTGCCGGTCAGGGGATGCTGAGCGACCAGTTGGAGGCCCGCGTGCAGCGCGCCGGTCCGGTCGGGGGAGGCGAGGTTGATCCGAGCCTCGGCGACCGACTGGGCGGCGCCGCCCACCCCGCCGCCGGTGGCGAGGAGCCCGATGGCGCCGGCAACCAGGACGCCGCCGAGCAGCGTGAGCGCCGGCCAGCGCCGCAGCCGCGCCACCATCGCGGCAAGGGCCAGCCCGGCGCCCAGGCCACCCAGCGCGAGCGCCGGCCGGGCGGGACCGGCGGCCGCCATCGATGGCAGCAGGCAGACCAGCGCCACCAGGGCGCCGCTCAACGGGCCGACCGCTGCTTGCGCGGTCGCGCGAAGCCCTCGCAGCGCGGCCAGCATCACCAGGCCGGCAACGAGGGCGAAGGCGCCCGCCCGGCTCATCGTCGCGGCCAGCCCGATCAGCAGGCCGGTCGCCGCCAAGGTCGATGGCACGGAACCCGGCGTCGCGATCAGCCGCGCCAGCACCAGCAGGCCGATGGGCGCCAGCACCGCGGCGGTCGCATTGGGGTAGGTCAAGGTCGAGGAGGCGCGCCACAGACCCTGGGCCTGGAACGCCCAGGAGCCCGCCCGGCCGGCAACCCCCAGCCAGCCGGTCAAAGCCACCAGCAGGCCGACGCAGATCACTCCGGCCAGCAGGATCTCCCGGTCTTCGCGTCGGAGGCGACGGCAGACCAGCAGCACCACTGCGACCCCGACCAGCAGCAGCGCCGGCCCGGCACCGGCGCCGGCGACGCCCACCAGGACGCCGTCGAGGACCGCCCAGGCGGCCAAAGCCAACGCCGGAATCACTGGCGGCAGGCGGATGTCGTCTCTGCTCGGCGGCCATGCGGCCAGCGCGAGCAGGGCCGCCACGCCGATGAGCAGGCCGACGAGCCGCTGCATCGCTGGGTAGTAGGCGCCTTGCCGGAGGAGCCCCGCGGTGACGGCAACCAGCAGGAGAGGTCCAGCCAGTTGGGGGGCCCAGCGCTCCAACGCGCCTTCGGCGGGGGCTTCGCTTCGGCCCGTGCCCGTTACAACCATGCCAACTCCTGCGGGTCGGCCGGTAACGGCAGCACTTGCGCGAAGGCCCTCCTATATCGGCAAGCTCGTCACATGAGCGACTACTCTACTGAACGCGAAAGTTGAGGACAAGGTACCTCTACGCCGCGGGCGGCGGCGCCGTTCGACGGCCCTGAACGCGAAGGAGGGGCCGGACCTGTGGCCCAGCCCCTCCCCGAGTTTCCTTTGCCGCGATCCGGGAGTGACCTCTCGGACCCTCTGGCCTCGTGCCCTACGGCTGCCCGGTGACGACCGTCTGCACCTCGTCCACAGTGACGTCGCGGCTGCCGACCGGCGCCGCTGGCGGTGGCGGCAGCGCCTCGTTCTGGCCGCCGCTGCCCTCCCAGTGGACCTGCCAATCGATGCTGGCGCTGATGGTGTACTGGCCGCTGCTCGCGGTGCTCTTGCGGAAGGTGACCGAGCAGTCGGTGTCGGCGTCGGAGGCGCCGCGCGTCCAGGGCGTGCCGCCGCCGGCGCAGGTGCTCTTCACGTCGGCGGGCCCGTTGGTGCTGAGCTTGAGCCCGTTCGGGTGGGCGATGACCCTTGCCCAGTTGTTGCCGAGCCGGGCCTCGACCTGGATCTCCACGAAGCTGTCGTCGGTCGCCCACACCCAGGTCGGGAGGTTGACCACCGAGTCGACCTGCGGGTTGACCTCGAGCTCCGGCTTGGTCGGCTTGAGCAGCCCCTTGGCGATCTCCATCAGGACCTGCGGTGGGATCTGGATGTCGTTGTTCGGGTTGGGGTCCCCGACCGCCACCCAGATCATCGGATGGGTGGCGAACCACTGATCCACGTAGTCGAGGAACGAGTGGATGTCGCCCTTCCAATACGCCGAGCTGCAGATCGGGCTCCAGAACATGCCCTTGTCGGTGCCGTCGTTCTTGTGCGCGTCGTAGCCGGGCGGCGGGGTCGCCGGGCCGTCGCCGTGGTGGCGGGCGTCGCGGGCGGCGTCGCCACTGTCGTAGTAGTCGGCGAGCTCGGCGCCGGTCCATGAGGGCTGCCGCCAGCACGGAGGATGAACTTCGGTCCTCGACCCCGGCACCGCGACCGTCTTGCGAACGCCGCTGGTCGTCACGGTGACGACCACCTTTGGGATGTAGCTGTTGCCATCCTGAGTGGCGCTCGGCGTCGAGCCGATGCCCTCCGCCAGAGCGGGCGTGGTCATCAGGGTGGCTGCCATCAGGGCGACCGCGGACAGCGTCACGCCCCTTCGCACTAGGGAACGGCGCATCTGGTGTCGAACCTCGCTCATTCGGCTGCGACGGTCAGGTTCATGGTCTTGCCGCGACTCCACCGCGATGCCAGCACCGCTGGGGAACTGCGTATGGGGTCGAGGGGAAGCCTCGGAGCACCCGGAAGGCCGACGACCCCGCGTGATCCTCCTGGACCCGTGCGGAGCAGTCAAAAAACGCCACATCAGCTCAAGCGGGACAGGAGTCGGTACGGCCGCCGCTAGATGCGGTGACCTGCCAGGGGCCGGCCGAGCGACTCACGGTGTAGTCGAGCTGGACGTACGGGGTGTTGTTCGGCTGTCCAGGCTTGTCGGTCCTGGCGTCGTGGCGCCGGGTGCGGCTCTGATCGACGCAGACGTTGATCACGCCCACCTCGGAGCGGACCTCCCTCGGGTCGATGGTGACCGTGTAGCGCCCGTACAGGACGTAGCCGTTCTTCACCTGGTCGGCGACGATGCTCTTGGCCTCCTGGTACATCTCCATCGAGCTGTAGCGCCGCACCCCGCTGGAGGCGGCGTCGTTGGTGGCGAAGGCGGTGATCAGCCCGTCGAGGTAGCCCTCGACCGTCTCGATCGCGGCCTTCTCCTTCGGGCTCGACGGCTCCGACACCAGCTTGTAGACGCGCTGCGCCAGCGGGTTCTCGCGACTGGCTGGACCGGCGGCAACGGTCGTCGGCGTCGCGCCGGCGGAGGTGTCGCTCGGCGCGCCCGGCTGGAAGGTCTGCTGCGACTCGCTCTTGGAGCCGGACCCGCATCCGGCCGCGAGCAGGGCGAGCAGGACCGCTCCGGCGGCGAGCGTGGTCGATCGGCGCATCGGCTTCTCTCTCCTTTGGTCAGCTCGCGTTCCCGCCGCTCGCGGCCACGGACAGGCGCCACGAGGGCAGCAGCTCGTCGATGAGCGCCTCGGTCTCGGGGTTCAGCTCGTCGAGGGCGGGGTCGGCGGCGACCCGGGCCTCCAGCTCCGAGACCACCGCGCGGAGGCGGGCGGTGTCGCCGGTGGCGTGGGTCGCGCGCAGGAGGTCCCGCCACAGGCCCTCCTCGTCCGGGGCGCCGCGCAGGCCGCTGACGGCGGCCTGGACCGCCCCGGCCGCGCTGCCCCGGGCGAGCCGCAGCTCGACCAGGCGGTGGGCGGCGTCCGCGATCCTCGCCGGCACCTCGTACTCGAGGTTCTCGCGCGCCAGCCAGGCGTAGCGCCGCGGCCGCCGCGCCTGGAGCAGCCGGCCCCTGACCAGGGCGAGCGCCTGCTGGAGATAGGTCTCCTCGCCGGCGGGGCGCTGCTCGGCCAGGAGCAGCAGCGCCTCGAACACCACCCAGTCGGTGCGGACCTCCGGCCCCAGCCGCAGGCGCCCGTCGGAGGTGGTCAGCAGGTTCGGGCGGCCCTGGGAGTCGCGCCCGAGCCAGTCGCGCATGCGGGCGACCGTGGCGTCCCGCACGGTGGGGGACACGCCACGGGGCCACACCGCCGAGCCGAGCACGGTCGGGTGGACGCCATCCGGGTGCGCCGCCAGGTACACCAGTGCCTCGGTGCAGGCCTCGGCGCGCCCGTCCTCGAGCTCTCCGGGTGCACTGACCTCGATCGGGCCGAGCATGCGGACCTCGACCGCGGCCGGCCGCTCGAGCCCGGCGAGGGTGGTGGCGTCGATCGCGCCGGCCGGGGAGCCGGGCGTCCGCGGCCGGCCGTCGACCGCCTCCAGCCTGGTCGCCGTCCTGAAGAGGTCGACCACCGCGCGGTACTGGGCGGCGGGAAGGAGTTGCGCCTCGGCGTCGAGGCCGAGCAGGGGCACGCTGATGCGCCCGTCGGCGGACACGTCCCAGGTCCAGGTGGCGCCAGGGACCTCGCCGGCGACCAGGTAGCCCATGGGCGTGCGCTGCCAGATCCCCGACAGCCGCACCAGCCGGTCCAGCTCGCCCGGCTCCGGCTGCTCGGCGACCAACAGGAAGTGCGGCATCCACGCCTCGCCCATCACGCCCCGGCAGCGGCCGGTCAGCACCGAGTCCACACCGGTGGCGGCCATGGCCGCGCGGGTCTCCTCGGCCTGGGCCTCCAGCTCCGGAAGCACGTCGGTCAGCCTGGCGGCGGCGCGGACCCGCTCCGGCGCCAGCAGGGTGAGGTCGTCGCCGAAGCCGACCAGGGTCACTCGCATGTGGTCGGACCAGCGGTTGGTGGCCAGCTCCGCGGCCACCGCGGCCAGCAGCGCCCGGCGCTGGGCCGACGGGCCGCGCAGGGCGATCACGCCGTAGGCGGCCTCGAGGTCGACCATGACCCGGCCGTCTTCGTCGGTGCCGAGCGAGACCAGGCCCGGGTAGGGCGCCAGCACCTCGCGCAGCAGGCGACCGTCGAGGCTGCCCGCCGCGGCCGACGGCAGCCGCCAGACCCCGCCGCGGTTGAGCGCGATCCACGGCTCGGGTGCCTGCGGCTCGGCCGGGGCGAGGTTCAGCTCCAGGCCCTCCGGCCCGAGCCGGGCCGCGTAGACGGTCGGCAGCGAGCGCCCCAGCGAGGCGAGCGTGTGCGACAGCGAGCGGAGCCCGAGGTCCAGCAGGTGGGCGGCGTCGGGGTCGGCGCCGATGCGGATCGCCTGCTCCGCCGTCGCGGCGTCGCCCTCGGGCAGGGCGATCCTGCGGCCGAAGGCGCGGTGCCAGAGCTGCTGGCGCCGCCTGCGGCCGAGCGCGGCCAGCAGCCCGGCGGCGAGCAGCGCGGCGGCCGAGAGCTCGAAGGCGGCCATGCCCGGCGCCTGCCGCTCCTCGGCGGGCGCGTCCACCGGGTCCGCCGAGCGCGCGCCGGCCCGCTGCGCTGGCGCCTCCCGCACGGTCGCCCGGTCGGCGACGGCACCCGCGCCCGACCCGGCTCCAGCTCCAGCTCCGCCGGCGTGCGAGCCGCCGTGGGACGGCGTGGTGGCGGTGGTCGCCTGGTCGTGCACGATCTGGACGCCGACCGCGTCGTGCGGCATCTCCAGCACCCAGCCGGGACGGATCAGGCTGGCCAGCGTGAGGCGCTCGCCGTCCGGCTGCTCCCTGCCGTGGTTGAGGTCGAAGATCTCCTGGTAGCGGCGGCCGTCGCCGAGGTGGCGCTCGGCGATCTCCCAGAGGCTCTCGTGGTGGCGTCCCTGCGGCGGCTGCACCACGTAGACCTTGCGCTCCGCCGGCGCCCGCACGCTCGGGTCGGCGGCGGGTGTCGTGGCGCGCTCGCGCTGCGCCAGGCTGACCTGGTGCGCCGTCTCCGTGGACGGCCCGGCGACCTGTGCGGTCACCGCTGGCGGGCGGTGCAGCAGCGCCCCGGCGCCGGCCGCGGCGAGCCTGGTCGGCGCCAGCCCTGCCGCCGAGGTGGTCAGCAGCAGCAGGCCGGCGACGAGCTGTCTGGCGAGCATCTGGTTGAAGCCGGCCAGCGGCATCTTGGCCGGCATGCCCGACCCGGACGCGGCCGCCTTGATCTCGATGATCACGCAGGCGGTGAACTGCGCCCACGCCAGCCATACCACCAGCGCCAGCACGTTCACCAGCGTGTTGGCGTCCACCGGCGCGCGCAGCGTCTCTACGCTCAGATTCGGCATCTGCCGCGGCAGCGGCCAGCCGATGAAGGTGGCGAGCGCGTACGGGACGCCGCCGAGCAGCGCCGCCAGCACGATGATCGCCATCAGCCCGACCAGCACGTCCTTGAAGGTCCTGCGCGGCCGCTTCTGGCCCGGTCCCTTTCTTCCCATCGGTTCCTTCCCCTCGCAACCGCCGCCGGCTTTGCGGCGGCTCCCCCGAAAGGCTCTGCGCGACCTTGTGCTACTCCTGCTGCAACGGGTTGCTGCTGGCGTCGGCCTCGGCCTGGAAGGCCGGGAACCGGAACAGCGCGAGCAGCACCGGCTGCACGGTCAGGTGGACCCTGACGTGCAGGACCGACGGGTCCGCCAGGTCCACGAAACAGCCCTGGAGCGAGCCGTCGCCGTCACGGCGCACCAGGTCGGCGGCGTTGGCGCACGCCTCGTCTTCGTTGAGTCGCAGCGGCTCGCCGGCGCGCAGCGCGTCGATGTCGACGGCATTGGCGCCGGCCCTGGCCGCCTCCTCGGCGATGTCGGCGGCGCGCTGGCGGGCGGCGATCGCCAGACCCCCGTCGTAGACCAGGCCGGCAAGCATCAGCACCGAGATCGTGAAGATCACCACGAACATCGAGATCGACCCGCGCTGGTCGCGCTCGCGGTCGCGATCCACCGGGGCACCCCCTTGGGGTTCCCCGGACCCCTCCTGGCCCGGCCGCCACCGCGGGCTGCTCGCCCGCGGGCCGGTCATCCGGCCCTCCGGAACACGTCCAGCGGCGCGCTGGCACGAGCGGTCACCCGCTTGACGTCGGAGATCCTGAAGACGCCGAGGCCCTTGAGGCTGGCCTCGCAGGTGATCTCGTAGGTCACCATGTTGCCGGGCGCGAACGCGTCGGCCGACACCCGCACCACGCTCGGGCGGGTGATGCAGCGGCCACTGAGGTCCGCCTCGGCCGCCAGCCGCGCCGCCGCGTCGGCCTCGTCGGGACCGCGCTGCAGCGACGCCGCGCGGGCCGCGTCCCTGGCCGCGCCGTAGACCGCGCCGCGCGCCTCGATCAGCCGGCCGAGCCCGGCCAGCAGCATCAGGAACACCAGCAGCACCGGCGCGATCAGCGCCAGCTCGGCGGCCATGCTGCCGCGCTCTCCTCGTCGGGTCAGTGGTCGGGTCATGATCACGTGTCCGGGATGAAGCGCTCCACCGGGCCGCGCGACTGCTCGGTCACGGTCAGCGTCAGGAACGGGATCACGCGGACGGCGGTGCCCCGGACCTGGATGCCGACGTCGACCGGCTGGCCGCCGACGATCCGCTCCAGCGGCTGCGCGGTCGGCGCCTCCAGCAGGTTCGGCCCGATCGCCCGCAGGTAGTCGAAGGTCTTGGTGCGCGCGGGCTCCCGCCAGTTCGCGCCGGGGTCGCCGGCGGTCGCGCGCGCCACCCTGGCGCCTGCCTGCGCGGCGGCCAGGGCGACGTGTCGCGCGTGGTAGAGCATGGCGAACTGGATCGTGCCGGCGATGATGATGATCAGCAGCGGCGTCAGCATCGCCAGCTCGATGGCGCTCGCACCTCGCTCGCCATGCTCTCGCGACGCGCGCGAGAGCGGGTTGGTCATGGCCCGAAGGTCGGCACGTCGGTGTTGATGTTGTTGGCGCTTTGGCGAATCTTGTTGTAGACGATCGTGCCGATGGCGATCGCGATCGCGGCCAGCACCGCGGTGATGATCGCCAGCTCGATCGCGGAGGCGCCGAGACTCGAGTCCTCGCCGCGGACGCGCGCGAAGCGCGTCTGGACCATCAGCACCAGGTGCTGGATGACCGGGTGGTTGAGCGGGTTCTGGATCATGCGTCTCCCTTCGGAGGTGCCGTCGCACCCTTGCCGTGCCTCGCCCTTGTCATGACTGGAACACCCGCATCATCGCGGGGTAGGTCAGGAACACCAGGAACCCGGCGCAGAGCAGCAGCTGCGCCACCAGCATCGACTGCGACTTCTCGCCGGCCTTGCCCTCGATCTCCGCCAGCTCCCGGCTGCGCAGGGTCGCCGCGCGGGCGGACAGGGAGCTGCGGATCTTGGCGCCGTCGTCGGCGACCAGCTCGAGCGCGGCGGCGAGGTCCCGCAGCTCGTCGACGGCCAGCTCGTCGCCGAGCCTCCCCAGCGCCGCCCACTGGGTGGTGCCGGTGATGCGCGCGTTGGTCAGGCAGTCACGCAACCGCCACAGCGCCCAGCCCTCGCCGATCTCGCTGGCAGCCAGCAGCGCCTCGGGCACGCCGCGCCCGCCGGCCAGGCCCATCGACACCAGGTCGAGGTACGCGCCGACGACGTGGCGGAAGTCCCTGCGGCGCACAGAGGCCTCCTGCCGCACCGAGACGTCCGGCAGGAAGAAGGCGACCGCGCCCAGCGCCAGCGCCAGCCACAGCGGCACCGCGCCGACCAGGCCGATCCCCAGCGCCGCCAGGATCACCACCACGAACGGCGCCAGCACGATCACCCCGACCGCGTAGAGCACCTTGGTGGCGAGGAACCCCTCCCAGGAGCGGCCGAGCAGGTTCACGTCGGCGCGCAGAGAGCCTTGATGCCAGCCGCGGGCCGCATAGACGGCGGCGAGCCGCCGGCCGATTCGGCCGCGCAGCCGGCTCGCCGAGCCGTCGAGCCTCACGTCCGAGGCGCGCCGCACGTACTCGGCGCGGGCCGCGTCGATCATCGCCAGCCGGGTGCCGATCCCGGGCCGGCCGGGGATCAGCGAACGGACCAGCAGGTAGAGGCCGAGGCCCAGCAGGCCTCCGGCGAAGAACGCCTGGATCACCGGCTCACCTCCCTCGCGGCGTCTTTGGCGGCGCGAGCCTCGGCCTGCGCCGCCCGGGCCGCCTCGGCGGTGGTGTCGATGAACAGGAAGCGGCTCGGCACCTCGAAGCCGGACAGCCGCCTGAGCCACAAGAACCCCGCAGCGAACATCAGCAGCACCAGGATCAGCACCCCCTGGCCCTGGACGGTGGTGTAGGGCTGGACGAACTCGCGGTTGAACAGCACCAGCAGCGCCACCACCGAGAGGGTCACGCCGACCACGATCTGCACGCTGCGTCTGGTGCTGCGCCGCTGCGCCACCACCCGCCTGCGCATGTCCAGCTCCTCGCGCGAGGACTTCGACAGCGCGGTCAGCACGTCGCGAAGCCCGGGGCCGCGCACCTTGGCGTTCAGGATCAGCGAGGCCACGATCAGGTCGGCGCTGGGGTCGTCCAGCTCGTCGGCGAAGCGCTCCAGCGCGACCGGCAGCGGTGTGCGGGTGCGCAGCCGGTCCACCAGCAGCCGCAGGGGCTCCTGGATCACCGGCGCCGCCGCGCGGAGCGAGGTCGGGATCGCCTGCTCGAGACCGACCGCGCCGGCGATGGTGTCTCGCAGCGACTCGGTCCACGATGCGAGCGCCTCGATGCGGGCGATCGCCAGCCGCTCGTCGGTGGCGCCGCCCAGCAGCCCCCGCCAGGTCAGCGTCAGCAGCGCCGCGCCGATGGCGGCGATCGGCCAGCGCGTGATCACCAGCGTCACCACGCCGGCGATCACCGAGATGGTGACCCGCTGCGACAGGAGCCGGCGCAGCCGCTCCAGAGCCGGCTCGTCGTTGCCCGGCGGCCGCGCTGGGAGCCCGCGCAGCGCCACGATGACCAGCAGCACCCCGCCGCCGGCCACAGCGCCGGCCAGGATCGCGTACAGGGAGTCGAGGTCGAGGGTCATCTCACATCCACGCTCCGCTCGGCTCGTAGCCGCATTCCAGCAGCTCCTCGATGCAGGAGATGGAGGCGTGCGGCATCGCCCGCTCGTCTGGCCCGGGCGCGAACACCTCGCTGGACAGCACCCTGCCGTCCACGCCGGTGACCTCGCGGACGCTGGAGACGTAGCGCCGCAGGCTGCCGCCCCGGTGGTAGTCGTTGCGCTTCTGCACGAAGATCACGAAGTCGATGGCGCCCGAGATCAGCATCTGGGTCGCCTCCACCGGGAGGCGCTCCTGCGCCTGGACCGCGTAGGTGGCGATGCGGTTGAAGACCTCGATCGCCGAGTTGGCGTGGATGGTCGACAGCGAGCCGTCGTTGCCCTGGGTCATCGCGTTCAGCATGGTGACGATCTCGTCGCCGAGCACCTCGCCGACGATCACCCGGCTCGGGTTCATGCGCAGCGAGCGCCGCACCAGCTCGGCCATGGAGATGCCGCCGACGCCCTCGGCGTTGGGCAGGCGCTCCTCGAAGGCGACCGCGTTGGGGTGCAGCTCCGGGAACTGGTCCAGGCCCAGCTCCAGCGCGCGCTCGACCGTGACCAGCCGCTCGTTGGGCGGGATCTCGTTGGCCAGGGCGCGCAGCAGGGTTGTCTTCCCCGCGTTGGTCGAGCCGGCGATCATCAGGTTCTTGCGCGCCACGACCGCCGCGCTGAGCATCGATCCGAGGTCCGGCAGGATGGTCCCGTTGCCGACCAGGTCGGAGAGGAACACCTTGCCGAGCCGCGCCCGGCGGATCGAAACCGACGGGCGGCGGCAGACGTCCATCACCGCCGAGAGCCGGGAGCCGTCTGGCAGGCGCAGGTCGAGCTGCGGGTTGGCGGTGTCGAAGGGCCGGCTCGACAGGCCCGAGTAGGCGCCGAGGATCTGGATCAGGTCGACCAGTTCCTCGTCGCTGTCGGCCACCGGCTCGACCGCCACCTCGCGCCCGTCGGCGTAGCTGACGTAGACGTTGTCGCAGCCGTTGATGTCGATGTTCTCGATGTCCGGGTGGTCGAGCAGCGGCTGGAGGCGCCCGACGCCGAACAGCGCGGCGTGCACGCCGGCGGCGACCGCCTCTTCCTCCTCCGCCTGGAGCACCGGCCGGCCGGAGGCGATCTCCTGGCGCGCGTACTCCTCGAGGACCTGGGCGATCACCGCGCGGGCGAACTGGCGCTCGTCCTCCTGGGACATCGGCGGCAGGCCGACGGCGGCGTCGTCGCGCCGCTGCGACGCCAACCGGTCGCCGACCTCCTGGCGGAATCGCTTGACGAGTGAATGATCCATGGCCTACCTCATCGCCCCGCTCGGGCTGGAGACACGGGCGTGGATCGACCTGGCCACCTCACGCGCGCTGCGGATCAGCATCGAGCGGCTGAGCCGGCCGCTCCACTGGCCCGCGAGCAGGGCGGCGCCCCTGGGGTCGTCGGCGATCGTGCCGAGCACCTCGACCGGCAGGCGTGCCGAGCGCAGCACCTCGTTGACCTGGTTGAGCGCGGCCTTGGACTCGCGCGGCTCCGCCACCAGCAGCAGCCCGATCGACGGGCCCACAACCGCCCCGTCGCCGCGCCTGCCGGACAGCGCCGCCAGCCGGTCGCGGGCGTGCGCCACCGAGTCGACCGTCGCCCGCGCCACCAGCACCACCATCGAGGCGTGGCGCAGCACGGCGGTCCCCGGCGAGCCTGGCGCGATCCGCCCGCAGTCGGCCAGCACGTCGACCTCGGGCACGCGCGCCATCGCCTGGCCGAGGCTGTCCCAGATGCCTGAGAGACCGGCGGACTGCTCGGCGGTGCTCACGCCGACCAGCACCTCCAGCCCGCCGTTGAGCTGCTGCACGTGCTCCCAGAGCTGGCGTGTCTCGACGCCGTGCCGGGCGATCGCCGCCAGCGACAGCAGCCCGCGGTTGGCGTCCAGCGGCCGCCCGCCCGGGCCTGGCAGGCGGTAGGCGATGTCGCCGCCGGCCGGGTCGCACTCGGCGACCAGCGCGCGGCCCGGCCACACGGCGCCGAGCGCCACCGTCACGGTGGTCACTCCTGGCGAGCCCTTGTCGGCCGCGAGCACAACCAGCGACACGCTCAGTCCGTCCGGGGAACCAGCACCAGTCCGACGTTCCCGTTGGAGGCGGCCTGGATCACGGCGCCGGCGGACTCGCTGTCGACCACGATCGAGACCTGCCTGGTCGACTCGCCGATGCTCTGGCCGCTCGCGCCCTGGAGGTCGTAGATCCTCGCCGACGGCGAGAGCAGCTTGCCGGGCGGCGCGCCGGCGTTGGACTGCGAGCCGCTGGTGATCACCTCGTAGACCCTGACGGTGTCGCCGATCTGGAGCGGGTGGCCCTTGGGGTCACCGGCCGGGTACTGGCCGGGCTTGAGGGCGAGGCCGACCACGACCTGGCCGCTATGGACCAGTCCGCTGCGGCTCACCTGGCTCTGCGCCAGCAGCGAGCCGGGGGTGAGCTGCGTCGCGGCGTAGAACTTGGCCACCTGGAAGCGTTGCGACCATGGCACGAAGGCGACGCCCGACCTGGCGACCTGGACCTCGCGCATGGCCTCGAGCGGGATCTGCTGCCCGCGCGGCACCGAGGTGGCGATCCCGATCGCCGGGACCGTTTCGCCGCTGCGAAGCACAAGCGACATGCTGGCGAGCGCGCCGCCCAGGATCAGCAGCACGGCCAGGGCGGCGAGTGCCGGCTTGCGTTCGCGGGGACGCGAAGGAAGGCGATCGCCCTTGCGTCCGGAACTGCGCGGCGAGGACCAGCCGGATCCGCCAGGGGGCGTCGGCTGGTTGCCGGCCGGGGCACGATCCGTTGTCATGCTCATACGACCAGAAGGCTCCCGTGTCGTTGATGCCAAAGGGAAGTGCGGGGGATGGCGGCGCGCACGGCGGGGACGGGGGCACCTAGAATAGCTCCCCCCGCACTTCGGAGCACTTCGGAAATGAGCGCTATCTCGTACTCGCCCGGCTTCGCCCTTCCGATGGAGCACGCTCCGAGGGTTGCAATTCGGCAACGAGGACTTCAGTAAGGAGTACGCGATGCGGTTGGCGCTCACCGTGCTCGACGCGACCGGCGAGACCCGCGCCGACGTGCTGGTGTCCATGGACGAGGTCGCGACCGTCCACGAGCTGGCGCGTGCGCTCCAGGACGCGCTGTCGCCCCGCCACGACGGCGGTCTCCGTTCGGTGGGCGCCGGCGGCTTTGACGGCGGCGGCTCCCACGGCGCCGGCTCCGAGCCCTCGGGCGGCGCCGATGACGGGGAGCGGCTCGCGATCGTGATCCGTCACCCCCGCTTCACCGAGCGGCCCGACCACGCCGACCCGTCCGCCGGCTGGGACCCGGAGCCCGCCGCGCGTTCGCGGGACCGAGACCGCGGCGCCACCCTGTGGGTGGACGGCGGCCCGCTGGCGGGGGAACTGCCGGCGGGCCGTGTGCTCCGCGACGGCATGGTGGTCTCGCTGTCGCCGCGCTACGCGCCGGCGACCAGCTTCGCGGAGCCCAACGGCGTGGCCGAGATCCGGGTCGCGGGCGGCCCCGCGGCCGGCTCGGTGCACCGGCTCGGGCTCGGCCGTTTCGAGATCGGCGGCGACCCGCGCTGTGCCGTGGTGGTATCCGACCCGTCGGTGCCGCCGCGGGCGGCCACCCTCTCGGTCGCCCCGGGCGGCGCGAGCGTCGAGCCGGCCTACGGGGCGGCCGTGGCGCTGGACGGCGAGACCCTCGCCGGCCCGGCCGCCTGGCCCTACGGCGGCGTGCTCGCGGTCGGCGACAGCCTGCTCAGCCTTCAGTTGCCCGAGGAGGCGGACGCCTCGCTGACGCCGAGCGACGACGGCGGCCTGGCCTACAACCGCCCGCCGCGGCTGCTGCCGCCGCGCCGCTCGCGCCGGCTGGTGGTGCCGGGCGAGCCGGTGAAGGGCGAGGGCCCCCGGCTGGCGGTGCTGACCATGGTGCTGCCGGCCCTGTTCGGGATCGGCATGGCGGTGGTGCTGCACAACGCGCTGTACCTCGGCATGGCGCTGCTCGGCCCGCTCACCATGGGCGCCAACGTCTGGAGCGAGCGCCGCGGCGGCCGCAAGCGCCACGGCGCCGCCATGCGCGACTACCAGGAGGCCGCCGCCAAGCACCGGGAGGACCTGGAGCGGATGCGCGCGGCCGACGAGGTCGAGCGCCGCGACGCCGCACCGGACCCGGCCACCCTGCTGCTGGTGGCGACCGGGCCGCGGCGGCGGCTTTGGGAGCGCCGCGCGGACGACCACGACGTGCTCCACCTGCGGGTCGGCACCACCGACCTGCCGGCCAACCTGGAGCTGGCGCAAGACCGCGGCGGCGACCCCAACCAGGAGCTGCCGGGGCCGCCGCTGGCGAGGAACGTTCCGGTGCCGCTGGACCTCAAGGCGTTGGGCGTGCTCGGCATCGCCGGCGACCGCGGCGCCTCGCGGGCGCTGGCCCGCTGGCTGGTCACCCAGGCGGCGATCCTGCACAGCCCGCGCGACCTCCAGGTGGTCGTGCTCGCGCCCGGGCTGGAGCGACCGGACGACTGGGAGTGGGTGCGCTGGCTGCCGCACGCTCGCCCGCGCGACGGCCAGGACTGCGTCGCCCTGCTCGGCACCGATGCCGAGACCATCACCCGCCGGGTCACCGAGCTGGTCGAGGAGATCACCACCCGCCGTGCCACGCGTTCGCCGCTGGAGCTGGAGCCCGGCGGCTCGGCGGCCAACGTGCTGCTGGTCCTCGACGGGGCGCGGACGCTGCGCCGGGTGCCCGGCATGCCGCAGATCCTCAGCGAGGGACCGCTCGCCGGCGTCCACGCGATCTGCGTCGACGACGACGAGCGGCTGCTCCCGGAGGAGTGCCGCACGGTCGCGACCTGGCAGTGGGAGGAGCCGGCCAGGCTGCGGCTGCGTGGCGGCGGCCTCGACCCGCTCGGCACCATCCTCGGCGACCAGGTGAGCGTGCCGTGGTGCGAGCGGGTTGCGCGGGCGATGGCACCGATCCGCGACTCCAGCCGCGACGACGCCTCCGGCATGCTGCCGGACAGCGCGCGCCTGCTCGACCTGCTGGCGATGCCGGACCCCAGCCCCGACCAGATCGGGCGGGTCTGGGCGCGCGGTGGCCGCACCACCGAGGCGCTGCTCGGCTACGCCGCCGACGGGCCCTTCGAGCTCGACCTGCGCCGCGACGGGCCGCACGCGCTGGTCGCCGGCACCACCGGCGCCGGCAAGTCCGAGCTGCTCCAGACCCTGATCGCTTCGCTGGCGGTGGCGAACCGGCCCGACGCCATGACCTTCGTGCTGATCGACTACAAGGGCGGCAGCGCCTTCAAGGACTGCGCGCGGCTGCCGCACACCGTCGGCATGGTCTCGGACCTCGACGGCCACCTGACCCAGCGTGCGCTGGCTTCGCTGTCGGCCGAGCTGAAGCGCCGCGAGGAGATCCTGCTGCACGCAGGCGCCAAGGACATCGAGGACTACTGGGACGCACGCCGGCGCCAGCGCGAACTGGAGCCGTTGCCGCGGCTGGTGCTGATCATCGACGAGTTCGCCTCGCTGGTCGCCGAGCTGCCCGACTTCGTCACCGGCCTGGTTGGCATCGCCCAGCGCGGGCGCTCGCTCGGGGTGCATCTGGTGCTGGCGACCCAGCGGCCGGCCGGCGTGGTCAGCGCCGACATCCGCGCCAACACCAACCTGCGCATCGCGCTGCGCGTGACCGACGCCACCGAGTCCAGCGACGTGATCGAGGCGCCCGACGCCGCCGGCATCGCCAAGTCGACGCCCGGCCGCTGCTACGTGCGCTCCGGCGCCTCGTCGCTCACCGCCGTGCAGGCGGCGCGGGTCGGGGGCAGGCGCCCCGGCGCCAGCACCGTCAGCTCCGAGCCGGTGGTCGCCAGGCTCGGCTGGTCGGACCTCGGGCGGCCGCTGCCACGCGGGGCCGAGGGCCCCGGCGAGGATGACAGCGCCAGCACCGACCTCTCGGTCCTGGTGGCCGCGATCCGCCAGGCGTCGGAGCGGCTCGGCCTCGGACGGCAGCGCAGCCCATGGCTCGCCCCGCTCGACGAGGTCGTGTCGGTCGACGAGCTGCCGCGCGTCGACGCCGCCCCGCGTCTGGGCGGCGAGCTGGCGCCGGTCGGGATTGGCCTCGTGGACGTCCCCGCCGAGCAGCGCCGCCGGGCGCTCGCCCTCGACCTGGCCGGCGGCGGCCACATGCTGGTTGCCGGCTCACCGCGGTCGGGCCGGTCCACGGTGCTGCGCACCATCGCCGGCGCGATCGCGGACGCCACCTCGCCCGAGGACGTGCACATCTACGGGGTGGACTGCGGCGCCAACGCCCTGCTGCCGCTGGTGAGCCTGCCGCACTGCGGCGCGATCGTCGGCCGCGACCAGCCGGACCGGGTCGACCGGCTGCTCGCCCGCCTGACCGCCGAGGTCTCGCGGCGGCAGCAGCTGCTCGCCGAGCAGGGCGCGTCGAGCCTCGCCGAGCAGCGCGCCAGCGCCGCGCCGGGCCAGCGGCTGCCGTGGATGGTGCTGCTGCTCGACCGCTGGGAGGGCTTCACCGCCGCCTTCGAGAGCTACGACCTCGGCAGGCTGATCGAGTCCATGCTGCGGCTGCTCCGCGAGGGGCCCGCGGTCGGCCTGCGCGCGGTGGTCGCCAGCGACGCCAGCGGCTTCGTCGGCCAGGTCTCGACCGTGTTCGAGGACCGGCTGATCCTGCGCTTCGCCGACCCCGACGACTGGGGGCGCGCCGGGATCCCGGCGCGGCAGGTGCCCAGGACGATGCCGCCCGGCCGGGCGCTGCTGCCGACCGCGGTCGGGATGCTCGAGGCGCAGGTCGCCCTGCTCGACCCCGACCCGTCCGGGCCGGCGCAGGTCGCGGCGTTGCAGGCGATCGGGAGGGCGGCCGCCGACCGGTCGAGCGGGCTGCCGCGCGTGCGCCGCCCGATGCGGGTGGACGCGCTGCCGGCGCGCATCACCGTCTCCGAGGCGCTGCGGCTCGACCCGGACCTGGCGCGGCCGTCGCCGCTGTGGGCGTTGCTCGGCGCCGGCGGGGACGCGCTCGGTCCGGTCGGCGTCGACCTGCTCCAGACCAGCCCGGGGTTCGTGATCGCCGGGCCGCCGAGGTCGGGGCGCTCCACCGCGCTCGAGACCATGACCCGGTCGCTGGCCGGCGCCGGGGTCCAGGTCGCGCTGATCACGCCGCGGCGCTCGCCCCTGCGCGCGCTCGCGGACCTGCCCGGTGTGCTGGGCGTGCTCGGGGTCGAGGGCGAGGACGTCGACCAGCTCGACAAGCTGCTCGACGGTCTGGAGCGGCACGTGGTGCTGGTCGACGACGCCGAGCTGCTGGCCGACACCCGCATGGCCGACCGGCTGGAGGCGCTGGTCCGTAGCGCCCGCGACGCCGACCAGGCGGTCGTGGTCGCCGGCACCACCGAGGACCTCGGCTCCCAGTACCGCGGCTTCGTGGTCGACGTGCGGAGGTCGCGCAGCGGTCTGCTGATCTCGCCGCAGTCCTCCAACGACGGCGACCTGCTCGGCGTCCGCCTCCCCCGCAACATGGCCGCCGGCCCCCCCGGCCGCGGCCTCCTCGCCCTGAACGGCACCCTCACCGCGGTGCAGGTGGCGCTGCCGCCCTGATTCATGTGGGGGGAGCCCGCTCCCCCCACACCCCCCAAGGTCAAAAACGTTCCGCTGCCCCTGTGGTCGGGGGAGCTCGCTCCCCCCACGTCCCCGAGGTCAAATTCGTTCCGCCGCCATCGCGTCGCGGGCCGCGTTTCCCTCCCAACGCGCCAAGACCCCGACCGTGTCGGCCGGGGCCCTGTGGCAGCGGGGAAGTCAGCTGGTGGCGGCGTCGATCGCGCCGGCGTTCTTGTCGATCGCCTGGGCGGCGTCGTCGAGGGCGACCGTCAGCTTGTCGAGGGTCGGCTTGAAGCTGCCCCAGTCGCCACGGAAGCGGTCGGCCGACGGCCCGAACCAGATGTCCTGGCTGTTGGAGGTGTCGCTGTCAAGGCCCCGGACGAGGTCCTTCATCTGGCTCGAGTCACGCCGAAACTTGCTGGCGAGGTCGCGCATCCGTTCGGTCTGGCCGCCCCGCTGACCGTTTGCACCAGGCATGCGGTCTCCTTCCTAGATTTCCGACGATTGGCGTCCGTGCGCCGGCGCGAAGCATAACCGAACAGTCCGATTGGCGAATCCTAAAGCCGTTCACCACGCGATCCGATCCGTCTATGACTGATTTGCCATCCGCGCCTGGGATTCGAAAGGGTTGCGACCCGGCTGTTGCCGGTCGTGACCTGTCATTACTGACCGGTCCCCGCGCCGGTGGAGCCTCGAGGCCGGCCGCCGGTTGGACGCGTTGTCCGTTAACAGCCTGAGGCCCGGTTGGGGGACGGACCTCGCGCACCTCTGACTACGTGCTTTCTGACCAGGCGGTTTTCGCTATTGCGTCGGGCTTGCGCGAGCAACGACGATCGCGCGCGGCGCCCGGAACGGCCGTTCCGCGAGCCCGGGCCTGGAGGGGTCGCCAAAGGGGGGACTCGTGCCGACCACCGCGTTCAAGCCATCCAGTCACGGCTTCCGATTCCGCAACCGCTTCGAGAGCCAGCCGGTGATCGTCCCCGGCTTCGGGGAGGTCCCGACCAGGGGCCGCGGTGGCGGCATGGCCTACGCCGCGCTCGACTACTGGTGCGCCGGCCTGCCGATCCCGACCCACACCGCCGACGATTTCGAAGGCGGCGTGCCCCAGGACGGCTCGCGCCTCTCCGACTACCTCGCCAAGCGCCAGTCCGACAGCTTCGCCAGCTGGACGGCGCGCCAGTTCGTGACCTGGGCGCTCGCGGCCGACCAGCCCACCTGGGCCGACCCAGGCGTGATCGCGCGGACCACCGGGGAGCAGCTCCCGCGGCTGCGCCGCTCGATCGACGCCGGGCGGCCGGTGGTGCTCGGCCTGGTCGCCGCCTCGGCGCTCGACGACCTCGCCGGCAACCACCAGGTGGTCGCCTACGCCTACGAGGCCGGCGACGGCGACGACCAGACGATGCGGGTCAGCGTCTACGACCCGGACCGGCTCGACGAGGAGGTGACGCTCACCGTCGACGCCACCGGCCGCCGGCTCGAGTCGAGCATCCCCGGCGAGCGCTGGCGCGGCTTCTTCGTCCAGGACTACATCCCCGAGCGGCCGCCCTACCAGGACCTGGCCGTTTCGCGGGGCATCTGGGTGAACTCGTGGACGCCGACGCTCGGCCGGCACTTCGTGGCCCAGTACGCGGTCCGGAACTATGGCGACCACCCTGCGCGGCTGGCCGAGCTGTGCGTCGCGGTGCGTGGCCCCTCCGGCGAGCGGCTCGACAACCTGCTCGGCGGCGACGGCGACTCGACCCCGCTCGACCCCGGGTCCGAGCGCGCGCTGTTCAAGGCCGTGGTCAACTTCGGCACCAGGCCGGGCAACTACGAGCTGGCCGCCGCCTACCGCTGTGAGCAGGGCACGCTGGTGGCGCTGCCGCCGGCGGAGCCGGGCACCATCAGCCAGCTCGGCGTGACCGCGATCGCTCCGGAGCGGGACACCCGCGTGGTGGTGCGGTTCACCCACGTGACCGTCGAGGACGCCGGCGTGGTCAACGGCAAGCTGTCGCTCGGGCTCGCGGTCAACGGCCGCTCGGCGCAGTGGCCGTCCGAGGGCGTGGTCGAGGTCGAGGACGGCAAGACCTTCGACGTCGAGGAGCGCTTCGAGCTGCTGCTCAGGCCAAACCAGCCGCTCAGCGTGACGGTCGCGGGCGCCGGCTCGGACGGCGAGCCCGGCGGCGTGATCTGCGAGCGCTGGCTCGGGCTCGACGACTGGGGCGGCGGCGAGCACAGCTACCGCAGCCGCATGCCGGGGCCGGCGGGCACCGGCCGCGACGGCGCCAGATGGGCCGAGGGCGCCTACACCATCAATTTCCTGATCGAGACCGCCAACCCGGAGCAGGACGCACCGCGCCCTAGCGACGGAAAGGAGGCAGCCGCCCAGCGGTAGCACGGCCCGAACGCGGACCGATCACAGCAGTCACAGCAGTCACAGCAGTGGCGCGGCGGTGACGAGAGCCGGGGGGGCACCTGACGGGGGCCGCCCCAATCCTCCAGGGCGCCGGACGGGCATCGGTTGTCGACACCTGCCCGGCCGGAGCTCTCGGGGCGGCCCCCCAAAGGGTGTATCGCCACCACCGCGCTGCTTCATCTGGAAGGTCAGGCTGGCCACTCCATCTCGGCGGCCGCGTTCAGGTCGCTGAGGCGCTCCGCCGCCTCGAGTAGGCACGGAAGGAACTCGTCGTGGAACTGCTCGACGGTCACCCGGCCGGCGTGGCCGCAGACCGTCAGGGCGGTGGTGACCCCGCCGTCCCGGTCGCGGATCGGCGCGGCGATCGACCGCAGCCCGTCCTCCAGCTCCTCGTCGACCAGCGCCCAGCCCTGCTGCCGCACCGCATCGAGGATCGTCCGCAGCTCGCGCTCGTCGGTGACGGTGTGGCTGGTCAGCCTGGCCAGCTTCGCCTCGCGGAAGTACGCGTCCAGCCGGTCCGCGGGCAGATGGCACAGCAGCACCCGGCCCATCGAGGTCGCGTGGGCGGGCACGCGCGAGCCGACCTGCGCCGAGACCGCCATCACCCGCCTGGTCGGCACCCTGGCGACGTAGACCGCGTCGGTGCCGTCGAGCATGGTCAGCGAGGCGGACTCCTTGGTGAGGTCGGCCAGCTCGGTCAGGAACGGCTCGGCCAGCTCGCGCAGGTCCAGCGACGACAGGTAGGTGTAGCCGAGCCGCAGGACCCGCGGGGTGAGCGTGTACTCGCGGCCGTCGTCGCAGCGCACGAACCCGAGCGCCAGCAGGGTCAGCAGCACCCGCCGCGCGGTCGCGCGGGTGAGGCCGGCGATCTCGGCGGCCTGGCTGACGGTCAGCGACTGGTTCTTCGCGGAGAAGGCCTCGAGCACGGCGAGGCCGTGGTCGAGTGACTGTATGAAGTCCCTGTCGGAGCGGGCCGCGCTGCTCGACTTGGCTGGCACCGAGCCTCCACCTGGGTGGGGTAATCCGGAGGGCTCAGTGTACGCGTTGCGCACAACTGACCGGTTCGCGCTCACACAGCCGAGATGATCTTCACTTGCGCCTCAGGCGCGCTCCGGCGGCCATTCGAGCAGGTTGGTCTCCACCACCGGCTCGGCCGGGTCGGCCGGGACGCGGAAGGTCCTGATCTGGTGCGCGCCGAACGAGGTGCGGAAGCGGCGGCCGAGCATCGGCAGGTCGATGGTCGCCGTCGCGGCCGGCCGCCCCGCGGTCTCGTAGGCGCGCACCACCAGGTCGCCGCGCGGGTCTCCGCCCAGGGCGCCGTCGTCCTCGGCCAGCTTCACGACCGACAGCAGCACCGAGGCCGGCTCGGCGGTCGCGAACCACTCGCGCTGGGCGAGCGGTCCCGGGTGGGGTGACTCGACCACCGCCAGCGGGGGCTGGTTCAGCTCGGCGGCGGCCCGCGCCACCCCGGCGGCGCGCCAGTCGCCGAGGTGGGGGAGCAGGCGGTAGGTGAAGCGCTGCACGCCCTGGTCGAGGTAGGGGTAGTCCTCGCCGGGGTCGAGCGCGCGCGGCTCGTGCCAGGCGTAGACCGACCCGCGGGCGACGGTCATGCCGATCCGGCCGCTGCGGACGTCGAAGGCGTGCTTGCCGTCGTTCAGCAGCGCCAACCCGGCGCGGTGCCCACCGGGCGTCGTGCCACTGACGTCGACCCAGGACCCCGCCGGCTCCTCCACGCCGGTCGCCGGGCGCTCCAGGTGGCCGTAAGGGATCTCGAAGGTCGCGGTGACGTCGCGGAACGCGGTCGGGAAGCGCAGCTTCAGCAGCGCCAGCCGCTCGTGCCAGTCGAGCGTGGCCCGGACCTCGATGGTCCCGCTGAGGCCGAGCAGCAGGTCCTCGGTGAGGGTCGAGTCGTGGTAGCGCGAGACGATCCGCACTGTCCGGCGCACCGGCCCGTCCTCCAGCAGCCGCACCGACTCGCATTCGAACGCGCCGGTCTCGTTCTCGTACGCCAGCGCGCCGTGGCTCCAGGTGTCGGTCGCGTCGGCGAGCACCACCGCGTGCGGCTCGACCGTCTCCGGCAGCAGCTCGGCCCCGCCCCCGCGGTCGAACAGGCTCGCGAGCCAGCAACTCTCGGGGTCCACGGTCACCCGCAGCCGCGCCGACTCCAGCACAACCGGCTCCCCAGGTCGCACCTCGCGGGGTGGGGCGGGCCGCGCCGAGGTGCCGCCCCCGGCCGCCACGGCCCCGCCCGGCCCGCCATCGGGCGCGGCCACCAGCCCGGCCTCACCCGCCCCGCCGCCCGCGTAGAGGCGGTAGGTGCGGTAGCCGAGCGGGGGCAGCTCGACCGGGAGGACCATGCGGTGACGCCAGCCGGGGACGGTCGAGGGCGGGCGGACCGTCTGAAGTGGCAGCTCGTGGCCGCGCTCGTCGGTGGCGCGGTCGGGCGCCGACCGGCCGCTCACCTGCACCTCGACCTCAAGGTCCGCGGTGACCGGCCACGGCAGCGAGTTGAACGCCACCACCGGGGTCATGCCCGGCCCCGGCTCGATCCGGACCCGCCGGCTCAGCGCCTGCACGCTCCGGGTGGCGATCCTGCCCGCCACCGCCGCCGCCTCGCCGAGCTGGTCGCGCGCGTCCTCGTAGGCGGCCTCGATGGCGGTGCCGCCGAGGGTGTCGTGGAACTGGTTGAGGAGCACCTGCCGCCAGGCGTGCCCCAGCTCCGCGGTGGCGGGCGGCTGGCCGGTCACCACGGTCGCGACGGCCGCCCACCGCTCGGCCGCGAGCAGGAGGCTCTCGGCGCGGCGGTTCCAGCGCTTGACGCCGGCGTGCGCCGAGTAGCAGCCGACCGCGTGGTGCTGGAGCTCGCCGGCGACCTCGGGCAGCTCGCCACCCCGCTCCAGCAGCCGGTCGAAGAAGCCTCGCGCGGTCGAGCAGGCCATCGGCGCCGGCTCGCCCCTCGCCGCAATCCGCCTGATGCTGTCGAGGTTCGCCCTGGTCGGCCCGCCGCCGTGGTTGCCGACGCCGTAGAGGCAGGCCAGCTCGTCGAAGTCGTCGGGAAGCTCGTCGAGCGCGGCGGCCACGTGCTCGTCGAGGGCCGTACCCGGGGTCTGGTACTCGTGCGGCACGCGGTAGGCGAGCACCCGCGAGCCGTCCGGAGACGACCACCAGAACCCGCCGGCCGGCAGCCGCAGCTCGTGCGCTCCGGGCCGGAGGAACAGATAGGTGTCGATGCCGCTGGACCGGAGGATCTGCGGCAGGGTGGCGTTGTGCCCGAACGGGTCGATGTTGGCGCCGACGGTGGCGATCCTCCCGAAGCGCTGGTGGAGCCAGCGCTGGCCGTAGAGGGCCTGGCGCACGAACGACTCGCCGCAGGGGAGGTTGCAGTCCGGCTCTACCCACCAGCCGCCGGCGAGCTCCCAGCGGCCCTCCGCGACCAGCGCTCGGACTTCCTCGAACAGCTCTGGGTCGCTCTCCTCGACCCACGCGTAGTGGGCGACCGAGTCGCAGGTGAACACGAATTCCGGGTACTCCCGCATCCGCTCGACCGCCGACCTGAAGGTCGCCCGCACTTCCTGGTAGCCCTCGGGCCAGCGCCACAGCCAGACCGGGTCGATGTGCGCATTGCCGATCATGGCCAGGAATCGCCGGCCCTTGGCGCCGGCGGGTTCCGGCCGCGCTCGGTGGTCAGGGTTGCGTGCCATGTCCCCCGCTATCCTGGGTGCACCATGCCCGAGCACCGGACGTCTCCACGCACGCTTCCTGGCGGCGAGCCGCTGGTCCCGTCGGTGCTCCAGGTGCTCTCGGTGGCATACGTGGCGTTCGTGCTCGCGATGACGCTACTGCCGATCCAGTGGTCGCACGAGCTGTCGCTGTACCGAAACAACTGGCGCCCACAGCTCGTCCCGGTCGCTCCGCTGTTGTCGACCGTGCGGTACGACCCTGACCGGGTGACCATGATCGCCGAATCCGTCGGCAACGTGTTGATGTTCGTGCCGCTCGGCGCCCTCCTGCCGCTGGTGGTGCGCTGGCTCCACGGCTGGCGGCGGGTGCTGGCGGTCGCCTTCGTCACCTCGGTCGCGATCGAGCTGTACCAGCTCAGGATGCCCGGGATCCGCCGCGCCGACGTCAACGACGTGATCGAGAACGTGCTCGGCGCCGCGCTCGGCTGGCTCGCGCTGGTCATGGCCGGGCGCTGGCTCGCCCGGCGCGGCAGGCCGACGCCACGGCAGCTCGCCCAGCTCGACCCACTCGACCGCCCCGATCCCCAGGAGAGGATTCCCGCATGACCGACCGGCCAGCCGCCGAGCCCCGCTGGAAGCGGCGCTTCCGCGCGCCCGCCATGACCCTGCCACGCTGGGCGTTCGACGATCCCGACCGGCTCGTCTACGCCTCCAACCGGTCCGGCTCCTGGCAGGTCCACGCCTGGGACCGCGCCGACGGCAGCCATCGCCGCGTGACCGAGCACCCCACCGGCGTGACCATGGGCACGGTCACGCCCGACGGGAGCGGCGTGCTCTGGTTCGACGACTCCAAGGGCGACGAGATCGGCGTCTGGCGGCTCCAGCCGTTCCACGGGGGCGAGACCGTGCCGCTGGTGGCCGACGCCAAGCCGGCGTGGAGCGCCGGGCTGTCGCTGGCCCGCGACGGCCGGCTCGCGGTCGGGCTCGCGGACAGGACGGGATTCTCGGTGCGGGTCGGGCGGATCGGCCAGGAGACCGCCGAGCTGTACCGGCACGAGCAGAGCGTGGACGTCGCCGACCTCAGCAGGGACGGCAGCCTGCTGGTCGTCCATCACGCCGAGCACGGCGACAACCTGCACCCGGCGCTGCGCGCCTTCGACCTCGACCGCGGCACCGCCATCGCCGACCTCTGGGACGGCGAGGGCTACAGCCTGTTCGCCGCCGGCCTCTCGCCGGTCGCCGGCGACCACCGGCTCGCCCTGCTGCACGAGCGCACCGGCATGCTGCGCCCGGCGCTGTGGGACCCGGTGAGCGGCGAGCGGACCGATCTCGAGGTCGACCTCCCCGGTCAGGTCGAGGTCGCCGGCTGGTGGCCGGACGCCAGCGCGCTGCTGCTGGTCCACACCCATCTCGGGCGCGACGAGCTGTACCGGCTCGGGCTCGAGGACGGCCGGCTGGAGCGGCTCGACCACCCGGAGGGGTCGATCGCCGGGGCCAGGGTCCGCCCCGACGGCGAGGTCTGGTTCCGCTGGTCCTCCGGGGCCGAGGCGCCCAGCATCCGGGCCGCTGGCCAGCGCGAGCCGGTGCTCGGCGAGCCCGGCGAGCCGGCCCCCGGCGGCCAGGCCTACCAGAGCTGGACCTTCACCAATCCGCACGGCCAGGCGGTCCACGGCTTCCTGGCGCTGCCGGTCTCCCGCGCGGACGGGAACGGCCCGCACCCGACCGCGATGCTGGTCCACGGCGGCCCCACCCACCACGACGCCGACACCTGGAGTCCGCAGGTCCAGGCGCTGGTCGACCACGGCTGGGCGGTCGCGCTGGTGAACTACCGCGGCTCCACGGGCTACGGCAAGGCGTGGCAGGACGCGCTCGAGGGGAACCCGGGCCTCCCTGAGGTCGAGGACGTCACCGCCGGCCGCGACGACCTGGTCGCCAGGGGGATCGCCGACCCCGAGCGGGTGATGGTCGCCGGCGCCTCGTGGGGTGGCTACGTCACCCTGCTCGGCGTCGGGACGGTTCCCGATGGCTGGCGGGTGGCGGTCGCGGTGGTCCCGGTCGCCGACTACGTGTCCGCGTACGAGGACGAATCCGAGGGACTCCAGGCGTTCGACCGCAGCCTGTTCGGCGGCAGCCCGTCGGGAAAGCCCGACCTGTACCGGGAGCGCTCGCCGATCACCTACGTCGACCAGGTCCGCACCCCGGTGCTGATCATGGTCGGCGACAACGACACCCGCTGCCCGCTCCAGCAGGTGCTGAACTACGCCAAGCGCATGGAGGAACGGGGCAAGCAGGTCGAGCTGGACCGGTTCGACGCCGGCCACGGCGCGCTGGTCACCGAGGAGCGCATCCGCCAGACCGGGCTGTTGCTCGACTACGCCGCCAGGCACGTTCCCGGCGTGCTGCCCGCCGAGCGGTGACCGCTTAGGGCGCGACGAGAAGTCCCTGAACTAATGCCGTGACCTGCCCATTCCTGGGCGAGTGGGCACTTGCGCCGCTTGGCGCGACGTACGACGATTGACTAAAGCACGTGACAGTGCATGTCGCCGCCGGTCAGGTCGAGAGCCTGGAAGGAGGCTGAGGGCGATGGCGCGGCGCTCGGATGCGCGGTCCATGCCCACCGATCCGTACCTCTGGCTGTCAGAGGGCGGCGGAGGTGGCGTCAAGCAGATCGTCGTGGGCGTCGACGGCTCGCCGCCGAGCCTGAACGCCGTCGCCACCGCCGCGCAGATCGCCCGAGTGGCGAACGCGCGCCTGCTGGTCGTCCACGTCAAGCCGCGCGCCGCGGCGGTGGGGCTGCTGATGCCCGGCTGGGGCTGCATGCTGGAGCAGTGGCGCGAGGACCTCGAGTTCGAGGTCGGCATGGACGTCGCAAAGATCCTGGACCCGCTCGGGGTCACCTGGCAGCTCTCCATCTGCAGCGGCGACCCGGCCTCGCGCCTCGAGGAGATGGCCACCGAGGTCGACGCCGACCTGGTGGTGGTGGGCACCCACGGCGGCGGCATGCTCCGCTGCCTGCTGCGCGGCTCGGTCGCCGGCCGCCTGCTCCGCAGGGAGCGCCGCCCCCTGCTGGTCGTGCACTGACCCCGTCGAGCCCGCTCGCGGTGCTGGTACGACTCGCCGCCTAAACCTGCGTGCGCGGCGTCGTCCGCATGCAAGAGTTCCGATGGGTTGTCGAAAGCGGCCTGCGCCCATTCGACCTTAGGGTGACGGAGCCGCCGGGGAGGTCCCGGCCCCACCCGCCGGGGAGGTCCCGGCCACCTGAGGAGAGGACGAAGCCGTGAAGGTCATGGTCATGATCAAGGGTTCCGGTGCGGACGAGGGCAAGGCCGCCGCAACCCCGGAGATGTTCGAGGCGATGACGGCGTACAACGAGCGGCTGGCCAAGGCCGGCATCCTGCTCGACGGCGCGGGCCTGAAGCCCAGCGCCGACGGTGCCAAGGTGACCCTGGAGGGCGGTACGACCTCGGTGGTCGACGGGCCGTTCGTCGAGGCCAAGGAGATCATTGGCGGGTACTGGATCTGGCAGGTCAGCTCGCTCGAAGAGGCCGTCGAGTGGGCCAAGCAGTGCCCCACCGACGCGGGACTGGGGTCGCGGCAGGTCCTGGAGATCCGCCCGTACGCCGAGGTCGAGGACTTCGGCGAGTCGTACACGCCGGAGATCCAGGAACGGGAGCAGCGGATCGCGGCGGGCATCAAGGCCCGGCGGGACGAGGGCAACTAGCTTCACGGCGGTTGGTGAAGGGAGGCGGGCATGGACGTGCGGCGGACGGTCGAGGCGGTGTGGCGCATGCACTCCGCGCGCCTGATCGCCTCCCTCACCCGGCTGGTGCGGGACCTTGGGCTGGCTGAGGATGCAGCGCAGGACGCCTTCCTTTGCGCCCTCGAGCAGTGGCCCGAGCGCGGCCTTCCGGATGACCCGGCCGCCTGGCTGATGACGACCGCCCGGCGCCGGGCCATCGACCTGATCCGGCGCGAACAGGCGCGAGATCACAAGTACGCGCAGCTGGCGGTGCAGCTGGAGGCGCCGTTCGACAGAGCTGACGACGACCTGTTGTCGCTCGTCTTCGTCGCCTGCCACCCGATCCTGTCCCAGGAGTCCCGCGCCGCGCTGACCCTGCGCCTGGTCGGAGGCCTGGCGACCGACGAGATCGCCCGGGCCTTCCTGGTGCCGAGCGCCACGGTGGGTCAGCGGATCTCGCGGGCCAAGCGCACGATCGCCGAGGCCGAGGTGCCGTTCGCGGTACCCGATGCCGATGAGCTGCCGGCGCGGCTGTCCGCCGTCCTGGAGGTCGTCTACCTGATCTTCAATGAGGGGTATGCGGCCACCTCGGGTGACAAGTGGATACGCCGGGACCTCGCCGAGCAGGCGATGCGGCTGGGTCGCATGCTCGCCGGCCTGATGCCGCGAGAGCCGGAGGTGCACGGGCTGGTGGCGCTCATGGAGCTGCAGGCGTCGCGCTTCCCCGCGCGCACCGGAGCCGGCGGGCGGCCGGTCCTGCTCCCGGACCAGGACCGCTCCCGGTGGGACCGCACGCTCATCGCGCACGGGATGTCCGCGCTGGGCCGTGCCAGGAGCCTGCGCAAGCCGCTCGGCCCGTACACCGTGCAGGCCGCCATTGCCGCCTGCCATGCCCGTGCCCGCCGGTTCGGCGACACTGACTGGGAGGCCATCCTCGCGCTCTACGACGCGCTCAGCCAGCTCACGCCCTCGCCCGTTGTGGAGCTCAACCGGGCGGTCGCCGTGCTGCACGTCGACGGCCCGCGAGCGGCGCTCGCCGCCGTCGACGCCCTCCGCGGCGACCCGCGGATGGCCCGCTACCACCTCCTCGGGGCGGTGCGCGGTGACCTGCTGCTGCGGCTGGGCCAGCACGCCGAGGCGGCCGAGGCTCTCGAAAGGGCGGCTGGGCTGGCGCCGACGCGGCACGAGAGGTCGATGCTGATGGAGCGTGCCGCCGCCGCGGCAGCCGCCTCATGATCAGCGCATCCGTCCGTCACAGCGACCGCTGAGAGAGGACTCGGCGAGACCCGCGGCACCCTATTCAGTCCGCGAGAAACGTATGCCGGCGAAGACCAGGGCGACCGCCGCCAGTGCGGCCACCAGGCCGAGCTCGAGCAGGATCGGCAGCCTCCAGCCGCCCCAGGAGATGCCCGGGTCGAGCGTGCGGGTCAGCGCCGGGGGCACGGTCAGGTGCGAGAACACCTCGCGGCGCATCGGGTCGACCGCGTAGCTCAGCGGGTCGAGCAAGGTGAGCGTCTCCAGCCACCGCGGCAGGTTGCTGAGCGGGAACAGCGCGCCCGACAGGAAGAACATCGGCAGCACCAGGAACTGGATCACTACCTGGAACGACTCGATGCGGGCGATCCGTGAGGCGATCAGCGTCCCGATCGCGGTCAGCGCCAGCGCCGCCAGCGCCATCTCGAGGAGCAGCACCCCGATCAGCGCCGGGCTGTAGGGGACGTGGACCAGGCCGGCGAGCACCAGAATGATCGCGCCCTCGATGGTCGCCACGGTGGCGCCGCCGAGGCACTTGCCGACCACCAGCGCGCCGCGCCGGACCGGCGCGACCAGCATCTCGCGCATGAACCCGAACTCGCGGTCCCAGACGATCGACACCGCCGAGAAGATCGAGGTGAACAGCACCGTCATCGCCAGCACGCCCGGGAAGATGAAGGTGCGGAAATCGATCCCGGCGCCGGTGCGTGGGATCATCCGCGCCAGGCCGCTGCCGAGCACCAGCAGGAACAGGACCGGCTGAACCAGCGCGGTCACCATCCGCGGCCGGTTGCGCAGGAAGCGGATCAGCTCGCGGCGCCAGACCACCCGCACCGCGCGAAGGTCGTCGGCAATGCGGCCGCCGGCCTCGCGGACCGGCGCGACCTCGGTCGTGTTCAGGCTCACCCCGCTCACCCTGCTCACCTCCGCATTCGCGCCCACGGGTTGGCCCGGAAACGCTCGCCGGCCGAGGCCTCGGCGTCGCGGATGGTCCTGCCCGTGTAGCTCATGAACACGTCGTCCAGCGTCGGCCGGGCGACACTCACCGCCCGGATCCGCACGCCCAGCTCGGCGAACAGCCGCGGCACGAACTCCTCGCCGGCGTCGACGTGGAAGGTCACCGCGTCCTCGCTGATGGTCGCCTCGATCGCGAAGCGGTCGCGGAGCGCCGCGATCGCCGCCGGGTCGTCGTCGGTCCGCAGACTGACCCGGTCCTTGGAGACGCTCGCCTTGAGCTGGTCGGGCGTGCCCTCGACCACGATCCGGCCACCGTCGATGATCGCGATCCGGTCGCAGTACTCCGCCTCGTCCATGTAGTGGGTGGTCAGGAACACCGTGATCGCCTCGCGCCGGCGCAGGTCGTTGAGATACGCCCAGATCTGGCTGCGGGTCTGCGGGTCGAGCCCGATGGTCGGCTCGTCCAGGAACAGCACCCTCGGCGAATGCAGCAGGCCGCGCGAGATCTCCAGCCGCCGCTTCATCCCGCCCGAGAAGGTGCGGACCTGGCTGCCGCGCCGCTCGGACAGCCCGACCAGGTCGAGCACCTGGT
>JBEDUQ010000383.1:0-9613 GCA_040414855.1 Actinomycetota bacterium
TCGCCTGCGGCGCCGTCCTCGGTCGGGCCTCCAGCCTCCTGCTCACCCGCGTTCTCCCTTCCGCCGACGCCCCAGGGGTGGCCGCTTCCGCGGCCGGGCCGGCCCGGCGGAGCGAGTCAAACAGGCCTTCCCCGTCCGCCGCCCAAGCCGCGCCGCGCCGAGAGGAATATCCGGCCGCGGTCGAGGCCTGGTTCGCGCAGCCAACCGATGGCGTCCCGCCGTCGGAGGAACGATGGGTGCCGGACGACACGGCCCGGCCCTCACGGGCCTCTCGGCAAGGACCCGCGTGGGGGCCCGGCTCCGGTGCTGCGTCTTCGGAGGAGGGTCCCGCATGGCTGCCGGGCGAGAACGCTCCGCCGGCCGACGACCCGACGAGCTGGGCGACGGGCGAGCGCACCTTGCCGTCGAGGGAAGGGCGAGGGTGGTCGTACGGAGGTGAGCGCCGGTCGTCGGCGGATTTGCCCCTGTGGGAGACCGGCGAGCGAACTCGCTCCGCCCAAGGAGGGTCCTCCTGGTCCACGCACGACAGCACTCCGTCCGCCGGGGAGGGGCCGGCGTGGGCCGACGAGCAGGCAGCTCGGTCCTCGGGACAGGGGCCGGCGTGGGCGAATGAGGGCAGCGCTGAGTTCGCTGGTGAAGGGCCCGCGTGGGCCAACGGGTACGGCGCCGGGTCCTCCGGGGAAGAGCCGGCGTGGTCGGCTGGTGGGGGTGGGCTGCCCTGGGAGGAAGCGCCCGGGTGGGAGCGGGGCGGCGACCCTCAGTCCGACCCTCAGTCCCCCGAGGACACGCGCGAATTGGTGACGGGTCGGGACCCGCAGTCCTCGGCGGGCCGGCGTCAGTGGGCCAACCCTGGCGCTCGGTCCATCAGCGGTAGGGGCGCGTCGGCCCCGGGCAGTCAGGGCGACGGACCGGCAGGGGCGGGACGACCTCGGCTGGGGGCATCGGTGGTTGGACCGATCGGTCTGGCGGGGACCGCCGCTGGGGCGGTGGTGGTGATGGGCACGGCGGTGGTAGCGACCGGGGCGCTCGCGCTGGTTCCGCTGATGGTCGCGATCGGGGTCTCGTTGGGGTGTGCGGCCGTCTTCCGCCGTCGGCTCGGAGGATTCACCGGCGACACGCTGGGGGCGGCAACGCAAGTCGTGGACCTCGCGGTGATCGCGGCCGTCGCCGCGCTCGCGAGGGCGGGCATGTTGTGAGGCCGGCCAGGCCAACTCCCGCGAGTCTGGTGCTGTTGCGGCATGCGGAGCCGGCCGAGGCCCGCGAGCGATGTGCGGGTCAGGGCGCCTTCGACCCCGGCCTCAAGTCGGTCGGACGCGAGCAGGCCGCCGCCGCCGCGCAGCGGCTGGGTCAGAAGTTCGACCTGGTGGTGTCCTCGCCGGCGCGCCGCGCGCTGGAGACCGCGGCCGCGTGGGACCTCCCGATCGAGGTCGACGAGCGACTCGCTGAGCGGTGCTTCGGGGAGTGGGAGGGACGGCTCTGGGTCGAGCTGTGGCCCGAGGTCCCGCCGGAGGTCTTCAGCAGCCCCGCCGCATATGCCGCGTTCACCCCGCCTGGTGCCGAGCCCTACGAGGCGGTCCTGGAACGCGTCCAGGACGCCATGCGGGACCTCAGCGCCGTGCCGGGCCAGCGGGTCCTGGTCGCGACGCACGCCGGGCCCCTCCGGCTGGCCGTCGGGGACGCCCTCGGCCTCTCCCCTGAGGTCGCGCTGACCCTTGGCGCCGGTCTCGCCCGCGCCGCCGCGCTCGACCGCTACCCCGACCGCTGGATCCTCCAGAGCCTCAACGCCTGAGTTCCCCGGCAGAGTCTGGCCGTCGCCCGTGTGCGGGCGCTCGCCTCACCGACCCCCAGGAAAGAGCATCGTCGCCAGCCCGAGGAAAGAGCATCGTCGCCAGCCCGAGGAAAGCGCCTCGTCACCAGCCCGAACGCCTCGTCACCAGCCCGAGGACAGCGCCTCGTCACCAGCCCGAGGACAGCGCCTCGACCAGGTTCTCTTCGAGCCAGCCCAGGTAGGAGAGGACGTGCAGGGCGGGAGCCCGGGGGTCGGCGGGGTCGATGTCACCGTCGAAGTCCTCGGTGATGCCCAGCCGGACGCCGAGCGCGAGGCGCAGGTCGTTCAGGGCGCCGAGCCAGGCGCTCGCCTCGTCCTCGTTGATCTCCACCGACCATCGGCGCAGGCTCATGGTCCCGCGCTCCAGCGTGTCGGTGACCACGTCCAGGTTGGTGAGCTTCTCCTTGAGAAGGTCGTTGCGCATCAGCCGATGAAACTCCTCGTCCCGCTCCACGTCCTCCGCGTCGAGGTACGCCTGCGGAAAGAGCCGGTTCAGGATGGGATCACGCGCCGCCCTGTCCTCGGAGGCTTCGTCACCCGTCCCGGCTCCACCACGGTCCGGGTCGGTGAGCGGTCCGAGCTGACCCTCGCCGGGGCTGGGCTTGGAGAGGTCGTCGGGCACGTCCCAGGGGCTCTCGTCGCCGGTCCCCGCGTCGGCGAGAACGATGCGGAGCTGGTCAGGAAGGCTCCGAAGGAGGGTCATCTCCTCGGGCGAGAGCCGCAGGCGGTAGCGGTCGCGACCGATGCGCTTGACCGTGCCAGGCATCGTCAACGGTCCTTCTGCATCGTGGCCCAGAGGCCATGGCTGTGGAGCCGGTAGACGTCGTATTCGGCCTTCTCCCTCGGGCCACTGGAGACGACCGCCTTGCCCCTGAGATGCACGTCGAGCATCAGCTTGGTCGCCTTGTCCTTGGAGTAGCCGAACAGCTTCTGGAACACGAACACGACGTACGACATCAGGTTGATCGGATCATTCCAGACGATCACGATCCAGGGTATGTCCGGCTGCGCGACGTCCTCTTCTTCGGGGGCGCGCTCTCGGACTGGCGCTGTCGTGCTCATGCTGCCCATGCTCCCTATGGTGGCAAATCCTCGCCGCGAACGAAAAGCAGCCCCGACGGCGCTGGTGACGGCGTCTCCGCGTGACCGCGCGTCGCCGGCGGTGGCGTGCTCGGACCGGTGCTGGTCGTGCCCATCGGGCACGGCCGGGGTGCCATGTCGCTACCCCGGCGGAGACAGGCGCCGCTTGTCTCCGGACCGGAAGGTGATACCGGCTCGGTCGAGGAACTCGAGGAGCGGGATCACTGTCTTGCGTGTGGTGCCAAGGGTCTCACGCGCGTCCGAGGCGGTGAAGGTCCGGTCGCCGGGAAATTCCCGGCGCAGCGTCGCGACCGCCTGGTCCAGCACCCGCGCTCCGACGTACAGCCCAGGCGCGAGCGCGGTCAACACCCCCTGTCTGGTCAGCGCCGCGACCAGACGCCGGTCTGCCCCGAGCGCGGCCATGTCGGCCTCGGTCAGCGCGGCCACCCCCCGCTCGGCGACCGCCTGCTCGACGCTCTCTCGGGCCTTCGCCTGCGCCGGATCGAGCTGGACGCCGTGTTCCGGAAGGCGGACGGCGGCACCGTCGAGGACCAGCCTCCCCTCGGCCAGCAGCGCCTCGACCACCTCGGCGCCCCGGGCCTTCCCGATCGCCGCTGAGCCCTCGACGCCGGCACCGCCGGCTCGGCTGCGGCCATTCAACCCGTCGGCCCCTCCGCCAGCCTGAGAGCCGCCGGGTGGAGCGGTCGTGCGAGGGGCGCGGGCCGCGACGCGGCGGGCCGCCTGGGCGGGCAGGCCCGGAGCGAGCGGCTCCTCCTCGTGATGGTGGCGGACCGCTTCCAGCACCGCGCTCCTTGCCGCCTGCCACGCGTCCGGCGACCAGGCAAGGCTCCGCGAGCCGATGAGGCGCCCGCCTTCGACGGCGGCCGAGAGCATGCCTTGGACGGGTTGGGGACCGGCCCCGACGAGCATGGCGAGGTCCCGGCGCGCGACCGAGCCCCGCTCGGCGAGCACGCGCTCGAGCAGCGCCACACGGTCCTCGTCGCGAAGGGCATCCTCGCGCGCCTCCAGCTCTTCCGAGCGGCGGACCCGTGCGGCGGTTCCGTGGACCTCGCCGACCGGGAACGGGTCGAGGACGGTGCCGCCGCCAACCGTCTCGTCGCGTCCGGTGTCGCGGAGGACGACGGGCTCCCCGAGGTCCAGCACCAGCGGATGCTCGAGGTGGAGCCGGACCAGTGCCGCCTCGCCGGGGCCGACCTCGTGGGTGTCGAGCGGCTGGAGGCGTGTGGCGGTCTCGGCGGCGCCCGCGTACAGCAGATATGCGCCTCGCCCTCGGAGCGGGGCCGGCGCGCTCGCCAGACAGCGCAGTCGGCAGTCGACGGTCCTGGTCGGCCGCCACTGGTTTGGGAGGACCAGAACGTCCCCACGATTGACCCCGTCGGTGCCAACGCCGGCGAGGTTCACCGCCAGCCGCCGTGCCGGGTCGGCGACGGTGACCGGACGACCGTGGCTCTGGAGCGCACGGATACGCACCCGCCGCCCGGCCGGCAGCAGCTCCGCCTCGACGTCCGACTCGAAGGTCCCGCCGATCAGCGTCCCGGTCACCACCGTGCCGCTGCCACGCACCGAGAAGACCCGGTCGACTGCAAGCCGTGGCCGGCCGCGGTCGGGCGGCTCCGGAATCCGGTCGAGCGCCTGGTCCAGGGCGCTCCGAAGCTCATCGAGCCCGATCCCGTTCGGCGCGGAGGTCGGCACGATCGCCGCGCCGGCCAGACTGGTCCCGGCGATGCGCGCCGCGACCGCCTCGGTGACGCTCGCACGGGTGCCGTCGTCGACGAGGTCCACCTTGCTGAGCGCGACCACCCCGGTGGCGATCCCGAGAAGGTCGAGGATCGCCAGATGCTCGGCCGACTGCGGCCGCCACCCCTCGCTCGCGTCGACCACGAACAGCGCGCAGTCCACCCCGCCGACGCCGGCGAGCATGTTGTGGACGAAGCGCTCGTGTCCCGGCACGTCCACGAACCCGACCTCGCGGCCCGAAGGCAGGCTGGACCAGGCGAACCCGAGGTCGATGGTCAGGCCGCGGGCCTTCTCTTCCGCCAGGCGGTCGGGGTCGGTCCCGGTGAGCGCGAGCACCAGCGCCGACTTGCCGTGGTCGACGTGCCCCGCGGTGCCGATGACGTGCGGCATCAGGCACCACCGCCGTCGGGCTCGGCCAACGCCCGCCGCAGCGCATCGGTCACCGCGTCGTCCCGTTCGGGCGGGACGGTCCGCAGGTCGACGACCACCCGGCCACGCTCGGCGCGCGCGATCACCGGCGGGTCGTTGGACCGCAGCCGTGAGAGCACGGCGTCTTCGCCGGCCGTGCCGGGGTCGATCTCCACGAGCACGCTCGCGAGCCCCTCACCCGGCAGGCTGCCGCCGCCGGCGACGCTCACGCCTTCACGTGTCGACGCGGCCGCACCGATGGCGGCGGCGACCGCAGTGGCGCGTGGGCGGAGGTCGTCGAGCCGGGTGGTGAGCGCACGCCACACGGGCAACTCGTCGCGGCGACCGGCCGCGTGTGTGGCCAGCGTCGCCTCGAGCGCGGCGATGGTGAGCTTGTCGGCTCGCACCGCCCGGGCCAGCGGGCTCCTGGCGAGGACGCCGATCAGCTCGCGCCGGCCGACCAGGAGCCCCGCCTGCGGGCCGCCGAGGAGCTTGTCGCCCGAGAACAGCACCAGATCGGCGCCGGCGGCGAGACTCTGCTGGACCGAGGGTTCGCGACCGAACGCAGCGCCGACCAGTCCGGAGCCGAGGTCGTGGAGCAGCGGCAGTCCCCGCTGGTGCGCCAGGTCGGCGATCTCGGCGAGCGGCGGCTGCGTCGTGAACCCGATCACCTGGTAGTTCGACGGGTGGACGGCGAGCAGGCAGGCGGTTCGCTCGCCGATCGCGCCGGCGTAGTCGGCCAGATGGGTCCGGTTGGTGGTGCCGACCTCGACGAGATGCACACCGGCCGCCTCCATGATCGCCGGCAGGCGGAACTCGCCGCCGATCTCGATCAGCTCGCCCCGCGACACCACCACCTCGCGGTCGCGCGCGACCGCCCCGAGCGCCAGCAGCAAGGCGCCGGCGGCGTTGTTGACGATCAGAGCCGCCGGGGCGCCAGTGACCTCGCGCAGGAGGCGTTCGGCGGCGACGCCGCGGCGGCCCCGCGCGCCGGCGGGGAGGTCGTACTCGACGGTCGAGTAGCCGGCCGCCTCGGTGACCGCGGCGATCGCCTCGGCCGAAAGCGGCGCGCGACCGAGGTTGGTGTGCAGGACCACGCCGGTGGCGTTGATCACCCCGCGGATCCGCTGTCCGGCCAGGTCGTCGAGCATCCCGGCGACGCGGCCGGCGAGCTCGTCGACGCCAGGCACGCGCTCGGCGCCGTTTGCCGCTCCGCGGGCCGAGTCGAGCACTTGGCGGACCGCACCGACCACGGGCCCACGGCCCCAGCGCTCGACACGCGCCGCGACAGCAGGGTGGGCGAGGAGCGCGTCCACTCTGGGCAGGGTCCTGCGCGGGTCGCCGTCGCCCGCCACCCGACCCGTGGGCGGGTCGGTGGGGCCGTTGGCGGCCAGCGGGCCGGAGTTCTCGTTCATGGCTCAATTCTCGGTGAGATCGAACCTGGCGGCATGCCCGTTTCGCAATCTGTGGACAACTCCTGCCGGCTGTCGGCGCGGCCACGTAGCATTTTCGGCGACTCGAAGAGCGAGAGGGGTTGCCACTGATGGATCCTGTCGGGCGGCCACGGCCGGCCGCGACCGTGGTCGTGCTGCGCGGCGGCGATGCCGGCCTCGAGGTGTACCTCCAGCGGCGGCCACGGACGATGGGCTTTGCGGCCGGGCTGTGGGTGTTCCCCGGCGGGCGCGTCGACCCGTCCGACGCGGACCCGGCGATGGACGCGAGCTGGGCCGGGCCGCCGCCGTCCGCCTGGGCCGAGCGGATCGGCGTGCCGGTCGACGAGGCGCGAGGCCTGGTGGTGGCCGCCTGTCGCGAGACCTTCGAGGAGGCCGGCGTGCTGCTGTCCGACCGGCCGCCAGGCGGCTCCGAGCTCCAGGACGCCCGACGTAGGCTGCTCGCGGGCGAGCGCGACTTCGCCCGGATCCTGGCCGGGATGGGCGTGCGGCTCGACACGGACCAGCTCCGCTACTGGGCCTGGTGGCTGACGCCCGAGGGCGAGCCGCGCCGTTACGACACCCGCTTCTTCGTCGCCGCGCTGCCGAGCGACGCGGCGGTGACCGCGCACGGGCTCGCGGAGGTCGAGCGCGAGCGCTGGCTGCCGCCGGCGGTGGCCGCGGCCGACGAGTCTATGCCGATGCTGCCGCCGACCAGGTTCACGCTGCGGGACCTGGCCGGATTCGCGACCGTCGAGGAGGTGCTCGACGCCGGGCACGAGCGGCCAGTCGAACAGGTGCTGCCCCGGCTGGAGGGCAACGTGCTGGTGATGCCGTGGAACGAGCGGTATCCCGTCCCTGTCCTGCCCGCAAAGCCGGCGCGGTCCGTGCCGCCGGCGCCGCCGCCCGACCGCGGAGGCGTCGCGTGAGCGCCGCGGGCGAGGGTCCGCCCGGCACGCCGGAGGGGCCGGAGGGGCGGGAGGTGCCCGTGGACGGGCTGCCTGTGGCCGCGGTGCCCGTGGACGGGACGCCCGCAGACGGGACGCCCGCAGACGAGACGCCCGCGGACGAGGCCGTCCGGCGGTGGAGCGAACTGGTGACACTGGTGCTGGCGCCGAACCCGTCGCCGATGACCCTCGAAGGGACCAACACCTATGTGGTGGCGGCGCCCGGTTCCCGGACCGCGCTGGTCATCGATCCGGGCCCGCCGGACTTCGATCACGTCGAGCGGGTGGTCCGCTCGACACAGGGCCGCATGATCGAGCTGGTGCTGCTGACGCACACCCACCTCGACCATGCCGAGGGCGCGGTGGCATTCGCGGAGCGGGCGGGTGTTCCGTTGGCCGCCATCGACCGAGATTGGGCGACATCGGACGGGCCCGTCCTCGGTCGCGGGGCCGTGCTGCGGGCCGGCGGGGTGGCGCTGGAGGCGGTGCCGACACCCGGGCACGCGCCGGACCACTGCTGCTACTGGCTCGGCGCGGAGCGGGCGATGTTCACCGGCGACCACATCCTCGGGCGAGGCACCACGGTGGTCGAGTGGCCGGGAGGGGACATGCGCGACTACCTCGCCTCGCTCGAGACGGTGCGGAGCTACCGGCCGAGCCGGCTCTACCCGGGCCACGGGCCGCTGGTCACGGACCCGGCGACCACGATCGCGGACTACGCCGCCCACCGCTTGGAGCGCGAGGCGCAGGTGATGGAAGCATTGCGCGCCGGCGACCGGACCCCCGCGGAGCTGGTCAGGCGGATCTACGCAGACGTCGATCCCCGCCTGCACCCGTTCGCTGAGCTGTCGGTCCGCGCCCACCTGGTCAAGCTGGTCCGCGACGGCGCGGTCCGCGAGGACGGGGAACGCTTCATCCCCGCCGCGTGAGGTCGAGGCCTCGGGGAAGCCGGCGGGACCCTGGGCGCCCAAGAGAGGCTGGGCCGCAAGAGGGTGCGCCGCCGAGCCGTCAGGTGACCTGGGTCAGACCGCAGGTGGGCTCAAAGAACGGTGGGCCGCCGAGCCATCGGACGAGGCGGGCTGCTGAGCCGTCGGACGACCTGGGTCAGACCGCCTCGCTGGCCCATTGGCCGAAGGCGGTCCAGAAGGGGTCGAGACCTGGGTGCTCGAGTGCATGCTCGGTGCCCCGGTCGACCAGGACCGTGCCGAACGACCGGTCGGTCACGTCGCCGACGACCGCGGCGGGGATGCCGGCGCGCGCCAACGCTTGCATGAAGCCGTCGGCGTGCTCGGGACGGACGGTGGCGACCAGGGTCCCTTCGGAGATCGACGTGTACGGGTCGATGCCGACGTGGTCGCAGACGAGCCGGACCTCCGGCCGCACGGGGATGGCGGCGCGGTCGATGCGCAGGCCGACCTCGGAGGCGGCGGCGAGCTCGGCGAGCGCGCCGAGCACCCCGCCCTCGGTGGCGTCGTGCATGGCGGTGACGCCGCGGTCGCGGAGACCGTACGCGGCGGCGACCCGGGCCTCCGGCACGACCGTCATATGCTCGAACAGGCGGTCGGCGGCGGCGGTGACCTCCTCGCCGACACCCTTGGCGAGGCGCCCGGGAAAGGTGGCGGCGAACAGGGCGGTCGCCTCGATCGCGGCGCCCTTGGTGACCACGACCTTGTCGCCGGGCATCGCCATGGTCGGGGTGACGAAGGCGTTCTCGGGGCCGATCGCCGCGCAGGTCGCGCCGCCGACCATCGGCCAGTTGCAGCCGTCGTAGCGGGCGGTGTGCCCGGTCACCACGGCCAGGCCGAGGTCGGCGCAGGCGCGCGAGTACGCGTCCCAGAGCGAGGCGAGGTCCCGCTCGGTGATGTCGGGCGGCAGGTTGAGGTCGACCGACATCCAGCGCAGGGTCAGTCCGCTGGTCGCGGCGTCGGAGGCGAGGATGTGGACGGCAAACCAGGCGGCGCGCTCCCAGCCATAGCCCGGCACCACGAACACCGGGTCGGTGGTCAGCGCCATCGCGACCCCGGGCGCGACCCGCAGGACCCCGACGTCGACGCCGTGCCTTGGCCCGACCAGGACGTCGGCATCCCTGGCGCCGAGGCGTCCGAGGATGACGTCGGTGAAGACGGTGGAGGTGACCTTGCCGGTGCTGTGCTCAGCCTGCT
>JBEDUQ010000384.1:0-16106 GCA_040414855.1 Actinomycetota bacterium
CGGCATCCTCATACTGCGAGCCCCGCTCGCCGGTCTGGTCGCGCAGAACGATGCGCCGGACGGCGCGACCCGGCCGGGGATAGACGTGCAGCGTGCCACCCTGTCCGCGCGCGACTTCTTCGAGGCCCTCGGTGAGCTCGCCGGCCGCGTTGTCCTTGGGATCGTCCACGTGTTCTTCCTCGTTCACGTGTGGAAGCTCCGCCTCCCGGATGTTCTGCGATGGATGCGATGCTAACCGGCCTGACCAACCTGCTATCACCTGCGACACCGACAATACCGGGTCACGGCGGGTGATCGAGGGCAACGGCGGCATCCTTCAAGGGATCGTCGACGGGGTGGCCCCGCCACGTCGACGAGTGGCTCGCTACTGGGTTTCCGCGCGCCGGACGACGACTGAAGCGCCGGCTTGACCACGATTTCGTAACGGGCTGATGGCGCCGAGGTCACCGCCCAGGTCACCAAAAATACCTCCCTTCGTTATTTCCAGATCTCGGCGTCCGGTCCGAACCGAAATACGCCACGGAGCGTCTCGTCGCGACCTGCGGGAATACAGCTCTGTAGAGAGCCTGCCGAAGGGTCATGGTGTCTGAACGCGGCTGGCTGACTCGGATGGTCGATCCCAGCGAGGGGGGACGACATTCCCGCGCACGCGCGACGCTTCGCGATGCTCGCCTCGGCCATGGTGCTACTGGCGGCCGGTCTGGTGGCTGGGGTAACGGCACCGAAAGCGCTGACCGGAACGCTGCCGCTGCAGGAGCGCGTCTTCACCGCCGGCGGCGCCTGGAGCTGGTTCGGCGACCCTCGGGCCGTCTACTACCAGGGCATCCACCGCCGGACCTACACGGGCTGGGTGGCTCCGGACGGCAGCATCCAGCTGGCGAGCTATGACCACGATTCGGGCCGCCAGGTGATCGTGACCCTGAAGTCGCGGCTCCAGATAGACGACCACGACAACCCCTCGATCCTGGTCCTGCCGGACGGCCGGCTGATGGTGTTTTGGTCGACCCACGCGGGCCCGACGATGTGGTACCGGCGGTCGTTGCGGCCCGAGGACATCAGCGCCTGGGAGCCGGAGCGAACCCTGCCGACGAACACGCCGGGCATCGAGGGATATACCTATCCGAACCCCATGCAGCTCTCCGCCGAGGGCAACCGGATCTACCTGTTCTGGCGCGGCGGGAATTTCAACCCGACGCTGTCGACCTCGATGGACGGAAACACCTGGACGCCCGCCCGGACGGTGATCAGGATCCCGGGCCAGCGGCCCTACGTGAAATACGCGAGCGATGGCCGCGACACGATCGCGATGGCCTGGACCGAGGCGCACCCCCGCAACATGAAGACGAGCATCTACTTCGCGGAATACCGGGCAGGGGCGCTCCGCCGCGCGGACGGCTCGGTGATCTCCACGATGGCGAACCTGCCGATCAAACCGACGCAGGGCCAGAAGGTCTATGACTGGAGAACGGACGGCAAGGCGTGGGTGCACGACGTCGCCCTCGGCCGTGACGGCCGCCCGGTGATCGTGTACGCGACCTTCCCGACCAACACCGACCATCACTACCGCTACGCCCGCTGGGACGGCAGCCGCTGGATCGACCGGGAGCTGGTCCCGGCCGGCGGCTCGATGAGCGTCGACCCGAGCGAGCCGAACTACTCGGGCGGGATCACGCTGAACCACGACGACCCCTCGACCGTGTACCTGTCGAGGCAGGTGAACGGCACGTTCGAGATCGAGGTCTGGACCACCAGGGACGGCGGCGCGACCTGGTCGTGGCGGCCGCTGACCTCGCCGGGTGGAGGCAACAACTACCGGCCAATCTCGCCCCGGGGCCAGCGCGGCGACGACATGGACATCGTCTGGATGCACGGCACCTACCCGAGCTTCACGAGCTTCCGGACCGGCCTGCGCACGCAGCTCCGGGCCCGCGCCAACGCCGGTTCCGCGCTGGTCCGGACCACCCTCCCGCCGATCGGCGCGCTCCCGCAGGCATCGGCGGCGGCCGGGGCGCCGCTGGCGACCACCGGGATGCGGGTGACTGGCACGACCAGGGTCATGGCCGACCCGCACCCGAGGTCCGCGCCGATCCCGATCAGCCAGGCGGCGCAAGCCGCCGACTGACGAAGCTCCACACTCTCCCCAGCTCGACGCCCCCCGCGCTCGGTATCATCTGGGCGTTTCTGCCGCTTGAACTGCCGACAAAGTGGTAGAAAACCCGCCGCGGTGCTTTAGTGGGGTAGCGCGGGTATGCCTGACCCTGCGCGGCGCGGAGGGCAACAAGGAGGGCGCCGGTGGACCTTCAGAAGCTCCTCGAATCCTGGCCGGTCGTCCGACAGTTCCAGCAGGGTGACCTCCTTGGCCTCGGTAAGGCGGTGCAATCCCCCCGGTCCAGATCGCTGCGACCGCGAACCGAGGAGGCGGACCGCGTCGCCCGGTCGGTCTGCCCCTACTGCGCGGTCGGCTGCGGACAGAAGGTGTTCGTCAAGGACGAGCAGGTCACCCAGATCGAAGGCGACCCTGACAGCCCGATCTCGCGCGGTCGGCTGTGCCCGAAGGGCGCCGCGTCCAAGCAGCTGGTGACTGGCCCCGGCCGCGAGTACAAGGTGAAGTACCGCCGCCCCCACGGCACGGACTGGGAGGAGCTCCCGCTCGACCAGGCGATGGACATGATCGCCGACCGGGTGATCGCCGCCCGCGAGGCGACCTGGCAGGACCGCGAGGGCGACAAGATCTACCGGCGGACGCTCGGCTTCGCCAGCCTGGGTGGCGCGACCCTCGACAACGAAGAGAACTACCTCATCAAGAAGCTGTTCACCGCGCTCGGGGCCATCCAGATCGAGAACCAGGCCCGTATATGACACTCCTCCACGGTCCCCGGTCTGGGGATCTCGTTCGGTCGGGGCGGCGCCACCACCTACCCGGGTGACCTGGTCGACTCGGACTGCATCCTCATCGAGGGCTCCAACATGGCCGAGTGCCATCCGGTCGCCTTCCAGTGGGTGATGGAGGCCAAGGCCAAGGGCGCCAAGATCATCCACGTCGACCCCCGCTTCACCCGGACCAGCGCGAACGCGGACCTCTACGTCCCGTTGCGGGTCGGCACCGACATCGTCTTCCTCGGCGCGATCATCAACCACGTCCTCGAGAACGAGCGCTACTTCCGCGAGTACGTCGTCAACTACACCAACGCCTCGTCGATCATCGACGAGCGGTTCCAGGACACCGAGGACACCGAGGGCCTGTTCAGCGGCTGGGACCCGGAGCGCCACACCTACGACAACTCGACCTGGCAGTACGCCGGCCACGAGGCCGCCGACCACGCCGAGGGCGAGCACGAGAGCGAGACCGGCAGTCATCACGGCGGCATCGGCGCGCCGCTGGACGAGGCGCACGCGCCGCGGACCGACCCGACCCTGGAGCACCCCAACTGCGTGTTCCAGCTGCTCAAGAAGCACTTCCGCCGCTACACCCCCGAGCTGGTGGAGGAGGTCTGCGGCGTGCCGAAGGAGCTGTTCCTGGAGGTCGCCGAGACGCTGGCCGCGAACTCGGGCCGCGAGCGGACCACCGCGTTCGCGTATGCGGTCGGCTGGACCCAGCACACCGTGGGGGCCCAGTACATCCGCACCGCGGCGATCCTCCAGCTGCTGCTCGGCAACGTCGGCCGGCCCGGGGGCGGGATCATGGCCCTGCGCGGCCACGCCGCGATCCAGGGCTCCAGCGACATCCCCACCCTCTACAACCTGCTGCCGGGCTACCTGCCGATGCCGCACGCCCTGGGGTACCCGGACCTCGCCGCCTACATGGAGAAGAACGTCAAGAAGGGCGGCTTCTGGGGCCACACCGACGCGTACCTGATCAGCCTGCTCAAGGCCTGGTATGGCGACAAGGCGACGGCGGAGAACGACTTCTGCTTCGACTACCTGCCGCGCCTGAGCGGCGACCACTCGACCTACCAGACCATCGTGGCGATGCTCGACGACCAGGTGAAGGGCTTCTTCTGCCTGGGCGAGAACCCCGCGGTCGGGTCGGCCAACTCCGGCCTGCACCGCAAGGCCTTCGCCAAGCTGGACTGGCTGGTGGTGCGCGACCTGGTCGAGATCGAGTCGGCGACCTTCTGGAAGGACGCCCCCGAGATCGAGTCAGGTGAGCTGGTCACCGAGGACATCAAGACCGAGGTGTTCTTCCTCCCAGCCGCCTCGCACGTGGAGAAGGAAGGGTCGTTCACCAACACCCAGCGCCTGCTCCAGTGGCGCGAGAAGGCGCTGGACCCCAAGGGTGACTGCCGCTCCGAGCTGTGGTTCATGTACCACCTCGGCCTGATCATCCGCGACAAGCTGGCGGCGTCGACCGACCCCAAGGACCGCGCCGTGCTCGACCTGACCTGGGAGTACCCGGTCGAGGGCCGGCACGACGACCCGAGCGCCGCGGCGGTGCTCCAGGAGGTCAACGGCTGGGACCCCGACGGCAAGCCGCTGTCGGGCTTCGTCCAGCTCAAGGCGGACGGCTCCACCCGCTGTGGCTGCTGGATCTACGCCGGCTGCTACGCGGGCGGCGTGAACCAGGCCGCGCGCAAGAAGCCGGGCAGAGAGCAGGGGCGGGTCCCGCTCGAATGGGGCTGGTCGTGGCCGGCCAACCGGCGGGTGCTCTACAACCGCGCCTCGGCCGACCCCGAGGGTAAGCCGTGGTCGGAGCGCAAGCGCTACGTCTGGTGGGACGAGAAGGCCGGCGAGTGGACCGGCGACGACGTGCCCGACTTCCCCAAGACCAAGCGGCCCGACTACGTGCCGGAGCCCGGCGCCAAGGCCGAGCAGGCGACCCGTGGCGACGAGCCGTTCATCATGCAGGTCGACGGGCGCGGCTGGCTGTTCGCGCCGACCGGGCTCCAGGACGGCCCGCTGCCGACCCACTACGAGCCCAAGGAATCCCCGCTGGACAACGCGGTCTACAAGCAGGAGCTGAACCCGGCCCGGCTGGAGTACGACCGCGAGGGCAACCGCTACCACCCGAGGGTCGACGACCCGGCCAGCGACCCGTACCCGTACGTGTTCACCACCTACCGTCTGACCGAGCATCACACCGCCGGTGGGATGAGCCGCTTCCAGGGCTACCTGTCGGAGCTCCAGCCGGAGATGTTCTGCGAGGTCAGCCCGGAGCTGGCGGCTGAGCGCGGCCTGGAGCACGGCGGCTGGGCGACGATCATCAGCGCGCGGGCGGCGATCGAGGCCAGGGTGATGGTCACCGACCGGATCCCCCCGCTGAAGGTCCAGGGGCGCACCATCCACCAGATCGGCCTCCCGTACCACTGGGGCAACCGCGGGCTCGTCAAGGGCGACGCCGCCAACGATCTGCTGTCGCTGGTGCTGGACCCCAACGTGCAGATCCAGGAGGCCAAGGCGGCCACCTGCGACATTCAGCCGGGCCGGCGGCCGCGGGGCGCCGCCCTTCGCCGCCTGGTCGAGGAGCGTCGCGCCCGGGCCGGCATCGGCGAGCATGGGGAAGGAGGGCGAGCTTGACCCTGACCGACCTGCCGACCCCTACCTTCGGCGGCGGCTACGAGGACGAGGCCCGCCCGAGGATGGGGTTCTTCACCGACACCTCGATCTGCATCGGCTGCAAGGCCTGCGAGGTGGCCTGCAAGGAGTGGAACCTGGTTCCCGAGGACGGGCCGCTCCAGCTCTCGGGCAACTCCTACGACAACACCGTGGCGCTGGGTGCCAACACCTGGCGGCACGTCGCCTTCATCGAGCAGGCCCGGCCGGTCGAGGTTCCCGAGCTGGACCTGGCCGCGGTCGCCGCCGAGGCCTCGGGCGCGGTGAGCGGCGCTCCCGAGGCGCGCGAGGGCCTGCGCTGGCTGATGAGCTCGGACGTGTGCAAGCACTGCACCTCGGCGGCGTGCCTGGAGGTGTGCCCGACCGGGGCGCTGTTCCGCACCGAGTTCGGCACGGTGGTGGTCCAGCAGGACATCTGCAACGGCTGCGGCTACTGCGTTCCGACCTGCCCGTTCGGCGTGATCGAGCGTCGCGAGGACGACGGCAGGGTGTTCAAGTGCACGCTCTGCTACGACCGGCTGAAGGGCGGCATGGAGCCGGCCTGCGCGCACGCCTGCCCGACCAAGTCGATCCAGTTCGGTGAGCTGGACAAGCTCCGCGAGCGCGCCGACGACAGGCTCCAGACGCTCCACGACCGCGGTTTCAGCGACGCGCGCCTGTACCTGCGCGACGAGGACAACGGGATCGGCGGCGCCGGGGCGTTCTTCCTGCTCATGGACGAGCCGGAGGTTTACGGGCTGCCGCCGGACCCGGTCTCGACCACCAGGGACCTGCCGAAGCTGTGGAAGGCGGCGGCGTTCGCGGCCGGGGTCGTGGTCACCGCGGTGGCCGCGGCGGTCGCGGGAGGCAGGCGATGAGCCGGCGACCGGCGGCCCCACCGCGAGGCGGCGGCCAGGCGGCGGGGAACGGCCAGAGCGCCGACGGGCAGCGCGGCAACGGACGCGGCAACGGACACGGCAACGGACGCGGGGACGGCCGGGGGAATGGTCGCCGCCGGCGCCGCGACATGATGGTGCCCGAGGCCGAGTTCAAGTCCTACTACGGCCGGCCGGTCATCAAGGAGCCGGCCTGGACGCTCGAGGTCCCGTGGTACTTCTTCGCCGGCGGCATGGCCGGAGCGGCGGCGCCGCTGGCGGTCGCGGCGAGGTTGTCGGGCAACGATCGGCTCGCCCGCGGCGCGCTGACGGTCGCGGGCGTCGGTGTCGTCGCCAGCGTGCCGCTGCTGGTGTCCGACCTCGGCAGGCCCGAGCGGTTCCACCACATGCTGCGGGTGATCAAGCCGACCTCGCCGATGAGCATCGGCAGCTGGGTGCTCGCGGCGATGGGCCCGACCGCGGTCGGCGCGGCCATCAGCGACCGGCTCGGGATCTTCCGCCGGCTCGGGCGCACCGCGGAGGTGATCTCCGGGCTGCTCGGTCCGGCGCTGTGCACCTACACGGGCGTGCTGGTCGCCAACACCGCCATCCCGGTCTGGCACGAGGCCGGCAGCGAGCTGCCGCTGGTGTTCGCCGGCAGCGCGCTCGCCAGCGCCGGCGCCGCCAGCACGATGCTGACCCCGGCCGAGGCAGCCGGCCCGGCCCGGCGGCTGGCCGTGGCCGGCGCGCTGGTCGAGCTGGGCGCCGTCGGCGCGATGGAGCGAAAGCTCGGCGAGCTGGCCGAGCCCTACCACGACGGTGCGGCCGGGCGGTACGCCAAGCTCGCGCGAGGCTGCACCGCGGTCGGCGCGGCCACCGTGGCGCTCGCCGGTCGCCGCCGCCGCTGGGCCGCGGTCGCCGGCAGCGGCCTGCTGCTGGCCGGCTCCGCGTTCGAGCGCCTGGCGGTCTACAAGGCCGGTTTCGAGTCCGCCCGCGACCCCAAGTACGTGGTCAAGCCGCAGCGCGAACGCATGGATTCGGCCGGGAAGGGCTAGCTCGGGGCCGGGCCGGCGCGCCCCCGCCCCGGCCTCCGCCCCCGCCCCACCTCAGGCGCCTTCGGGGCTGGCGGCCTGGCGGAGGAGCTCGGAGGCACGGGCGAAGTCGGCGACGACCTCGGAGGCCGGGCGCGAGGCGCGGAGCAGACCGACGGCCTGGCCGGCGTAGATGACCGCCTTCTCGAAGTCGTGCCGCTCGACCGCCGCGCTCAGCTCGGCGTGCGCGTCCTCGTCCTCGGCGAGCTCCAGCTCGCGACCGAGCCACTGGTCGAAGAACTGGTTGCGCAGGGCGCGGCCGCCGTACTGGGCCGGCCAGGCCTGGCGCAGCCCGACGTCGAAGACGCGACCGTAGGCGGTGTCGGTCTCGCTGGCGGCGATCAGCAGCTCCCGCGCGGCGGCGGTCACGGTCGCCTCGGGACAGACGAGGAACGGAGTGCCGACCCAGGCGCCCGCGGCGCCGGCCGCGAGCACGGCGGCGAGCCCTCGCGGGGTGGCGATCCCGCCGGCGGCGAGCACGGGGACGCTGACCTGGTCGAGCACCGCCTGGAGCAGCGGCAGGGTGGCGACGTCGTTGCGGCCGTGCCCGCCGCCCTCGCCACCCCTGGCGACGATGAAGTCCACCCCGGCCCGCTCGGCGGCGCGGGCCTCGTCGACCGTGCCGACCTGGGTGGCCACGACGCTGCCGGACTGCTGGAGGATCGGGACGTGGCGTTCGTACGGCCCAAAGCTGACCGAGACCAGCGGGGGAGTGAGGTCGACCACCGCGTCGAGCTGCTCCGGCTTCCGCTCCAGCACCCAGGCGAGCAGGCCGATGCCCCAGGGCCGCCCACTCTCGGCGGCGGCACGGCCCTGCTCCGTGATCCATGACGGGCTCGCCGCGCCGCCGACGCCGACCATGCCGAGCGCGCCGCCCTCCGAGATCGCGGCGGCGAGGCGCCCGCCCGCCGCGCCCGCCATCGGCGCGCCGACCAGCGGGACGGTCAGACCGAACCGGTCGGTGAGCGAGGTGCGCATGATCGTCTCCTTGTGCCGCGGGTGGTGTCGCGCCCATTGTCGCAATTCATGTCGCGACCGTCCGATGACCAGGTGGCGGCGGGGATCACTGCTTCATGCTGGCGAAGACGATGATGTTGGACTTGTAGTGGCCGACCGAGTGGTCGAACTCGCCGCCGCAGGTCACCAGGCGCAGGGACGGCTCGAGGGTTGGGTAGTACACCTCGTCGGTCGGGAACCGCTTCTTGAGGTACTGGGCGGTCCGGTCGACCATGAAGGTCACTTTCGAGCCGTCGGCGCGGCTGACCTCGATCTGGTCGCCCGGGCGCAGCTCGCGGAGCCGGTAGAACACCGCCGGCCCGCTCTTCGAGTCGACATGCCCGAGGATCACCGCCGAGCCGGAGTCGCCCGGCCGCGGGCCGTCGGCGTACCAGCCGGCGACGTCCCAGGGACCGGGCACCTCGACCGTGCCGTCCTTGGCCTTGCCGAGCCTCAGCAGCGAGCTGGAGACCCCGATGCTCGGGATCTCGATCCTGGTCGGCGCGGGCGTTCCCTTGAACTCGCGGTCGGAGTGGAAGTCGCGGGCCGCGTCGAGGCCGCCGCCGTCCCGCTTCGGCGCGGTCGAGCGGGACGCCTGCCCCGGCGCGTCGGCCCCTCCCGCGGCCGCGGCGCAGCCCGAGAGCAGCAGCGCGACCGCGACGGTCGCGGCCCAGAGCCCGAGCCTTAGCCGGAGCCGAGGCCTCACGGGCGGGGAGCGGTACCGCCGCCGCCGGTCTGGGAGCCGCCCACCGGCAGGCCGGGCTTGACCACGCGCTGGATCGCGTTGACCAGCGTGTTCGAGATGCCGAGCATCTGCGTGTAGCCGTCGAGCTCCATCTGTTGCGCAGCCCCGAAGTCACGCTCGGCATAGGCGTTGACGTGGTCCATCAGGTGCCGGTCGTGGGAGGTGATCGCCGAGGTCAGCGGGACCACGGCCCCCTGGTCCTTGACCACGTGGCTGAAGTACACGGCGAGGTCGACGGCGACCTGGTTCAGCTCCTTCTCGGCGGAGGACTTCTTGCCGTCGTCGTTGCCGGCGACCGCGGCGCTGTAGGCGACCAGCCCGTCGATGTGGTTAGCCCACGCCGACTTGAACTCGGCGGCGGCCTTGGCGCCGACGATCGACTCCATCGCCTTGGCGATCGCGTCGGTGTTGGCGTTGACCTGCGAGGAGGCGGCCTCGAACTCCTGCGATCCGGCGAAGGTCGCGCGCTGGGTCTCGATCAGCATCGCCATGTGCTCGCCGAGCAGCATCCCGAACGCCTCGCGCAGCCTCGCGGTCGGCGCGTCGAAGGCCGCGGCGGCCTTGGCGTCGACGCTGCCCTTGGCCAGCGTCGCCCCCGAGCTGAAGAGCTGCTCGTAGATCTGGCGCTCGGCCGCGTAGGCCCGCGCGTAGTCCTTGATCTGGTAGGCGTCGGCCTGCCGCATCAGGCCCTGGACGTGCTGGCGCGCGGTGGCGGTGGCGTCGCTCGCCTTGACGCGGTTCTGGCTCGCCCCGGCCAGCCAGGAACCGTAATTGGCGGCGTCGCTCATGAGCGCGCTCTGCGCGGTCTGCTTTCCCGCGGCGTCGCGGTTGATGACGCTGTCCGCGTAGAGCGAGAGGTCGGCGACGCGCCGCTGCCAGAGCTGCTTGAAGCGATCGCCCGCCTCGGCGCCATAGCTGGTCCCGACCAGCTGGCTCAGCGCCTCGGTGTTCGCCTGGAGCGCGGATCCGGCCGCCTGCCGCGCGCCCGGCTCGGCCGAGACCATGCTCCGCATCAGCTGGACGGTCACGACCGCGTGCTGGCCGAGCAACTGGTCGAACTGGAGCGGCAGGGGCACGGGCGGCGAGTTTGCCGGCTGTGCCGTATGGCTGGAGTGGTCCTCGATGGTCGTGGCCGCCGCGCTCGCGGTGGACCGGGTTTGCTTGGGGGCCGTGCACGAGGCCGAGACCGCGAGAACGAAGGCCACGAGGGCGACGACGCCGGTACGCAGACGCACGATGACTCCTCCAGGGGCTGCTCGAGCGGCCGCTCGGTGCGTATGCGAGCACAGCCGAAATCGAGGCGAGCAGAGATTCCGGTGACCACGAATGTGTGGCCGAGGCCGTGCGGCGGTAAGCCGCCCGGGATTATTCCCCCCCGTTTTGTGGCGGGCGGCAAAAGGCTGGAACCGCGGTGACCGGGGGACTCTGGTGGAGCATTGGGTCGACCGGCCAGCCGGCTGAGTAGTCTGTCATCACCGTGGTCGCCGTGGCAACGGAATCTTCGTGGCTGTGGATGGAGCGTCCGGGTCGCGTGCGGCTGGCGGGCCAAAGAACGCCCATTTCAAGAGAATTCACCTGATGCTCTCGCCTGCGTAATGTCGTCGTGACCGTATCCGTGGCACTCTGTGAATGTGTTCACAAGCCAATCGAAGTTCACAAGGCAATCGAGCGAATGGAGACGAGTGATCGAGCGGATGAACCGATGAGCAGTCACCGCCACATCGAGGCCTATCTCATGGACATGGACGGCGTCCTGGTCCACGAGGACGAGCTGATTCCCGGCGCCGACCATTTCATCAAGCGGCTGGAGGACGCCGGACGCCCCTTCCTGGTCCTGACCAACAACTCGATCTACACCCAGCGCGACCTCGCCGCTCGGCTGAGCGCCACCGGGCTCCAGGTCCCCGAGCGCGCGATCTGGACCTCGGCGCTGGCGACCGCGCGGTTCCTCGACCAGCAGCGCCCGGGCGGGACCGCGTTCGTGATCGGCGAGGCGGGCCTGACCACCGCGTTGCACGAGCGCGGCTACGTGCTCAGCGACCGGGACCCGGACTACGTGGTGGTCGGCGAGACCCGCAGCTATAGTCTCGAGGCGATCACCCGCGCGATCCGGCTGATCGGGGCGGGCGCCCGCTTCATCGCCACCAACCCCGACCCGGTCGGCCCGTCGCCCGCCGGACCGCAGCCGGCCACCGGCGCGGTGGCGGCGCTGATCTCCAAGGCCACCGGGGTCGAGCCGTATTTCGTCGGCAAGCCGAACCCGCTGATGATGCGGGAGGCGCTGCGCGCGATCGACGCGCACTCCGAGACCACGGTGATGATCGGCGACCGCATGGACACCGACGTCGTCGCCGGGATCGAGGCCGGCCTGGAGACGATCCTGGTGCTCTCGGGGATCACCACCCGCGAGGAGGCCGGCCGCTTCCCCTACAGGCCGTCCCGGATCGTCGAGTCGGTCGCGGTCCTGGCCGACGAGATCGCCCCGCGCGGGGACGCCTGACCCCGCCGGGCGCATGATCCGGCGTGCGCCTGACCCCCGCGGGCGCTCCCGCGACGGTCAGGCGATGCGCTCCAGCACGGTCCCGTCCGCCGACACGGCGAAGGCGGTCGGCACCACCGAGACGTGGTACCTGCGGGCCAGCTCCGGCCGCTTCGATACGTCGACGAGCACCAGCGGGCGCGACCCGGCGGCGAGACGGCGCTCCAGCTCCTGGCAGCCGCAGCAGAGCGGATGGGTGAACTCGACCACCAGCTCGGCCGCGGGCGGCGCGCCGAGGCCGGCGAGATCGACCACCCCGACCGTCCCTGGGCGCACCCCGCGGACCCTCGCGAGCAGCCGGTACAGCTCGCAGCCAACGCACAGGCCGCTGACCGCGGCCAGCAGCGCCAGCGCGGACACCAGCCCGCCGAGCGCCAGGCCGAGCGGCCGCAGGCCGGCGGCGAACGCCAGGAAGGCCACGCTGAGCAGCACCGAGCCGACGATGTTCGCGAACCGCGGCGGCCGCGAGTCCTCGACCTCGCCCTCACCGAAGCGCGGCTGGACCACCTCGAAGTAGAAGACGCATGGCAGGCACCAGCGCCGCCCCATGGTCAGGCCGAGAATGAGCTGGAGCGCCAGCAGCCCGAAGAGCCACCACCAGCCGGTCGCCAGCGCCACCGCGCCGAGCACGCCGACGGTCGCCTGGTTGAAACGGGGTGCGCGCGAGTCGATCACGGCGGTGTCGTTGAACGGATCCGCGGTCCGTACGATCGTGCTTGCCATCCGAGGCCCCTGTCGTCGCGAAGGGTTGAGGACCGGGCCCGGCGGTCAGAGAGAACAGGGAGCTACCGCGTCCTGGTCGACCGCCGGACCCCGCGACAGGCGCAAGAGGTGACGCGCCCGTGGTCGAGGGCGCGGTCGCGGGTCAGCAGGCTGATCGGCGGCGCGGACATGCCGCGAAGGTGCCGCACGAGCCCGCCGCCTGTCAACGTTCAGCGTGTTGACGCATGGAACTCGCCGTGGGGTTAGGATCCCGCTTTCGCACCGTTGACATCGAGGAGGAATGGGATGGGCCGCAAGTCCGCGGACGACAACGGGTCGGAGCAGCGCGACCACAAGCCGCGCGGAAAGCGCAGGCTGGCGATGCTGCTGGCGATCGCGGGTGGCGCCGTCTATATCGTCAGGCGCAACCAGCGCAGGGCCAAGATCGACGAGGGCGTCTGGCACGAGGCGCCCAGCGCCTGACCGCCCGACCGGCCGCCTGAGCAACCGACCCCGGGCCGCCTCAGCACCCTACGGGAGCAGACAGTCCTCGCCCGGGGGAATCGGGGGCGCCCCGTCGAGTTGCGCCACGAGCTGGTCGACGAACCACCGCCGCAAGGACCGCACGTGCGCTGGCGGCGGTGGGGTCAGCAGCACGCCCGAGCGGCAGAGGTCCTCCGCCTCCTCGAGCAGACCGACGTAGGCGCGGGCCGCCGAGACCGCCGAGCGGGCGGCCCGCACCTCGATGTCGACCGTGGTCTCGCCGCGCGCGTCGGCGGCGCCGACCAGGTCGCGATACTCGTCGCTCGACTCGCGGAACATCGCGCCGAAGCGCTCGACCAGGCGGACCAGCCGCTCCGGCTCGACCGCCGAGCTGGCGCCTGCGGTGTCGAGCCCGATGCCGATCAGCTCCAGCTCACGGACCAGCGCGTCGTTGTATTGCTGGAGGTCGAGGTAGGCCTTGACCGGCACGCCGAGGTAGCGGACCGTCACCGGCCCGGCGTCGTCGTGCGCCGCCTGACGCGGAGCCGTCGGGACCTGGTCGACAGCGGCGGCCTCCTCGGCGGCCCGGCTGGGCGTCCGGTCGATGTCGGCCCAGATCCGCTTGCCGTCACCGTCGGGCTCGACACCCCAGGTCCGGCTGACCGCGCTGACCAGGGCGAGACCCCGTCCGGTCTGCGCCTCCGGCCGGTACTGGCGCAGCGACGCCGGCGCCGACGAGCTGTCCGCAACGCTGACGCAGACCCGGTCCGAGTACAGCTCGAGCGCGACCCGGAGATCGGTGCGGGCGTGCAGGACCGCGTTGGTGACCAACTCGCAGCCGGCCAGGAGGAGCTGGTCGACGACCTCGCCGGCGAGCGAGTGCCTGGCGGCGAACTGGCGCATGAAGCGCCGGGCCAGCGACGCGCTCAGCGCCTGCGGAGCCAGGTCCAGGCGCTCGACCGCCTCCGGGGTCGCTGGCGTCTTCGGGTCGCGAGGTCGCGGCCGGGTCATCGCCCCCGTTCCCCGGCCGGTTCAGGCGGCTCCGAGGTCGCGAGGCAGAGCATCGCGACGTCATCCGACAGGTCCTGGCCGTTGGCCTCGAGGACCACGCTGAGCAACCCGTCGAGCAGGCCATCGATGCTGGCGCGCCCCGCCACCAGGCTGGCGGCCGCCTCGCTGAGCGCCTCGATCCCGAACCGGTCCACCGAGTCGGGCGCGCGGAGCCCCTCGATCAGCCCGTCGGTGTAGCAGAGCAGCGTCCACTCGTCGCCGAGATCGATGGTGTCGGCCTCCCACGGGTAGCCGTCGTCGAGGATGCCCAGCGCGGGGCAGCCGGTCACCTCGACGGGCGCGACGTCGCCGTCCCCGGCGAACAGCGGCGGCGGGTGGCCGGCCAGGGCGACGGTCATGTTGCGGCGGTCTGGGGCCAGCCACAGGCAGCAGACGGTGGCGAACATCTCCTCGGTCGGCCGGTTGTTCACCAGCATCTTGTCGAGCCCGTCGAGCACGTCGCGCGGGCCGTGCCCCGCCAGGATCAGCGCCCGCCACGCGGCCCGGAGCGCCACCCCGACCGCCGCCTCGTCCGGGCCGTGCCCGGCGACGTCGCCGATCAGAGTCGCGAGCGTGCCGTCCGAAAGCTCCAGCGCGTCGTAGAAGTCCGCGCCCAGCAGGGCCCGCTCGTGGCCGGGGAGATAGCGCGTTCGCAGCACCAGCCGCGGGTCGTGGAGCGAGAGGACCGGGAGCAGGCCGCTCTGGAGCCGGCGCGACAGCTCCGCCTGGGCATGCGCCTCCGCGAGCGCCCGCTCGCCCTCGCGCTGCTCGGTAACGTCCTGGCAGACGCCGACCAGCCGCTGCATCCGCGCGTTCTCGTCGCGGCTCACCCGGCCTCTCGTGAAGAGGTGGCGGACCTCGCCGTCCGGCCGGACCGCCCGGTGCTCCAGGCTGAATGCCGTCCCCGCGCTGGCCGCCTCCCGGATGGCCCCAACCACCAGCGGACGGTCCTCAGGGTGGATGGACCTGACGAAGGTGTGGAAGCTCGAGGTGAAGGTGCGCGGCTCGAGGCCGTAGATGCGGCAGAGCTCGGGGCTCCAGGTGACCTGGTTGGCTCGCACGTCCCACTCGAAGCTGCCGAGCTGCGCGATCGCCTGCGCCTCGGCGAGGAGCTGCTCCCGTTCGCGGAGTAGGCGCTCCGCCTCGCGTTGCGCGGTCACGTCCTGGGTGACCTTGGCGAAGCCATGCACGCCACCGCGCTTGTCGTAGAGCGCGGTGATGGTCACGTGGGCGTAGAAGCGGCTGCCGTCCTTGCGGACGCGCCAGCCATAGCCCTCGAAGCGCCCTTCCCGCGCCGCCTGCTCCAGCGCCTTGGCCGGGCGGTTCGCCTCGCGGTCCTCAGGCGTGTAGAAGCGCGAGAAGTGCTCCCCGAGCATCTCCTCGGCCTCGTACTGCTTGATCCGCTGCGCGCCCGCGTTCCAGGTCATCACGCACCCGTTCGCGTCGAGCAGAAAGATCGCGTAGTCCTTCACACCCTCGACGAGCAGCCGGAACTCCTCCGCCCCCGCCTGGGCCATCCGCCCCCGACGTTGTGGGGTCTTCTCCTGCGCCACCGCTAGCCGCTCACGCCTCCCCGCTCTCAACATCGAGCCTCTCTGCGAGCATTGCCGCTATCTGGCGGAAACCCGGGCAAGCTAGCGCCCACCTTGCGTCGATGGTAGACGCAACCGGCGGGCGTTGCGTTACAAGGCTACCCGCGGTCCCGCCAGGGCGGTTCGGCCCCGTCGGCGCCGCCCGGAGGAGGCGGTTCAGGCCGTGTTCCCCGCCCCGAGGTGGCGGCACGAAGGACCGTCCCAAGTCGTCTACCCTGTGATCCGTCATGCCCTCCACTCCGGATAATACGGATACAACACCCGGTCCGCCGGTCCCTGACGGCATGCCCAGACCGCCGGTCGACTACGACGCCGAGCTGCGGCTGCACAACCAGGTGCTGCGCCGTGCCTGTGACGTCCGGCGCCACGACCGCGTCCTCGACGTCGGATGCGGGACCGGACAGACGACCCGCGCGGCCGCGCGCACGGCCGCCGCCGGCAGCGCGCTGGGAGTCGACGTGTCCGCGCGGATGATTGATCGCGCGCGCCAGATCGCGCAGGCGG
>JBEDUQ010000385.1:0-4500 GCA_040414855.1 Actinomycetota bacterium
GCGCCGAGCTTGAGCATCGCGCGGCTGACGTGCGTTTTGACCGTCAGCGGGCTGAGGAACAGTTGGCCGGCGATCTCGTCGTTCGACAGGCCTTCGGCGACCAGGGCCATGATCTCTCGCTCGCGCTCGGTGAGCTCCGACAGCGCGGGATGGATGTTGGCGCGGGCGGGACGGCGCGCCGCGACGTCGGCGATCAGGCGACGGGTGATCCCCGGGGAGAGCAGCGCATCACCCCGAGCGACCACCCGGATCGCATGCAGCAGCTCCTCCGGTTCGGTGTCCTTGACCAGAAAGCCGCTCGCGCCGGCGTGGAGTGCGTCGTAGACGTACTCGTCGCTCTCGAAGGTGGTCAGGATGAGCACCTTGACCCCGGCCAGGTTCTCGTCGGCGGCCATCCGGCGGGTGGCCTCAAGGCCGTCCACGGTCGGCATGCGGATATCCATCAGCACGACGTCGGCGCGGCGCTCACGGGCGATCGTGACCGCTTGGGCGCCGTTCTCGGCCTCGCCCACGACCTCGATGTCCTCGGCGGAATCCAGGAGAACGCGAAAGCCGGCGCGGATCAGCGCCTGGTCGTCGGCCAGCAGGACGCGGATCACGGCGAGCTCAGCGGTACTCGGGCTTGCACGCGAAAGCCGCCTTCCGGGCCGGGGCCGGCGGTCAGGGCGCCCCCCACGGCTTCGGCGCGCTCGCGCATACCGGCGATGCCGTGGCCGGCGCCCTCGGGCGTGTGGTCGGCCCGGCCGCGTCCGCCGTCGAGGACCTCGACGTGGAGCTCGTGGTCGGTGTAGGAGAGCGTCACGCGAGCCGTCGTCGGGCCGGCGTAGCGCAACGCGTTGGTGAGTGATTCCTGCACGATCCGGTAGGCGGTGAGGTCGACGGTCGGGGCCAACGTCCGGGCCTGGCCATGAACGACCACCGAGGTCGGGAGACCAGCCCGGGTCACGTTCTCGACCAGCACATCAAGCTGCGCCAGGCGCGGTGCGGGCGAGCGCTCGTCGGGCTCGTCGGCTTGGCGCAGGACGTTGAGGATTCCGCGCAGTTCCCGGAGGCCTTCCTTGCTTGCCTGCTTGATCGCCTCCAGCGCTTGGGCCGCCTGATCGGGTTGCCGGTTGATGACGTGTGCGGCGACGCCGGCCTGGACATTGATCGTGGCCATCGTGTGCGCCACCACGTCGTGCAGTTCGCGGGCGATCCGCAGCCGCTCGGCATCGACCGCCCGCCGGGCCTGGTCTTCGCGCTCCTTGAGGGCGGCGCGACGGCCGGCCACCCACAGACCGAGGAACAGGGCGGCGGCGACCTCGCCGGGGATCAGGACGAAGCCGCCGCCGGTGCCGAAGGGTCCGAAGGCCGCCGTGGCGGCCATCAGCGAGAGCATCGTGATGACCGACAGGGCGATCGCCGTAGTGGTCGGGACCGCGACGGCGACCGCGTACAGCGCAAACATCGGATTGAGCACGGCCGCGCCGCTGAAGTAGCCCAGACAGGTGAAGAGGAGTACCGAACCGAGCGAGACCGCGAGCACCAGAACCGGCCGCTGGCGACGCCAGATCAGCGCGAGCGCGCTCACGGCGACCAAGAGGTAGGCGACCGGCGCGGTCGGGAGGTGGACACCCGCGGGCGGCTGGTCGGTCGTCTGGCTGGGGTGGGCCTCCCCCGCCGATGCGGCCACCGTGATCACCGCCATCACCACCGCGAGGGCGATGTCGAACGTGCGCGGTGAGCGCCGCATTCGCTCCCACGCGTCGGCCACCCGTGACCAGCGGCGACCACTGGCAGGCCGGACGGCGGTGGGTGCGGTGCTCATCGCCATGCGAGGGTAACCCCCGGGTCGGCCACGGTCATCCTCCCCACGGAGTCCGTGGAGCTACTCCAGCTGGAGTACACCCGGCCCGCGATTGCTGCAGATCTCGTAGTGCGGATCACTCCGCGCCGACGACGACACGCCCCGGCCCGCCGCCGATGCTTTGGGCAGGCAATTTTCGACCCCGCCTCCAGGAGGATCTGCAATGTCGGCGCTCACGCAATTCGTTCTCAAGCACAAGCTTCTTGTCGTGGCGGCCTGGTTGGTCCTGGCCGTCGCGGGAGCGATGACCGCAGGCGCCACGACCAAGCGCCTGACCACCACCTTCGCCCTGCCCGGCGGCGCCTACCGCACCGACGCGCGGATTCAGGCGCTCTACCGCCACAACGGAGCGCAGGACCCGACGGTGCCGGTGATCACCCTGCCTGCCGGCACCACCGTCCACACGCCGGGCGTCGCCGCGCGGCTCGATCACGCCTTCGCCACGGCTCGCCAGGTCGTTCCCACCGCGCGCGTGACCGATTACGCCACCACGCACGACGCAGCGTTCGCGACGACCGACGGACGCAGCACCTACGCGCTCGTGTTCGGCCCCCAGCAGGATCCGATGTCCCCGGACGCGACCACCGCGCGGATCCAGCAGGCGATCAGGGCCGCGGTGCCGCCGTCCTGGCAGGTCCGGACCACCGGCATCCAGGCGCTCGCGACCAGCAAGCCGTCGTCCAAGGGAAATGGAGTGCTCGTCGAGTCGATGTTGGGTGGGCTCGGCGCGCTGGTCGTGCTGGCCTTCGTGTTCGCCAGCTTCTTGGCCTTCGTGCCGCTGGTCATGGCCGGCGTATCGATCCTCACCACCTTCCTGGCCCTCAACGGGCTCACCCATCTGACCACGGTCAGCCTGGTCGTCGAGTTCCTGATCGCGCTGATCGGGCTGGGCGTCGCGATCGACTACTCGTTGCTGGTGGTCACCCGGTGGCGCGAGGAGCGCGCCCACGGCCGTGACAACGAGCAGGCTGTCCACGCCGCGATGACCTCGGCCGGCCGGGCTGTGCTGTTCTCCGGGCTGACCGTTGGAATCGGCCTGCTCGCGCTGGTGGTCCTCCCCGTGCCGTTTCTGCGCAACGCAGGCTTCGGCGGCGTGCTCATTCCGCTGATCTCGGTCGCCGTCGCCCTCACCCTGCTCCCGGTCATCCTCGCGAGCATCGGCCCGCGGCTGGACTGGCCGCGGATCCGCACCGACAACGCTGCCAGCCGCGGCTGGAGCGCCTGGGCACGCTTCACCACCCGCCATCGCGGCCTGGCCGCGATCGCCGGCACGGCTGTCCTGATCGTGCTGATGGTCCCCGCGCTCTCGATGCACGTCGGCGAGCCAAGCACTGCGGCCCTCGCCCAGAGCGGACCCGCGCACGCCGCGCTGAGCAGCCTCGAGGCGGGCGGAGTGCCGGCGGGCACGCTGACCCCGATCGACGTCCTCGCCCGCCAGGCCGCCGTGCCGAAGACGATCCATGAGCTCAGCGCTCTGCCGGGCGTGCGCGCGGTGATCTCACCCACCACGCCGTCGTTCCGTCGCGAGGACACGGCGCTGATCACCGTGCTGCCGACGGCCGAGACCAACGTCCCGGCCGGGCAGACCACGGTCGCGACCGTCCGCCGCGCTCTCGTCCATACCCCCGGCGTTCTCGGGGTGGCCGGCTCGGGCGCCTCGATGCTCGACTTCAGCCACGACGTGTACGGCAGCTTCCCGCTGATGCTCGGGCTGATCGCGCTGGCGACCTTCGTGCTCCTCGCCCGGGCATTCCGCTCGCTGCTGCTCCCGCTCAAGGCAGTCGTGATGAACCTCGCCTCGCTGGCCGCGGCCTACGGTGTCATGACCTTGATCTGGCAGCAGGGTCATGCCAGTCAGGCCGTGTGGGGAATCCCGGCGACCGGTGCGATCACGATGTGGGTTCCCGTCATGGTCTTCGCGTTCCTGTTCGGGCTGTCGATGGACTATGAGGTGTTCATCCTCGCCCGGATGCGCGAGAGCTACGACCGGACCGGCGACACCCGCCAAGCCGTGATCGAGGGCATCGGCCGCACCGGCCGACTGGTCACCAGCGCGGCGCTGATCCTCGTCCTGTCCTTCCTGGCCATGTCGACCGCGCCGGGGACCGACATCAAGATCCTCGCCACCGGCCTGGGCGCCGGCATCCTGGTCGACGCGACGCTGATCCGGTGTCTGCTCGTGCCCGCGTTCGTCAGCCTGTTCGGCGCCTACAACTGGTGGCTCCCCGGCTGGGCAGCCCGCCTGCTCCGGGTGGCGCCATCACCGCTGCATGCCACCCAGCGGCCGCGGACGGCCTCGGGGAGCGCCATCGAGCCCGAACCCGCGCGAGCCTAGCCCCCAGGCTCCTCGACACCGCCCGGCCGCGCCACGTGCGGCCGGGCGGCTGCGCCTCGTGCCCTCACAGGGTTCGCGGAGCTCGGGTCGGTCAGCTCCATCCAGCGACGCTCCAGCTCCGCTCCGGCGCGCTCATATGCGGCCATCTCACGCTGAAGACCAGCCCGTTCAGCATCCCGTCGGGAATCCCAGAACTCTGCCGCGCGCTCATGGTTGCGCGCGGCGAGCTCGTGACGGTCGGCGGCGTCGCGGTGCGCGGCTGTCTTGTCGCGCCCCGTTGATCGGGTACCAGCCCCGGGCAACTGGCTGCTGTGCTCCA
>JBEDUQ010000386.1:0-2057 GCA_040414855.1 Actinomycetota bacterium
TCGCCGACGCGATCTTCGACCAGCTCGTCGGGGCCGGCTGCGTGTCGGTGATCGAGGCCGCCTGGGTCGGCAACGTCACCACCGGCTCGGGCTACTGCTTCCGGCGCGCGGTCGAGCACGGCCGGCCCGGGCCGGTCACCGTGCGCGAGCACTCGAACCTGACGATCTCGCTGGCGCTTCAGGCGGCCGCGTCGGGCGTCGGCTACCTGCCGACGCGCACCGCGCTCGGCTCCGATATCGCCGGCGCCCACGACGGCTTCGCGCCGGTGACCTGCCCGTTCAGCGGCCAGCGGCTGCTCGGCGTGCGCGCGGTGCGGCCGGACGTCACGGTCGTGCACGTGCAGCGGGCCGACCGCGCCGGCAACGCGCAGGCCTGGGGCAACCTCGGCATCTCCCCCGAGGCGATCGGCGCCGCCGGGACCGTGATCGTGGTCGCCGAGGAGCTGGTCGACACCGCTGTGATCCGCGAGCACCCCGAGCTGACGCTGGTGCCAGGCGCGCTGGTCGCCGCCGTCGTTCCGGAGCCGGGCGGCACCCACCCGGCGCCGCTCCAGGGCTATCGCGCCCACGACGCCGACGCCTTCCGCGATTACGCCGCCGCCAGCGCCACCGAGGAGGGCTTCGCCGGCTGGCTCGACCGCTGGGTGCTCGGGGTGGCCGACCGCGCCGGCTACCTGCGGCTGCTCGGGGGCGGGCGGCATGGCTGAGGCGGGCGCCCTGACCAGGCGCGAGCTGATGGTCGCCTGCGCCGCGCGGGAGGTCCGCGACGGCGACGTGGTGTTCGTCGGCATGCGGCTGCCGCTGCTCGCCTTCGCCCTGGCGGTCTCGACGCACGCGCCCGGCGCGGTCGGCGCGTTCGAGAACGGCGTGCTCCGCGACACGCCGCCAGGCGGGCCGGTGGTGACCATGAGCGACCCGCCCAACCTGGAGGGCGCGCTGTGGGCCGGCGCCCTCTCGCGGGCGATGTGCCTGCTCGCCGGCGGGCGGGTCGACCTCGGCTTCATCGGCGGCGCGCAGATCGACCGGCACGCCAACCTGAACACCACCAGGATCGGGCCGGCGGACAGCCCCAAGGTGCGGCTGCCCGGCAGCGGCGGCGGCTGCGACATCGCCTCGGCCGCGCGCCGACTGCTGGTGATCATGGCCCACGAGCCGCGCCGCTTCGTCGAGCGGGTCGACCACCGCACCAGCCCGGGCTTCGGCGAGGGTTCCGGCTGGCGGGAGCGGGTCGGCCTGCCGCCGTGCGAGTCGGTCACGCTGATCACCACCAGGGCGGTCCTGCGCGCGACCGCCGTGACCGGGCGCTTCGAGCTGGCCTCGGTCCACCCGGGCGAGCGCGCCCCCGAGGTGGTCGCGGCGACCCCGTGGGGCTGGCCGGAGAAGGTCGCGGCGGCGGAGCTGCCGGAGCTGCCGGAGGCGCCGGTGACCGCGGCGCCCGACCCGGCCACGCTCGCCACCCTCCGCAAGCTCGACCCCGACCGCGTCTGGACCGGCGATGGGTAGGGTCCCCGCCGGCGGGACACCGAGGATCCCCGCCGGCGCGACACCGAGGGTCCCCGGCGGGGCGACACCGAGGGTCCCCGGCGGGGCGGGGCGGGCCGGCCCCGGCCCCGCGACCGCCGAGGGGCCCGCGACCGCGGACCACGCGGCCCGCCTCGCGCCCGGCCCGTTCGCGGCGCTGGCGCCAGACTCCCTGCGGCGGCGGTCGCTGGGCGGGCCGGCGGCGCGGTCGCTGCTGCTCACCGTGCTCGGCGAGTTCGTGCTCGACCACGCCGAGCCGGTGTGGAACGCCGCCCTGGTCCGCTCGCTGGTCGCCCTCGGCATCCGCGAGGTCACCGCACGCCAGGCGGTCACCCGCAGCGCGGCCGAGGGCTGGCTGGAGCGGGACCGGGTCGGCAGGCAGGCCCGGTGGCGGCTGTCCGCGCCGACCAGGGACCTGCTGGTCCGGGGGCGCGAGCGCATCTACAACTTCGAGGGGGTCGCCAGCGCCTGGGACGGCCGCTGGCTGGTGGTCATGGTGCGCGTGCCGGAGGGCCGGCGCGACCACCGCCACCAGG
>JBEDUQ010000387.1:0-15500 GCA_040414855.1 Actinomycetota bacterium
CCAGGTCCAGCAGCCACAAGTCCAGTGCCTGCTCGGGGCCGGGGTCAGCGGGGTCCCCGAAGCCAACCACCGCCAGCCGCCCGTCTGGGCGCCCCCTGACCCCAGCCATGCCGGCCTGCGGCCCATCCACCCGGCTTGGCCAAGGCAGCCGCCACCTGGTGTCCCCGCCCAGGTCCGCGAGAATGATCGGCCCGCCCGCCTCGGCGCCGTGCAGCACGAAGTTCCCGCCCGCCGGTTCGCTGTACCGGCTCTCCAGACGGACGACGGCGCCGTCAGGGGTGACCAGCGCGCTGCCGTTATCGATGAGCAGCCCGGCCGGGACCTCCTGGAGCAGAAGGGTCCGGCAGGGCATGGGCCGAGCGGGCCGCCGCGGGCGTCCGTCCAGTGCGACCTGGCTGAGGATGCAGCGCCTCTTGGTCTTGTCCCGGTAGCTGAGCAGCCACACGCCCCGACCATCGGTGGATGCCGCGGCATCTGCGCCCACACCCAGCCTGGTCGCCACGGTGCCCCCATGCCGGAGCCAGAAGATGTCCGCCACCCGCAGCGGGTCGTTCACCGGGCGAGGCCGCTCCGAGACGACGATCGCGTCCTCGCCCACCGCCTGGATCCAGACCCGCCGGCCGTTGCCGGTGGGCAGGCCGGTGATCGGCTGGATCGACCCCCGGTCCACATCCAGCACGATCGGCACCCGGTCGCTGGAGATCAGCAACCGCAGGCCAGTAGGACCCTGCAGCGGCACGCCCCTGAGCGGCCAGGCGCCGTACTGGCTCGGCCGCGGCGCCGTCACAGCGGGCGAATCCCCCACCGTGGAGGAGGTGGCCGTAGCCTGCGCTGGACGGGTGGGCTCCCGCTGCTCCCACCTGCCCGCGCGGCCGACGACGACCGTCCCGACCAGGATCACCACCCCGACCCCGATCCCGACGAGCGGGCTGAGTGCCAAGGTCCGCCGTCGTGGCGGCCGAGGCTGCGGTGCGCCTGTCCTCATCACGCTCCTGCTACTGCAGCGGCCGCGATCAGGTTCCCGGTCGGGCGAAGCCGGCCACCACCGGGTAGTGCGTCGGGTCGCTCAACACCACCAGCGGCAGGAAGTAGTTGTTCCAGGTCGCCACGAACTGGAAGAGCAGGACTGAGGTACAGACCGAAGGGGCTGAGCAGGGACGGGAGAATCACCGCCAGCGCCAGGCCCTTGACTGGGCGCCGCAACCGAGTCCTGCTCACCGCCAGCCGCTCAGGGCCTACGGTCCCAAGGCACCCGCGCATAAGCACCGGCGGCGCCCGGACGTGGGCGCTGCCGGCGTCTGCTCATGTCTGGGTGCGGTAGCGCAGATACACCAAGCCGTTGCCGAGCCGGCGCTCGTCCAGCAGTTCGAGCTGGAGCCGGACCCGGCTGGGGAGGAAGGGCTTGCCGCCGCCCACCACGGCCGGCCAGACGAACAGGTGGTACTCGTCCACCAGCCCGGCGGTGATCGCATGCGCTCCGAGGGTCGGACCGCCCACGGTGAGGTCACGCTCGGCTGCCGCCTTCAGTTGCCGGACCGCTTCGGGGTCGAAGTCCCGCTCGATCCGCGTCCTGGTGGTGGAGGCCGCCGCCAGCGTCCTGGAGTACACGACCTTGTCGGCCGCCTGCCAGATCTGCGCGAACTCTCGCGAGCCGGGCGACTGGGCCGCGGCGGCGGGGTCGGTCTCCCAGACCTGCATCAGCTCGTACAGCCGGCGCCCGTACAGGTAGGTGCCGACCGGCCGTAGCAGGTCGTTGATGAAGGAGTAGTACTCCTCGTCTGGTACCCCCCAGTCGAACTTGCCGTCCTCGTCGGCGATGTAGCCGTCAAGTGACACATTCAACACATAGATCAGCTTGGCCATGGCGAGCCTTCTTCGAGGTTTGGAGCTGCACGACCGTTCGTCAGCACCCTACCTCGCGACTGTGTCACCGCCGGGCAACCCTCGCCGACGCTGTCTGGAGGTCGCGGCCGGCGGTCCTCAGCGCAGGAGCGACCTGGCGGTCGGGGCCAGGCGCAGCTGCTCTGGGGTGCAGGCGAGCATTGCCGACAAGGTAGGCAGCACCTGGTCGTGCCAGCGGTCCGAGCGCTTCAGCTGATGCAGGTGGTCGCTAAGACGGGCCATGCTTGGGAACTGCGCGAACCACACGAAGACGTTTTCGCCGGTACGTACCGGCAGGGCGGGGAAGGTGTTCTCGGCGTGCTCGGTTTGCATGCATGCCAGCGGCGTGGCTCCTGTATCGGCCAGTACTGGGCGGACCTGGCGGTCGAAGAAATTGACGAACGCCTCGTCGAACGGGCGGTCACGGTAGTACAACGTCGCGAGGATGCGCGACGGCGGCAGTGCGGTGTGGCCGATCGGGGGGCGTACGGCGGCGGGGACGGGAAAGGCGGAGCGCGCCGTCACCGGCCGTAGCAGCAGCACGTTGCCGACCGCCTCCTGTGTCTCGACGAACTCCAGGTCGAAGAGGTCGATCAGCGCGTCCCGCTGGCCAGGGCGCAACGTGTACTGCCTCAGTTCGACGATCGGGTGCGGTAGGTCACTCATCCACCAGCACCTCTGCGATCGATGTGCGCCCCAACTCGCGCCGCAAGGCCTGCTCGATCTCGCCGTAGACGTGACCCAGCGCGGGCCGGATGCCCATGCCGACCGGGCACTGCAGATTCGGCTGGTTGCGGTGCATGCCGAACAGCGGCTCCTGCCGGAGAGGAGTCAGGACTTGTCGAGGCGATTGAGTCTTCGCATCAGGATCTCGTATGCGTCTTCGAACGGCTTTCTGAGGTATTGGCGATGATCACCGAGGTGGTGGTGGCGCGCGTCGTTTCCCAGGTCGACTGGCGCGAGCTCGGTCACATAGGATCGCCCTCGCTCGACCGACGCAATTGTGTACTCCAGTGCCTGCCGGTCCACCGGGTATTCGTTGTCCCCGCAAGCCACGTAGATCGGTGACGAGTGTGCCATGATCGCTCGCCGCCACGAGTCCCTATGATGGGTGAGATGGGCCGGTCCGCCGCCACCGACTCGGACGCACAGCCAGCTGCCGCGACGAACGCGGACGGGTTGGTCGATCACGAGGTCCCGCACCCCGATCTCACTTTCGGAGCTGGCGACGACTCGGCCGTCCTGCACCACTTCGAGCTTGAACATCGGAAAGATGCTCCGCGCACGCGCCTGCACGGCCACTGAGCCGCCACCCTCAGGGAGTCGTACCGAGTCGCCGATTTGCGCGCCGTCGATCGTGAACTCGAGCAGCGGGCCGCTGGTCATATAGCTGCGGCCTGCTCTGAGACCTTGGCACCAGGGCTCAAACCCGAATTCGTGATCGTGGTCGAGACGAACATAGGTCCGGCTGAGACCGATCGGAACATCATTTGACATCTTATCTGTCCCGCCCGCGAGCGGCAGGCGGAAGCCAGCATTCAGGTATCGATAGTATTCAACCAGCGAGCGCTCCTGGTGCTCACCGAATTCGACCGCATCAGCTCGACCAGTCGCGACGAGCACGGCGAGCTCCCCACCCGGAGCCGGAAAATGGGGGACGACCACGGTGCCGCCTTGCGATCGGCAACGATCAGCCCAGTCCGTCAGAGTCGCCTCGAGCGCCCCGCCCAGCTCGGCTTCCTCCGGACCATCGGTCGACCATGGCATTATCGGCTGCTTCAGACCCAGCAGGCTCAGGTGGCCGAGGAAGTGCTGCCGGTTCTCTTGCGCCGCGTAAAGGACCGTCTTGCCGTCCTCGCTCAGGACCGGTCGGCCAAGAAAGTCCTCGGCGTTCGAAAAGAGGTTCCCCCACTGCGAAAGCAGAAGATTGACGACGGAGACTCCTTCCGCTGCCGCCTCCCTCAAAGCGCCAAAGCTCGAGACAAAATGAACATGAGTGTCGCCACTGAACCAGCGGTCCTTCGAGGAATCGAACAGGCGCCTGACTCGCAGCGTGAGCTCGGTCGTGTCCGGCTCGACGGTCATCCAGTCGTTGAGAGGCTGGTACTCAAACCCGCGCGACACCTGCGCCCTCACCGGGCCTCGGGGCAGCCAGCCTTCGCACGAACCGTCAATGTACGCGTAGGTCGTTCGCCCCAAGCGCACGTCCGATCCGACATCCACATTCCAGCTTCCCAGGTTGCTGTTGACGTGCTGAGGATGCCCGTGAGGCTGGTACGGGACGCCGTCAGGCGAACAGAAATGCACACGACAGTGCATCCGCTCACCGGTCAGGTCGTCGACGACATTGACCCGAACCCAATTGCGACCGCGCTCCGGGATCCTGATCGATCCCCCGCGACCCAAGCTGCCGTCGCGGAGATCGGACCAGCGCGCCTCGGACATGACGATATCTCGGCCTGCGACCCGGACTGTCCCGGAAGGGACCGAGGAGACTCTGGCATAGATCATTCGCGTCGCGTCCGACGCGGGAGCATCACCCCAGGCGGCCAGCGGATCGCTGGCTGGAGCCCCCTGCACCACCAGATTGGTATAGCCCGCGGATCCTCGGTCGACGTCGATCGCCAGATCGTCGACATCACCGGCATATCCAGCAGGGACCTCAGCCACCACGACCCGAGCCGGCTCCGGCCGCAGCGGATGCTCATCGGCGAAGCCCAGACACATCGCGCCGATCTCGATCGCGGCACCGTGCGCTGTCACCTCGACCCGATCGATCGGCAACGCCACCAACGGATTCGACCAGCACCACAGATAGAACCGCCAGCCACCAAGCGCCTGCGGTGACTCGGTCGTCCACGTCCCAGCTTCGACGACCTCGGTCTGCCGCAACCCGAAATCAGCGAACGATCCCTCAAAACGAGCAGGCCGCGAGTCGCGATGGTCTGGAACGGCAAGGCTGGGCCTGCTGCCCCACTGATCCGCATCGCCGAGCCATACCGGAGCGATCTCGAAGCCCTCGCGAATCGGAGCCTCCACGCTGGTCCCGCCTGCATCGGCGAAGCCGAAGCGATAGATGGCGTTCACGCGGCCGACCGGCTCCCGGGCCGGCTTGGTGGAATTGGCTGTGCGATGCGCGAACACGACAGTCCTACAGGACTCAACGCGTCCAACCGGCACCGTCACGGACTCACCCGGACCGACACGGACCAGCCGCCCACCACGCGCGTCCTCGGGGAACATGAACGGAAGACCCCGCAGTTCCACACGGCCACGCCAGGGCGCGCCTCGCTTGCTTCGCACCTCGTCGTAACCATTCGCGCATGCCTTCAAGTCAACCGGTCGATACTCCATCGGGCACTTACTCCCTTCCACGGCGATACGACAGACCCAGACCTGCTCGGTGACCGCGACGGAGTAACCGATCCCATATCGCCCGGGCGAGAGGACCCCATTTGGATCCAGCACGGACTTGATCGGCGGCCTGGGCGTCGAGGGGGTCGGACTTGCCGTGGAGTCGGCGGGCTTGGCGGTCGGGCCGGTTGCCTCGAGAAGATCGAGAAAGGAAACGTCCTGCCTCTTGTCGAACGGCGAAATAAACGCACAGTAATGGCAAGAGGGTGAGTAATCCTGGTCTGGAGGATGATGACAGGGTAATATCGTACCTATCTTTGGGAAAGTGATTACAAAAAGGTGCTATAGTCACTCGAAGGTAAATAATGGACGCAAGAGCGGTCTTCGCGACCTGGGAGGCAACATGGTCGGCCAGCTCAGTGCGATCGAGGGAACAACCCGTGGGCTGGAGCTGGTCTCCGGAAAGTGGACGATTCTGATCGTGTTCGCGATCGCTCGGACGCCGAAGCGGCTGAGCGACCTGCAACGGACAATCGTCGGAGCGTCGCCGAAAATGCTGATCCAAACACTGAGGAAGCTGGAACGGCACGGCCTGATCGAACGCACCGTCTACCCCGTCGTACCGCCCAAGGTCGAATATGCGTTGAGCCCACTGGGGCGATCACTTCTCGAACCATTGCTCGTCCTCTGTAAATGGGTCGATGATCACCTGGCCCAGATGCAGACTGCTGCTCAACGAATCCAGGACGACCCTGTCAACTTGTGACCAACCTGGCAGCTCGCAACCGGCCTCGTCTCACCCGGAACCCCAACGGAAACGACCTGAGCCGGTCGCAGTCAGGCGCGAACGTCATCTGTGACCAGGTTCAGCTCGAAGCTGTTGCCGTCGTCGGTGGAGAAGTACTGCTCGAAGCGCGCGGAGGTTGCGGTGATGTCGCGAATGACGAGTCGGACCAGCACTGGTGTGCCGCGGTAGACGTCGGGGCCTACGAACTCGCCGAGGCCGTCGATGAAACCGCCGCGTAGGGGAGGGTCGAGGTCGCCTGAGCCAGGTACGCCGGTGCGCAGGAGCCACTCGTCGGCTGCCTCGTCGTACAGGCGCAGGCTGAACGCGTGCAGCCGGCCCGTGTCGCCGTGGACGTCGAGCTCGACAGCGTAGGCGCCCCGCCACAACGCGGTGACGAGGGTGATGCCCTCGTAGCGCAGCCACTCATCCGAGCCGGTGAGCGGAGCGGCCAGCCGTTTCACCGTCGACCTCCAGCGGCCGACCTCGAAGTCGAAACCATGCGCAATGCTGGTCATCGTGTCGGTTCCCTCCGCATCGACAAGGGGCTCTTGACCAGCCCCAGGTTGGCCGCCCTCCGCACCAGGCCGGCGAGGGGTGGCCAGCTTGGTGCGGCTACCCGGGCCCCTTGGTACCGCCGTCGGAGCGTTCGCCCTCGAGGGCAGGCTTGGGCTCGGGAGCAGCCAGCCCCAGGCTCTCGCGGATCGACTCGAGCCGGGCGGAACCCTCGACGTCGATGGCGGCGCGCTCGACCTCGAGCATGCGCGCCTCCACCGAGCCGCTGGCCAGCTCCGCCTGCCCGAGCGCGTGGGCGTAACGGCTCTCGATCTTGTCGCGGACCTCGGCGAGCGTTGGCGTGTCACCTGCCGGCGCCAGCTCCGTCATGCTGGCCATGGCCTCGTTCATGCGCTCCTGCATCTTGGCCTGGTCGAGCTGGGAGAGCAGGCGGGTCCGCTCGGCCAGCTTGGTTTGCAGCGCCATCGCATTCGACTCGACGGCCGATCGCGCCTGCTCGGAGGCCTGCGCGGCGCGGTCGTGCATGGTGTGCAGCTCTTTCATGGACGCTTCAGCGCTCACCAGCTTGCTGGCGAAGGCGCGGGCGGAGTCCTCGTAGCTGGCCGTCTTGCGCTCGTCGCCGGCCTTGCGGGCCTTGTCGGCCAGCAGCAGGGCCTGGCGGGCGTTGGCCTGGAGCTTCTCGGTCTCCTCCAGCGATCGGGTGAGCTTGAGCTGGAGCTCACGCTCGTTGCCGATCACCGCGGCGGCCTGCTGCGACAGCAGCGCGTGCTGCCGCTTGGCCTCCTCGATCGCCTGCTCGATCTGGATCTTCGGGTCGGAGAGCTCATCGAGCTTGCCCGAGAGCGCCGCCGCCAGGTAGCGCCATGCTCGGCGCAGCAGCCTCCCCATCGTCCGCCTCCTTGTCCACTGAGAAGTATTCTCTCGTGCTATTCGCTGGTCCGCTGGTAGGCGCTGAGCGCCCGCCTGGACACCTCCTCGGTCTCGGCCAGCCCCTGCCGGATGCCCTCGAGCTCGTCGCTGAGCTGCTCGACCGTGTCCAGGTCGCCGGTCGGCCCGCCCGCGGCCATGGCCTCGAGCTCCACCAGCCGGGCCACCAGGCTCTCCAGCCCGAGCGTCCCCGACTCGAGCCGAGCGAGCACGTTGTCGCGCGCCGCCGCCAGCCGGCCGAGCACGTCTCGCTGTGCCTGCACCGAGGCCAGCGAGCGGTCAAGCTCCACCGCCACGTCGTCGCTGGCGCGGGCGCGACCGGCCCGCAGTCGCTCGGCCTCGGCGGCGAGGGAGTGGGCGTCGAGGCGAGCGACCGCCTGGCTCACGGCGGTCGCCTGGCCGGCGAGACGCTCGAGCGCGGCCACGGTGTCGCGCACCTTCGGCCCCATCATGGCAACCCGCTCGGCCAGCGGCCCTTCGTCCATGCCCTGGCCGAGCTGGGAGAACCCCTCCGCCGCCCGCTGCGCTCGCTCCAGCCAGCGGCCCTCGGGCGCGCGCCGCTCGACCGGCAGACCGCGGCGCCCTGGCAGTGCCCTGGAGCGGCCGCGCTCCAGCCGCGCGACCGCCGCTCTGGTCAGCCACGCTGCGGCGCCCACGCCGGCCGCGAGCACCGCCGGCAGGCCGACCGCCCAGGCCGTCCCGCCGGCGGTCGCCCCGAGCAGCAGGCCCCAGGGCTCGGCCAGGTCCTCCTTGAACGCCACAGTCGTCGGCTGCGTGCCCTGTCGGCACCAGCCACGCCTCCTCTCAGAAGTTCGAGATCACCGCGGTGAAGACCTGGTTGATGCTGGTCGGGTCGGAGGAGTTGTAGGCGGCGCCGTTGGTGGTCTCGGCGATCCGCCGGAGCGTCTCCTGATCGGCGTCGTCCCCATAGGCGATGGTGAACAGACGCACCGACTGGTCGCCCCGCTCGGTGTGGAGCTGGTCGAGCAGGGCCGGGAGCGAGATGCCGTTGTCCTCGTTCACGCCGTCGGTGAGCAGCACCACCGCGTTGATGCTGTCCGCACGCTGGTGCTCCCGCATGAACTGGAAGGACGCCAGGCTGGTGTCGTAAAGGCCGGTGCCGCCCTCCGGCGGCAGGCCCTCGATGCGCTGCCGGAGCACGGTGCGGCGCTGTCCGCCGTCGATCTGCTGGCTCATCGGCCCGGTGGGCACCAGCTCGCGATAGTCCCGGTCGCCGTCAAGCTTGGTCGAGAACATCCACAGCCCCACCTGGTCGTCGCCCTCGAACTGCGTCAGCGAGCTCACCGCCGCCTGCTTGGCAAGGTCCAGCTTGCTCTTGCCGGTGCCGGACGCCTCGTCGCTCATCGAGCCTGAGGTGTCCAGCACGATCAGCACGTTGGCGCGTTTGCGCAGGTCGCCCCAGCTCCGCAGCAGGCTGTCGAGCACGGCGGGCGCCGGTGGCGAGAGCAGAGTGGCCGGCTCGCTCGGCGACAGCCCGTTGGCGGTCGAGATCAGCGAGCCGGGGCGGTTGCGGTAGTCGCGGAAGGCGAACCGCTGGAACCTCGCCTGCGCCGGCCCGCTCTGAAGGTAGGCGAGGAAGTCAGCAGCCGCGTTGCGCTTGGCGTCGTCCACCCAGGGCGCCGTCAGCACCACGTACGGGTGGTCGCTGAGCAGCGTGCCTTCCTTGGGATAGATGGCGACCAGCGGAATCCTCGGCTTGCCGTGCCTGCCGAGCGTGGCCGGGTCGCCCGTGGGGTTGCCCTGGTTGTAGTCCCAGACGGACTTCTCCTCAATGGTGACCGCTGAGATGTAGGCCAGACCGGCGCCCTGGTCGTCAGCGCGCTGCAGGTTGGAGAGGAAGGTGAGGGAGGTGTCGCCATAGTGCACCACCGAGCGCTCCACCCCGGACACGAACGAGCGGGCCTTCGGGCTGGCGATGTCCTTGGTGGTCAGGTCGCTGGCCAGGCCGGTGGCCGCGAAGTAGGCGCCGATGGTCGCGTTCAGCCCGGAGGTGGAGAAGTTGGGGTTGGTCTTGCCGAGCCGGAAGGCGCCCCACTCTGGGTGGCCGAACTTGCCCCAGCCGGCTCCGGAGCGCGCCAGGTCGAGCAGGTCGGTCCAGCCGAGCTTTTTCGCGGGCCACCCCAGCGCCTCGGCCATCGGCTTGGGCATGGCGATGACCAGCGGTGACGCCGCGATCTTGGGCACCTCTCCCGGCACCAGGCCAGGTCGGTCCGAGCTGACCGTGCGCTGCTGGAGCAGGGTCACCCAGCCGGCGGACGCGGGCGTCCACACGTCCGGCCGGGGACCGTCCTCGGACTCCCGCCAGCCGCCGGGTCGCGCCAGAGCCGCCATGGCCTGGCCGGACGCCTTGCTGGTCACCTGTATCTGGACGCAGCGGCCGTCCACCCGCGGTCGCCCGGCCGTGTAGTCGGCGGCGAGCTGCTTCATCAGCTGGGCCTTCTCGGACGAGGCGGTGACCGCCACGGTGACGCCGCCGTTGCCGCACGAGGTCGCCTGGTCCCTGTCCGCCTCCCCGCGCCCCGAGCCCCGGTTCGTCGCCAGGCGCAGCCCGACGATGAGCGCGATGGCGACGACGATGGCGATCAAGAAGGGGCGCGCACCGCGCCGCGGCTGCTGGACCACGCTTCCTCCTGTGCGGGCTGAGCCTCGAATCTAGATTGCGCGATCCGCTCGGACAAGGGAGGGTGGCCGCCATCCCGCCGCCGTCTTCGGTCGGTCGCGGCGCCAATGCATACTTGCACGGTGTGGCCGTGAGGCGGAACTGTGCGGGGAGGCGGTGACCGTGAAGCTTTCGTCGGTGGTCGAAGGTCGCCCGGTCGAGGGCGCGCCCGGCGGGACCCTGCCGTCGGTCAACCCGGCGCGACTCGACGACGTGGTGGCGGAGGTTGCGCTTGGGGACGCCGGGACCTTCGTGGCGGCGTGCGAGGCGGCGCGTGGGGCGCAGCGCGCCTGGGCGGAGGTCCCGGCGCCGGTTCGCGGCCGGGCGGTCGCGGCGGTCGGGCGCATCGTCGAGGAGAACAAGCGGGCGCTGGCGCGGCTGGTCACGCGCGAGACCGGCAAGCCGTATGCCGAGGCGCTCGGCGAGGTGCAGGAGGTCATCGACACCTGCGATTTCTTCCTCGGCGAGGGACGGCGCCTGTACGGGCAGACGGTGCCGAGCGAGATGCCGGACAAGCAGCTGTTCACCTTCCGGGTCCCGGTCGGCGTGGTGGCGGTGGTGACCGCCGGGAACTTCCCGGTCGCGGTGCCCTCCTGGTACCTGGTCCCGGCCCTGCTGGCGGGTAACGCGGTGGTGTGGAAGCCGGCAGAGTACGCCGCGGCGTCCGCGCGGGCGCTGTACGACATCTTCGTGGCCGGCGGCCTGCCCGACGGGGTGCTCGACCTGGTCCTTGCCGACGGTGCGCGTACCTTCGCCGGGTTGGAGCTGGCCCTGCAGCGCGGGCTGGTCGACAAGATCGGCTTCACGGGCTCCACCGCGGTCGGCGCCAGGATCGGCGAGCTGGCCGGCCGCCACCTGCAGTCGCCGTGCCTGGAGCTTGGCGGCAAGAACCCGATGGTCATCACGCCGGACGCGGAGCTGGACCTGGCCGTTGAGGGCGCGCTGTTCTCCGGTTTCGGCACCGCCGGGCAGCGCTGCACGTCGCTGGGGACGGTGATCGTGCACGAGTCGGTCCACGACGAGCTGGTCGCGAGGCTCGGCGCGGCGGTGGCGGCCGCCCCCGTCGGGGACCCGACCCAGGAGGTGCTCTACGGGCCGATGCTGGACCGGCGCTTCGCCGAGCGGTTCGAGGGATACCTCGGCTGGATCGCCGGCCACCACAAGACGCTCGGCTCCAGCGGCCTGGGTCGCATTACCGCCGCCAACCCGCGGCAGGGCTTTGTCGGCGATCCCGAGGCGGGGCTCTACTACCATCCGCTGGTGGTGGACGGGCTGCGCGTGGAGGACCGGCTGTTCATGGAGGAGACCTTCGGGCCGATCGTCGGCGTGACCACCTACCGGACCCTGCCCGAGGCGATCGAACTGGCCAACGCCCCCGGGTACGGGCTGTCGTCGTCGATCTACACCACCGATCCGATGGAGGCGTTCGCGTTCAGGCGCGGTGTGTCCGCCGGCATGGTGAGCGTGAACAACTCGACCTCTGGCGCTGAGGCGCACCTCCCGTTCGGCGGCAACGGCAGGTCGGGCAATGGCAGCCGCCAGTCCGGCATGTGGATGCTGGACCAGGTCACCCGTTGGCAGGCGATGAACTGGGATTATTCGGGTCGCCTGCAGAAGGCCCAGATGGACGTCGCCCACCTCGAGCCCGACCTCGCTTTCCGCCTCCACACGTGACGCCCGTCTAACAGGACACTAGAAGCCCAGCTCCTTCCAGAAGCCCTTCACGTTGAGCTTGGTCAGGAGCGAGACGATGTCCTCGGTGAGGGGGACCCACTGGTCCTTCGGGAACCGGTCGCCCTGGCGGGGGATCATGTTCCGCAACTCGAACACCGGCCCCGAACCCGACGAGCCCGGGATGGCCTCGGGACCCATCTGCTTGAAGATGCCCTCGTCGAGGTGCGGCGTGAAGCCGTCCGACTGCTGGGTGAAGATGTTGGTGATGAAGTCGCCGCACGTGATGTTCCGGGTCACCTGGGGTAGCGGCGGTTGCGACTCCGGCGTGAGGAGCAGATCGCCTTCTGCCCGCCTCGTGTGCCGCAACAGGGATTGCTTCAGTGTGTCGACGCGGGTGGCGATCAACTCCTTCTCGCGGTCCGGCACGTTCATCCTGTAGATCTTCGCCAGGTCGGTGCGGGACAGGAGGGACACGGCGTTCTTGTCCAGCTGCGGCGAGTCCGGTTGCTCGAACATCGCACCCATCAACAGGTACTGCGCCACGAGCGTGAACAGCCCTAGCAGGTGGTGCGGGATGGACGCCTTCGGCTGCAGATCGGCCATAACGCTCGCCGCGACCTGGGGAGCCTTCCGACCGACATCCCTCGCGACGTCCACGATCGACTGGTGCTTGATCCTGAACGCCCTCTGCCCCTGGAAGCCTCCGCCGGTGAAGTCTCCCATGCCGGCCTGGAAGAACCCGTAGAGCTCCTTCACATCGATCGCCATCGTGGACTGGATCGACGCGTCGGTCTGCTGGGTCCCGCGGTCCACCTGCTCACTGCCGATGTAAGCCGCCAGAGCCTTCGTCTGGACACCGCTGACCGACCTGAGCGGGACGCGCTTGGTGAAGTTCGCGGTCGTCTTCTCGATCTTCCCGGCGAGCGCCGCCGCGTCGGCCATGTCGGCGATCAGCGCATCGGCCCCCAGCTTCGTCTCGGCGTCGTAGGGCTTGGTCACGATCTCGACGATGCTGTCGTAGCCTTCGTCGGTCAGGCCCTCCGCGATGGGGTGCTTGCCGCTCCACTGGTTGCTGCCGATGGGGCTGACCTCCATCGACACCGGCAAGTTCTGCCGCTTGAGCGCGGTGCGCCCCCACGAACGCTGATGCGTCTGTGCTTCCTGCAACATCGGCTGGATGGTCGGCGCCATCGTCGGGTACTTCGTCATCAGCTTCGTACCCAGCGCGATGAGCTTCTTCAGGGATGCGACAGCGAGGTCCTGCTCCCAGTTGACCGAGAACCTGATGTAGTCCTTGACCCACTGGTCCAGAACCCTCTCCTGCCATGTGTGCGGCGTGATCCCTTGTTCGGCGAGCGTCCTCAGGTACTGGCGCACCGGTCGGGGGTCCTGTCGAGTGGGGTCCTTTGGATCCGAGATCTTTCGCCGACTCTCGTACGTCGTCGGCAGGTCGTACGCACCCAGCCCGACCCGCTTCGTACCCTTCTTCGGCGGCTGCTCCGGGAGATCGACCCTCCGGAAGGGGGCGAGCGCGGCCCGGGCGGGCGTCCGTCCCACCAAGCTGGCGCTGCGGTCGACCACCAGGTCGAGGTTGCCGTACGTCCCCAGCTCGACCTTCTCGGGAGCTGGCCGGCCGGCGATGTCGGTGAGGACCAGCATCTCCAGCTCGAACCCCAGCTTGGGTTGGACGACGGCGTCCTGGGGACCCGCGCTCGCGCTGGAGCCCGCGGTGACCGGGCCCGCGGCCTCACCCCGGGCCGCCCGTGCCCCTGCGGCGTCGGCCTCGGATTCCAGGGCCGGGTCGATGCTCAGCTGCGCACCCCGGGTTCCCGGGGTTCCCTTGGCCCCACCGGCCCGCTGCTGCACCACGTGCGTCAGCTCGTGCGCGAGCACCTCCCTGCCGGCCGAGCTGCCGGGGTCGTACTCGCCATGCCGGAAGAAGATGTCCTGGCCACGGGTGAAGGCGTGGGCGCCCAGCGATCGGTTCACGAGGTTGGCCCGGGGGTCGGTGTGGACCCGGACAGCGCCGAAGTCCAAGCCGAACGCCTGCTCCATGGACCCACGGATCGGCCTGGGCAGGGGACGTCCGGTGCCCGGCTCCGGTAGGTGGGTGTGCTCCACTACCCGCTGGACGTACCGGTTGCCGTAACCCCGTTGCAGCTGCAGCAAGGACTGCGCGGCGCGCTCGGGTCGCCCGCCAGTCAGCCGGCGGGCCATCGCCGCGTGCTGCTCGGGTGCCCCGGCCCCGCCGGTGGCGGCCGTCACCCTGGCCAACGGATCGGGCCAGTGAGCCTGTCGTGGCTCCGTCTGCTCCCAACGCCGACCCAACGCTTGCGCCGCCTCCACCCGGCCCACCGCGCCTGGAACCAGTGTCCTGACCCCACCGTGTGCCATGCACACCACCCCCTGAGCAGGTTGTACATGTGCCCTCCGCACCGATCAAGAGGCTAGTGTCCTGTCAGGTTGATTGGGTGGGTAAGTCGGTGCGGCGACCGGCGGCCGGCCGCCCGCCAGCTCCGTGGCTTCGACGACAGTTCCGGACAGGTGCGGCGGCAGCCGTTCCGGGCTGACTTCGCGGTGGGCCTCGATGTCGCGGGCGGGCCGGGCAGCGTCAGCGGGTCGCGAGGGCGTCGATGCGCGCGACTTCCGCGTCGCTGAGCGAGAAGCCGAACAGGTCCAGGTTGGACTCGATCCGCTCCCGGGTCGCCGACTTGGGGATGGTGGGGATGCCATGCTCGACGTGCCAGCGGAGGACGACCTGCGCGGGCGTGACCCCGTGATCGGCGGCGATCTCGGCGAGCACCCGATCGCCGAGGCGGGCCCCCTTCAGCGGGCTGTATCCCTCAAGAACCACGCCACGCCGACGATGCTCGGCCAGCAGCCCGGGGTCGTGACGTCGTGGGCTCCACCTGATCTGGTTCACGGCCGGCGCCTGTCCGGTCGCGTCGATCAGCTCATCGAGCTGGCTGATGCTGTAGTTGCTCACCCCGACCGCCCGGGCCAGGCCCTGATCACGCAGCGCGAGCAGCTCCCGCCACGTCTGTGGTCGTGCCTTGCCGTCAGGCGGCCAGTGGACCAGCCATAGGTCGACGTGGTCGGTCCCGAGCGCGCGCAGGCTCGCCGCGAGCGTCTCGCGCTCCCGGCCGGCCTTGCCAGGGGGCAGCTTGGTGGTCACGAACAGGTCGTGTCGTGGAAGGCCGCTGTCGCGCAGCGCGCGGCCCACCTCAGCCTCGTTGGCGTACACCGTCGCCGTGTCGATGTGGCGGTAGCCGACCGTCAGCGCGAAGCTGATGGCGTCATAGCCCCGCCGGCCTCGCAGTTGCCAGGTACCCAACCCCATCACGGGCATCGCCACCTCGCCGGGCAGCGCCACCGTGGGTATCGCACGTGCCTGCGCCATGCCGGAACCCCCTCCTCGCCTCCGCCCACCAGCCTATCGACGCGACGCAAGCCGGGCAGCCGTCGCGGCCATCGCGGCCGTCACGAGGGTGCTGTTGCGTTACGCGAAGGCAAGTCACGGCGAAGCTGCGAGGCCAGGCCGGGACGGACAGCTGACGAGGCGACTCAGCGCAGGTACACACCGATCGTCACGAGCAGGACCCAGAGCAGGCCGCAAAGCTGGAGTGGCCGGTCCCGCAGGACGACCTCCTCCGGCGCACCCCCCCTGCCGGCGTCCAGCAGCAT